>NZ_JBCHVD010000003.1:0-307641 GCF_046736435.1 Arthrobacter sp. LAPM80
CCGCGGCGAAATCACAGTGGATCGGCCCACCCATGTCTGAGTCGTTGTTGCTGCCCGCACTGGGTGAAAGCGTCACCGAGGGAACTGTGACCCGCTGGCTCAAATCAGTTGGCGATTCCGTTGCCTTCGACGAGCCGTTGGTTGAGGTCTCCACCGAAAAGGTGGATACCGAAATCCCCTCCCCCTTCGAGGGAATCCTGCAGAGCATCCTGGTGCCTGAGGATCAAACCGCCGAGGTGGGCGCGGTGCTGGCCATCATTACCCCCCATGGCGCCGCCCCTGTTGCTGAGGCACCGGTCGCGGAAGCACCGGTCGCGGAAGCAACGGCTCCTGTGGCTGCGCTGGCTCCGGCACCTGCGGCGTCGAGCAACGTCGTGGCCTCCGGTAACGGAAGCTACTTCACCCCGCTGGTGCGCCAGCTCGCCCGCCAGCACAAGGTGGATCTGTCCGCCGTCACAGGTACGGGCATTGGCGGACGCATCCGCGGCGACGATGTCAGAGCTGCTGCGGCGGCGCAGTCCGCATCGGCGGTCATCGTTTCTGCTGCTCCGACCTCCGCCCCGGCCAAGGTAGAGGCATCAGCGTCGACAAGCCTGCGCGGAACTACCGTGAAAGCTTCGAGGATTCGTGCCGTCATTGCCAAGCGCATGCGTGAATCGTTGGATACTTCAACCCAGCTGACGCAGGTGCACGAGGTGGATGTCACCAACATTGTGCGGTTGCGCGGACGGGCAAAGGGGGCGTTTGCCGCAGCACACGGGGTAAACCTGACGTACCTGCCGTTCATCGCCTTGGCGGTGGCCGAGGCACTGAAGGCCTTCCCCATGCTCAACGCCTCCTTCGATGAAGCGGCCGGGACCATCAGCTACCACGACGCCGAACACCTCGCCTTCGCGGTGGACGCGCCCAAGGGACTTTTGGTGCCTGTGGTCCGCAACGCCGGGGAAATGAATCTCGCCGGACTCGCCGCGGGCATTGCCGACGTCGCAGCACGAACCCGCGACGGTTCCATCAAGGCCGACGAGCTCTCCGGTGGCACCTTCTCCATCACCAACATTGGTTCGGTGGGTGCGCTCTTTGACACGCCCATCATCAACGCGCCGCAGGTGGGCATTCTGGGGGTTGGCGCCATCGTCAAACGCCCGGCTGTGGTCACCGGTCCTGAAGGGGACGACGTGCTGGCCATCCGCCACATGATGTACCTGTGCCTGACGTACGATCACCGTCTGGTTGACGGTGCCGACGCCGGCCGGTTCCTGCAAACCGTGACCGCCCGGTTGTCATCCGCAGCCTTTGAGGGCGATCTGGGCTTGTAAGCACAACAGTTGCAAGTGCAAAGCACGTGCCCCCTACATTGGAGAATGCGAAGTGGAATCCGCATTCGCCAATGTCGGGGGCATTTTTTTGCCCTGCAACTCTGCAGAAAGCTGGGCGAGATTCTTTGGGCCATGAGGGCGTAGGCGGCGGTGTCGGGCATGAGGGTGTCGGGATTGCGATCCCGGGCTTCCTCTTCGCTGAGGGCGGCAGGCCCGCCAATCAGGTGCAGCCGCACGTCGCCCTAGACCACAACCGTTGAAAAGGCCTGCACTGTGGCCCGGCCCGGCCCAGGTTGGTCAGCTGCCGTGCGTGATCCACCGCCGGCCCACTTCACCAACGGTGGTGACGAAAACGCCGTCGAACGTTGCCTGCGCCGGGGAGAAATCCCTAAAAGCGTCGGCCGGAGGGCTCCGGCCTTGGTACGCAAAAGCGGGGGCTGCCGGTGCTTGTGGCACCAGCACCCCCCGCTATTTATGGGTTTCGCGTCGAACTACTGGCGGGCACCCCGGGGGGAGAACCTGCGCAGGGCTAGCGTTCCACCGAGCAGGAGTAAAAGCCCACCCATCAGGCCTACCGGCAACAAGCCAAAGCCGGTGTTTGCCAGGGCATCGCCTGTTGTTCCAGCAGCTGTGGAACTTGCGGCGGAGGCCGGTCCGGTGGTGCTGCCGGTGGCTGCACCCGTGGGGGCAACCTTCACGGCAATGCTGACTTCAACGGCTTTGCCATCGGCACCCATGCCTGCAATAACCACAGTGTGGGCACCAGCTGGCACGTTTGCCGGCAGCTTGGCCGTCAGGGAAACCGTTCCGTCAGCCCCAACCACAGCCGTACCCAAAACCACAGGATCCGAATGCAGTGTGAACGTTGCAGTGGTGCCCGGCTTGAAGTTCTTGCCTGTAATGGTCACGGTGCCTCCAGCGGAAACCGTGCCCGAACCCACCGAACCTGACGGCTCACCCTCGGCCGGAGGAGCCGCTGTCGGAGCAACCGTGGCCGAAGGCGAAACTGACGGGCTTATTGTCGGGCTGGCCGACGGGGTGACGGAAGGGCTGACCGACGGGCTGGCAGACGGGCTGACGGACGGGCTGACGGACGGGCTGGCCGACGGGGTGACCGACGGTTCCGCAGACGGGCTGACGGACGGGCTGGCAGACGGGGTCTGGGTTGGTTCTGGAGCAAGCTCCAGTGCAAACGCAACTCCGGCAGCCGTGTTGGCAACGTTCTTGACACCATTGTGGGCGGCGCCAGCAACGGAGATCTCAGCTACCTTCTTGGCAATCAGGTCCGCTGCAGTCACTGTGTGCTTGAAAGTCCCAACAGTGCTTGCACCGGCAGCCAACGTAGCCGCGGCTCCGGTCGTATCAGGCAGGGAGAGACCGGTCAGCGCAACGTTTCCATCGTTCTTGGCAGTCACCGGGAAGCTGACAACGTCCCCCACACTGGCGAAACCGCTGGCATCCTTGTCTTCTAGGACGCCCGTGCCGACAGTCAGTGCCAATGAAGGCCTGCGGACAAGAACATCAACCTCGCCACCGTCGATGGTGTAATTTACGGACGTGGCGCCGGTTCCTTCTGCCGTCCACTGTGTCACGGGTTGGAAGAAGCCATTGGCAACGTCTTGGGCCGTAATGACACGCTTGGCCGTGGTGCAGGTGTAGCCACCACCAACGGGGATGTTCCTGTAGCGGCAGTTGGGCGTCCCGTCGATGTTGAATCCGGAGAGTTCACCGGCGGTTGGGTAGACCGTGGAGACGATGTCAGCGGTGCTCTTGACAACAAAGCTGTACGGCAGTTCCTGGCCCACCGTGTACGGGCTTGTCATCATGTCTCGGCTTGTGTCCGTGCGCTCGCCCTTGATGGTTGCGCCGACAACTGGCGTGCCTGTGCTGGGAACCGCGGTGACAACGATCCCCACTGTGGCGCTGACAGCTCCTGCCGTGGCAGTCACCGTGCGGTTGCCTGCAAGGATGCTTGCAGGAACCGTAACCGATGTGGTGGCCTTGCCAGCCGCATCAGTGGTGACGCTGCCCAACGAGGCTCCGCCATCCAACGTCAGTGCCACGGCGGTGCTGGCCGGGAATCCTGATAGCGATACCGAGATGTCCTTGCCGGCCTCAACTGAGCCCGGGGTTGCGGTAACCGATGCTGCACCTGCTGTGACTGCCAGGCCGCCGATGTTGACTTCGGCGCCTCCGCCGAAGGCATTCCCGGCGATGGAGTTCAGGCCGACAAGCTTGACGTAGCGTCCTGCCTTGTTGCCGGCAATGACAATGCGCTGGCGCTCGGCGACGCCCGTAAACGAGCCGCTAGCCACCTTCGTGCCAAAGTCGGTGAGGCTGTCGGAGACAAAGATTTCATAATCCTTGATCTTGCCATTTGTTGCATTCTGGCGCTGCGTGTATTCGAAACCAGTGATCTGGTAGCTCTTGCCAAGGTTGAAAACCACAGAGTGGGGAAAAGCCCCTGGCGTGCCCGACCACTTGGTGTGCCAGAACGTATCGGGGTTTCCGTCTAGCAGGGCTGCTGCCGGACCGTTGGGTGCGGTCTCGCCTGTCAGCTCTTCCGATGAGACTGACGCAATGGTGATCTCGCGCTGCGGTATCCGGTTCGCGATAGGCGGCTCGGCGCCGCAGAGTTCATCGCCACAGGCTGCGACAGGGGCCGATGAAACCGATGCAGCGGCAACCTTTGCACCGTTCCTCGCGCTTACTGCGAGTCCCTTTGCCGCGACCTTGTTGGCGGAAACATCCGCGGCCGTCAGGGTGTAGACGGATGTGGATGTCTTGCTTTCAGCTACAGCCAGATCGAAGCTTGCGGCACCGAATCCAGTCACGTCTGCGAGCTTCACATTGCCAGTATTCGTGACAACGGATGTGTAGGTGACGGTGTCGCCGACAGAGGCGAACCCGCTGCCATCAACATCCATCAAGGCGCCAGCGGTGTAGGCCAGGGAAATAGACGGCTTGCGGACCAACAGATCCACTTCGTCACCTGTGATAGTGGTGCTCTTGGTGAGGGCTCCGGCAGTGGCCTTCCAGGTGGTCAGCGGAACAAAGTATCCGTTCGCCAACTCATCAGCGGTCACTGCGTGCAGGGCAGTGTTGCAGGTGTAGCCTTCAGCAACCGGCAATGATCCCCAGCGGCAGTTGCCTGCATCGGCAGTGCCACCTTCAGCCACACGGAGCAGCGGGTTGAAATTGCCTGCCGTGGGGTAGATTTCGGCGGCAATGTTGCCGGCATTCCTGATCATGAAATTGTAACCAACCTTGTCCCCGACAGCGTAGGGGGTGGTGGCAACATTGCGCAGTGGTGCCCGCAGCTCGCCGCGGCCGTCAACGCCGACGACGGTGTCCGCCGCGCCGCCTGTAACGGCAACCCTTACGGTGGTGGTCACCTTGTCAGTACCGCGGGTCAGGTTTGCATTGAATGTGACTTCCCCAACCTTGGCAAAACTGGGAATGCCAACAGGAACCTTGACGACTGTGGAGGCACCGGGTGCCACGTTGGGCACTGTGACCGAACCTGCGGTCCAACCGGCGTTGGTTACGTATTTTCCACTTGCGCCCGGAACGGGAACCCCAAGGGAAGCAACGGCACCGGAGAGAACGTCGGTGCCGTTGTTCGTCACGGTCAAGGCCACATCCACGGTGGATCCGTTGGCGCCTGAGCCGTTGGCGGCCGTGAGGGCCGCACTCATGATGCCCCCACAGTTGACTTCCAGCCACGCGGCGTCGAACTTGCCGAACGTCATGGCGTTGCCGTCAGCCTCGTAGAACAGGCCGAACGTTCCGTCGCTGAGCGCTGTCACGGTGGAGTACGCCATGTAGCCGCTCTTGAACTGCTTGCCGGCGCTCCATGTGGTGCCGTCGTCGCAGGAGTAGCGGATGGTGCCGTTGGAGCGGCCTGAGGTGCTGTTTGCGTTGGAGAATAACAGCATCTTGGCTTCGGCCGAGCCCTGCACGGCATTTGGGTACATGCGCGCAATGGAGGCGTTGTTGACGGGGTCAATCAAGGTGCTGTTCACGGTGACGGGACCGTAAGTTTCACCCCCGTCCTTGGAAATGGCTACCTTGCGGCCGGTGCCACCACTGCTGATACGGGAGTTGAGCATGACGTCGCCGTTGGAAAGTTCAACGGTCTTGTTCTCATCCATGCCATCACCGACGAAGGACCCGCGCTGCCAGGTCTTGCCGTGGTCATCGGAGTACACGCTGTAGGCCTGGTACGGGGTGCTTCCGTTTGCCTGCTTGACCTTACCGGTGAACTGCTGGATCAAACGGCCCTTGTGAACACCGTACTGAAGCTGGATGCCTTCGCCCGAGGCGGCAAAGAGACCTGCGACGCCGCCAACATTGCTTGCATCTCCGACCGGCTTGACCACGTCCGTGATCAGCGGTCCGTCAAATGCCGCAAAGGGTGAGCTGGCAGCATAGTTTGCCGGGGGCAGAACAGGCATGTTGCCGGGGTCAGTGGACCATGTCAGGCCCTTGTCCCTAGAGACGGAAACCTGGGTGCCGATGATCTGGCGGTTGGCGTCGTCGTTGCCATATCCGCTGCCCTGGAAGCCCTGATCCTTGGAGTAGACGTGGAAGTTGAAGACGTCTCCGGTGACCTTGTCCACAACGTAGCTGGGATCGCTGAAACCGAAGCGCAGGTTGCCGTTTTTGGCTTCCTGGCCGCGCGCAATGTAGGTGGGCGCACCCCAAGTGAGACCACCGTCCACGCTGCGGCGCTGGACGATGGAGTTTGGCGAAGGAGCATCGCCGCCGTCTGGGCGGCCGTCATAAGAGGCCAGGACAACGCCACCGCCCAGATCCGCCAAGGCGGGGATGCGGTAGTAACGGCCCAGGCTTGCATCAATGGCGTTGTCGCCACTTTTGGCCAAAACCTGTTCGGCGTAGCTGCCAGCGGCAGCCAACGGGGCCGGTGCCTGATCTTGGGCAAAAGCCGGGGCCATCATGCTCGTCAGCAGTCCGGCTGCCAACACACCCGCCGTGACGGTTGCAAAGCCGCCCTTTGTTCGACGGGCCTTATCGGTGAATTTCATCGATTCCTTTCAAGTGACCATCATGGCCAAGAAAAATATGCTGTCTTACCAGAGCATCCAGCGACTACCCCAAGAAGTCGGACATAGGATGACCGGTATGATTCTATAGTGTTATGGATCACTCTTGAGGGAGATTCCCAATTATTACTCCGGCCACCCTGCCGATCCCTGTTCGACGAAACAATCCGCCGATGAATATGACGAGCACCGAGGTAACTGCAACTGCGTGGCCCGTGTTGCAAAACCGGTTAACCCTGTCGGGAAATGTGATTTATAGGACATGGAACATCAGGTCAATCTAACGTGCTTGTGATCACAAAACCATTTTGCCAAGCGACTCATTTGTGACTACTATCAATCTCCCGTCGTCCAGCGGGGCCCCAAATTCCTGAGTTTGGAAACTCTCGGTAGAATGGGAGTGCAAGCTCGCGGAGCGCTCTTCTTATCGGTTTTCAGGCGGAATACAACCTGACCCACAAGACGGCGTAAGACGGCACCTCCGCGGCACCCCCTCTTAAACACCAGGAGTTCCTTCGATGCCCCGGATCGTTGTCGACGTCATGCTCAAGCCCGAAATTCTGGACCCCCAAGGGAAGGCCATTGTTGGCGCACTCCCTCGTTTGGGATTCAACGCATTCTCCGCCGTCCGTCAGGGTAAGCGCTTCGAACTGACGGTGGACGGCGAGGTGACCGAGGAAATCCTGGCCCAGGCCCGCGAAGCCGCGGAGACCATGCTCTCCAACCCCGTCATCGAAGATGTTGTTAACGTTGAAGTTGTGGCGGACTAGCCATGAGTGAAACCCCCTTGATTGGCGGGGCCGTCCTGGCCCCAATTGACTCCCGTCTGGCGGGCGCCCGCATCGGCGTTGTCACCTTCCCCGGCACGCTGGATGACCGCGACGCAAGCCGCGCCGTCCGCCTCTCCGGCGCAACCGCCGTCGACCTTTGGCACGCTGACACGGAACTGGCCAACGTCGACGCCGTCATCATCCCCGGAGGATTCTCCTACGGCGACTACCTTCGTGCCGGCGCCATTTCACGCTTCGCGCCGCTGATGTCCAAGATCATCGACGCCGCAAAATCCGATGCAAAGCTGCCTGTTTTGGGTATTTGCAATGGCTTCCAGATCCTGACCGAGTCGCACCTGTTGCCCGGTTCCATGATCAAGAACGATCACCTGAAGTTCCTGTGCCGCGATCAGGTGCTGCGCGTGGAGAACAATGCCACCGCCTGGACCAATGCCTACGCCGCTGGCGAAGAGATCACGATTGTCCTGAAGAACCAGGACGGCCAGTACATCGCGGACGAAAAGACCCTTGACGCCCTTGAGGCCGAGGGTCGTGTGGCATTCCGCTACGTGGGCGGCAACCCGAACGGCTCACGCCGCGACATCGCAGGCATCACCAACGCCGCAGGAAACGTGGTTGGCCTCATGCCGCACCCCGAGCACGCGGTTGAAGCCGGCTACGGCCCCGGCCACACGGGCACCGACGGGCTGGGCTTCTTCACCTCAGTCTTGAACACTCTTCTGGGAGACAAATAAATGAGCGAGATCTCAACTGAATCCGCGAAAAAGTTCAACATCGACACCGTTGCTAACGCAGCCGTGACACCTGAGGTTGAGCTGCCGTGGGCCGAGCTTGGCCTGAAGCAGAACGAGTTCGACGACGTCGTAAAGGTTTTGGGCCGACGCCCCACCGCCGCTGAGCTGGCCATGTACTCCGTCATGTGGAGTGAGCATTGCTCCTACAAGTCCTCCAAGAACCATCTGCGCCAGTTTGGCGAGAAGGTCACCGAGGAAATGAAGAAGGACATGCTGGTGGGCATCGGCGAAAACGCCGGCGTCACCAACCTTGGCGACGGCTGGGCCGTGACGTTCAAGATCGAGTCCCACAACTCCCCCACGATGATCGAACCGTACCAGGGTGCCGCAACCGGCATCGGCGGCATTGTCCGCGACATCATCTCCATGGGCGCACGCCCGGTTGCAGTCATGGATCCGCTGCGTTTTGGCGCCATTGACCACCCGGACACCGCCCGCGTCATGCACGGTGCCGTTGCCGGCATCGGCGGCTACGGCAACTCGCTGGGCCTGCCGAACATCGGCGGTGAAATGGTCTTTGACTCCGTTTACCAGGGCAACCCGCTGGTGAACGCCCTCGCCGTGGGCGTCATGCGCCACGAAGACATCCGCCTGGCCAATGCCTCGGGCAAGGGCAACAAGGTTGTGCTGTTCGGCGCACGCACCGGCGGCGACGGCATCGGCGGGGCCTCGATCCTGTCCTCCGAGTCCTTCGACGACACAAAGCCCTCCAAGCGTCCCGCCGTCCAGGTGGGCGACCCCTTCGCCGAAAAGGTGCTCATCGAGTGCTGCCTTGAACTGTTCAAGGGGTCCCTGGTGGAGGGCATCCAGGACCTCGGCGCCGCAGGCATTTCCTGCGCCACCTCGGAACTGGCCTCTAACGGCGACGGCGGCATGGAAGTCGAACTGACCTCCGTGCTGTTGCGCGACCCCACCTTGACCCCGGGTGAAATCCTGATGTCAGAGTCGCAGGAACGCATGATGGCTGTTGTCTCCCCGGAGAACATTGCAGCGTTTGAAGCCGTCATGGAGAAGTGGGCCGTGGAGTACTCCTGGCTTGGCGAGGTCACCGACACAGGCCGCCTGATCATCAAGTGGGACGGCGAAGTCATTGTCGACGTCGATCCCCGCACTGTTGCGCACGACGGCCCGGTCTACGACCGCCAGTACGCCCGCCCGGAGTGGCAGGACGCCTTGCAGGCTGACGCCTTCAAGGGTTCAGCCGCCGATGCCGGCCGCCCCTCCACCCCGGATGAGCTCAAGGCCGCCGTGCTGGAACTCATTGCTTCCCCGAACATGTGCTCAAAGGACTGGATCACCAACCAGTACGACCGCTACGTTGGCGGCAACACCGCCATGGCGTTTCCGGACGACGCCGGCGTGATCCGCGTGGATGAGGAAACAGGCTTGGGCGTTGCCCTGGCCACCGACGCCAACGGCCGCTACACCTTCCTTGACCCGTACCATGGCGCCCAGCTTGCATTGGCCGAGGCCTACCGCAACGTCGCCACCTCAGGTGCCATTCCGATGGCCGTCAGCGACTGCCTGAACTTTGGTTCCCCCGAGGATCCGGATGTCATGTGGCAGCTCGCCGAATCCATCCGCGGCCTGTCCGACGCCTGCATGGTGCTTGGCATCCCCGTCACCGGCGGCAACGTCTCGCTGTACAACCAGACGGGCACCACGCCCATCCACCCCACCCCCGTTGTCGCGGTCTTGGGCAAGTTCGACGACGTCGCACGCCGCACGCCGTCGGGCTGGAAGGAAGACGGCCAGGCCATCTACCTGCTGGGCACCACGGCTGATGAAATGGATGGTTCCGAGTGGGCCAACATGCGCGGCCACCTGGGCGGCCTGCCGCCGAAGGTTGACCTGGCACGCGAGCGTGAATTGGGTGAAATCCTGATCAACGCCTCACGTGACGGCATGATCGACTCCGCGCACGACCTCTCCGAGGGTGGCCTTGCCGCCGCACTTGTTGAGTCCTCACTGCGCAACAACACCGGTGCGCGTGTGGCCCTGGATGAGGTTGCTGCCCGGGACGGCGTCGACATCTTCACCCTGCTGTTCTCCGAGACGCAGGGACGCGCCATTGTGGCTGTCCCGCGCAGCGAAGAGGTCCGCTTCAATGACATGTGCACGGCACGGCGTTTCCCGGTCTCCCGCATTGGCGTTGTTGACGCGGCCGGTGCGGCTTTGGATATCCAGGGCCTGTTCACCGCAGAGCTGGATGAACTCCGTGTTGCACACGAGGGCACGTTGCCGAAGTACTTCGGCTAACCACCCCTCCCCCATCTGTGACGCGGTTACTGCACGATAATCCCCATTTTTGGGGTTTTTTGGTGCAGTAACCGCGTCACAGTTGTTTAAGGCTGCGCAGTAGGCCCTTGACGCAGGAGGTAGCGGCGCTTATTGGCGCAGCCAAAGCCGTGGAAGCTGCGCTCGTGGTGCCTGTCCCCGGAGCGACGGTCTGATAGATGGAAGGTGCCGTCGCCGGGGCTGAAAAGTCCGATGTCTGGGCGTGAGTGGCGTAAATGACGCCTGCGAACGGTCCTTCCTGACGGTAATTTTCATGAAAAGTCCCCAAATGATATCCATAACTGTTACCTTTACACGCATACGTCTGATGTTTAATCGATGTATGCGTGTGGGTCAGTGCCGTCGCTATGAAGGTTTCGAATCGGCCGGCCTCGCAGTCCAAACCGACAGGGAGCCTTTGCAAGAAATGAAATTGACCAAGCTTCGAACCCGCCCAAATCGGGGGTCCGCCCCGACCACAAGTGCCAGACCGTTCAGCAGGCCCGGCAAGCTGCCCATCGCCGCCACGATTGCCGCCGCCGGTATGATTGCCGCAATGTTGTCACCTGCGATATCAGCCCAGGCCGCCACGTCCGACTCGTTGAACATTGGCTTCAATGGGTCCCTCGTGGGCACTACCGCCTACACGACCACAGGCGATGAAAGAATGCGCGGCGTGGTCCGGCGCATCAACGGCGGCGAGGAGCAGGTCGCCCAAGTCGGCGTCAAACTCACCGGTGGAACCCAAGGAATTCGCTTCGATTCAGCCGACCTGAACACCGGTGTCGACAAGGCCGACCAGGGCTTCCTCGGCGAAGTGAAGTTCACGCCCACCTCGAGTGCGGACATGTCCACCGTGTTCTCGGCTGGCGGCAACTTCTACATCCGCTCGCAGGGCGGCAAGCTCCGCTACGGCTTCGACTCCCTCACCGGTTCCACCTGGGCAACCCACATGAAGGAAACCCCCTACCCTGAGCTGAACAAGGCACACGCACTCTCCTTCCACTACCTGCCATCTGTAACGGGAGTGACGCTCTCCCTCATGCTCGACGGCGCAATCCTCCCACCGGTGACAAGCACCGAACCGGCCAAGAATGCACTGAACTTGGGCAATGCCTTTGGCTTTGGCAATGAACTCAACAGCCAGGGCGCAACGCGCGGCTTCACCGGAACCCTGCACGAAGTCCGGCTGGCCTCGACCGCCAAGGCGTTCAACGCCGCCGACTTTGAATTCCAGCCCCTGCCCGCATCCACGACCTTGCTGGATGTGGCATTCGGCGGCACGCTCGCTGCCAATGCCTACTCCCCCACCGGCACGGAAACCGTGCTCGGAACACTGGGCACCCGTGCAGGAACGGAAGTGGTCTCGGGCGGCAAAATCGCCTTGACAGGTGGCACCCAAGGTATCGACTTCTCCTCCACCAATGTCTCTCTCGGGACGGCAACGCTTGACAAGGCCTTCGTCGCAGAGACCGTATTCACCCCGTCGTCCGGCCAGGTCCAGCAGGGTACCCTGCTGGCCGTCGGCGGCAACTTCTTTGCCCGCTATGCAGCCAACGGCACCGAATTCGAGTACGGCTACAGCACCAACTCAAGCGGAAGCTGGGTGGATTTCAAGAACGCCATCCCCCTCCCGGCCGTCGAGCAGGAACACACCTTCTCCGTTGCCTACGTCCCGGCCGCGGACGGCAAGGTGACACTCTTTGCCGGACTCGACGGAAAGGAACTGGGAAGCGTGAACGGCACCGGCCTGTCCACCCGAAGCACCGCTGTGACAAGGACCGTGGGCTTCGGCAATGACGTCAACCCTGGGGCACTCTCACGCGGATTCAAGGGTTCGCTGAGCAAGTCCCGTTTCGCGTCCCTGCCGGGCAGTTTCAAGCCTGAGGCGTTCATCTACCAAACACTTGAAGCGACTGCCCCTGAAACATGCGAGCCACTGCTGATCGACCCCGCCAACTACATCAGCGTCACGGCAACAGATTGCACCGCGAACATCGTGGCCAAGTCCACCCTGGTGCGCCCCACACTGCCCCAGCTCGAATGGCAGGAAGCCCGCCAGACAGCATTCGTGCACTTTGGCATCAACACCTTCTACGATCAGGAGTGGGGCCACGGCACGGAGGATCCGAAGAGGTTCAACCCGAGCGATTTCAACGCCGACAGCTGGGTCAAGACCCTCCGCGACAACGGCTTCCGCCTGGCGATCCTGACCGTCAAGCACCATGACGGCTTCCTTTCCTACCCCTCCCGCTACACCGACTACAGTGTCAAGTCCTCGCCGTGGAAGAACGGCAAGGGTGATGTCTTGCGTGAGTTCACCGACGCGGCCCACAAGTACGGCATGAAGGTGGGCGTCTACATGTCCCCCGCCGACTCCAACCAGGAAGTCGACGGAGTCTTCGGCAACGGCAGCGCCAAGAGCGAACGCACCATCCCGACCCTGGTGCAGGGCGATGACAGGGCGGGCAAGACCCTTCCGCAATTCAAGTACCAGGCAACCGACTACGGATCATTCTTCCTGAACACCTTGTACGAAACACTGACCGAATACGGCCAGGTTGACGAGGTCTGGTTCGACGGGGCCCAGGGGAACACCGAAAAGCAGGAAACGTACGACTACCCGGCCTTCTACAACATGATCGGCAAACTGCAGCCCAACGCCGTCGTGGCCGTGGGCGGCAAGGACGTCCGCTGGATCGGCAACGAAAATGGCACCGCCCGCCAGAATGAATGGAGTGTCATTCCGGTCAAAACACCGAACGATGGCGGGAAGATCAGCGCCGTTTCCGGTGAGCAAAACGCCACCCTCGGCTCCCGGGACTCACTGGTCCAGGCGGCAAAGAGCGGCAGCGCCAACAACCTGCACTGGTGGCCGGCCGAGGCTGACATGAAGCTGACCCAGGGCTGGTTCGCGCACCCCAACGACGCCCCGAAGTCCCCGACAACCATGCTGGGCAAGTACCATGACTCCGTGGGCCGCAACTCCGTGTTGCTGCTCAACGTCCCGCCCACCACAACCGGCCAGTTCGCCCCATCCTCGGTCACGGCCCTGCAGGGCTTCACCGCAGAGCGCCAAAAGTCCTTCTCCGCGGACCACGCCCTTGGCAGGCCTGTCACCATCGGCGGGACCACCACGGCCCTAATGACCGACGGAAACCTGCGCACCGGTTCGGCCGTGCCGCTGGCCGCTGGCGATTCCTTTGTGATCGATCTTGGCTCGGCCAAGCCAGTGGACCGGATCACGCTGACCGAGGACACCCTCAACCACGGCCAGGCCGTGGAGAAGCTCAGCGTTGAAGCCAAGGTCAACGGCACGTGGACAAAGGTCACCGACATCGGCAACGTGGGCGTCCTGCGCATCCAGAAGTTCACCTCCACGGTGACGGCCCAGGAATTCCGTGTCACTGTCGTCGAAACACGCGCCCCGGCGTACTTCTCCGACGTCGCCTTATTCCAGCAGTTGGCAGCGGCACCGGAAGCATTGAAAGACCTGTTCGTTGACTGCTCGGCACCCGTTGCCGGCATCGGCACACAGGAACGCCCCTTCAACTCCCTGGAGCAATTCCGCCAGAGTGAAATCGCCACCGGCTCCACCCTGCACTTCAAGGCCGGCAACAACTGCGTCACATCCGACACCCCGTTCTGGGGCTACGGCACCACCGCGGCCCCGATCACTGTCACCAGCTACGGCACGGGAGCGGCACCCCTGATCGGTGGCAAGCCGCTTGGCTCGTTCTTCGCGAAGTTGGCACCACAGGGCTGGACGGTTGCACAGGATGCGCAACCGTCCAATCCGGGGGTTGCAGTGAACAAGCAAACCGTTGAGGCGGGCACCACTGTGGATGTTTCACTGACGGGCTTCGCACCCGCCAAGGAAGTTACCGTGGAACTCCACTCAGATCCCGTGGAACTGGCCAAGGTCACCACCACGGCCAATGGAACCGCGGCAGTCACAGTCACAATCCCCGCTGGCACTGCGAAGGGAGCGCACTCGATAGTGGCAACCCAGGGCGGACTGACGGCGTCGGCACCCCTCGCGGTGACGGTTGTGGAAGCGACAGACCCGCCAACGACGACGGCGCCCACTACGGATCCGACGGCAACACCGACGACCGAACCCACAACGGATCCGACGGAGTCGGCCACGGCCAGTGCCACCGCGTCTGCCAGTGCAACGGCATCCACAACGGCCCCGGGCACACCAACGCCAAGCAAGACACCGGCAACGGCCACCGGCACGGATGATCTGGCCCATACAGGGTCAACGTCCACGACGGTCGTGACCCTGGCGCTTCTAGCCCTGCTTGCAGGGTTGGGCACGGTGTTGCTGGTTCGCCGTCGCGGAAAGCGAGCTTAGAAGCCGCGCCCCGGAGCAAGCAACCCAATGAATAAGGACTGTGCCCGGTGCAAGGGATGCACCGGGCACAGCCCGTTAGAAGCCACCGGCGAGCAAGCGAGCCGCATGCTGGTATGAACGGGTCACACCCGCCTGGGTGAGCCGTGTGACGGGGGCTCCCAAGGCATAAATCAATCCCGCAGGCCTGCTGAAGGCCAGCAGTCGAAAGTACACGCCGCCGTCGGGCATCTTCATGGCGATGAAAGCTTCCTCGCCGAGGGCCGGATGTCCGGGAAGGGTGCCATAGCCGAAGCCTGCAATCTCAACCTCCCGCCCGTCTGGACCTGCCATCATCTGGGGCTCAAGCGCCCAGACCACTTCGCAGGGCACGGGGAGGCGCAACTTACCCACGCCAAATCCACTCACAACGCGTGCCCCGACGACTGCGCGCGGCGGCGCACTGACGCTCAGGCCTGCGCCGCGTTGGATCTGCCACGTCATGATTCCTTCGGCAAGCGAGACAAACGATTCGGAGCCGTTGCCCACCGCTAAGGTCTTGTCCACGTAGCCAAAGCCCTTGGGCCAGTGCGACGGATCCGCGGGTTTTTGCGCCACAAGGCGCGTGAGCCCCAGGCAGGGATAATCAAGGGTTTCACGGTTGGCTTTTGACAACGTGTGCACTCCATTTCAGGGCTTCTTGTTGTTTTTTGGGCAGGCCGGACACGACGAGGTCATAGGAATCCTCCATCATGTCCAACACCATTTGTGTCTCCACGCTGGAGGTGTCGACGGTGTTCCAATGCCTTTTGTTCAAGTGGTAGCCCGGGATGATTCCGGGGTTTGCCGCACGCAGTGCCGGGGCCAGTTCGGGGTCGCACTTGTAGCTGACTGACAGCGGCGAGAGGTCAAGGTTGCCCAGCGCGAACACCTTGCCGGCGCGTTCCGCGCCACCGCCACTTGGCGCCTTGACCTTGAAGACGCTGGTGTGCGGGCCAAACGGGAAGTCCTCGTAGGCACCCGTCAACGCCAGGGCCGCGGCACGCAAGGTAGCTGCGCTGATGCTCACTGCGGCTCCCCGGCATCCTCACCTGCGGCTCCCGCACCGGGCACAACGAAAACGTCGGGGTTCAGGACTTCGTAGTTGAGGACCGCAAACTGGCCCTGTTGGCTGGCGGAGCGCAGCGTCAACCGATCGGCCCCCACCTTGCGCGGCAGCAGCGGTGCCCCTGACACAAGCGCTGCCGGCGCGAGGGTGATGAACAGTTCATCCAGGGCCCCCACATCAAGGAACTGGCCAGCCAGGTCGCCGCCGCCGACAACCCAGACATCCAGCTCGCCTGCTGCGGCCTTGATCTCCTCCAGTACATCGGCCACCGCTCCGCTGACGAAGCGGACGTCTGCGCCTTCGGGCACCGGCAATATTCGGGAGGTGAAGACATACGTGGGCTTGGCGCCGTAGTACTGCTGCCACTTGTGCGGCTCGGCCAGCAGGTTCTCAGCCTTCAGGACCCACTCATAAGTGGATGAGCCTTCCACAAACACGCCCATGGCGTCCATGAAAGCGCCAATATCGGGGCCTTCGGCGTCATCCACGGCAAAGAGCCAGTCTAGCGAGTGGTTTGAGTCCGCCAGGAATCCGTTCAACGTCGCCGCTGTGTAGTAAACAATTCGCGTCATGGATCCAACGCTACCCGGTGGGCGTCATGCCGGCACGGGCCCGCACTACCGCGTCCGGGCTATTTGGTGGCAAGATAATCCTCCAACAGCACCACTTTGAGCCCTGCCGCCTTTTGCGCCTTCATGAAGGCCGCAAGATCAGCGGGGAACTCAGGACGGAAATGCATCAGGACAATGTCCCCCGGGCGCAGGGCCGCACCCACCTGGTAGTCCATGCCGCCGGCGTTTGCCTTGGATTCCCAATCGATGATCGCCTTCAGGCCGCACGCAGCCACGGCCTGGCGGGTTGCCTGGGTGTAGGGCCCCCCCGGTGGCCGGAAGAACACGGGCCGGCGCCCGTACTGCTGCTCCTCAAAATCCGCCATGCCGCAGATTTCGGCCTTCTGCTCCTCATAGCTGAGCCTGATGAAGCCCAGATTGTGGGTCATGGTGTGGTCCTCGATCAGGTGCCCGGCGGCGGTGTATTTCTTGAAAAACTGCGCGTTTTCCGCGATGAAGGCGTGGGCCAGGAACAGCGATGCCTTGATGCCGTTCTGCTCCAGCAGGGCCAGGTCCGATTCGCGTTTCACGGCGCCGTCGTCGATGGTCAGGAACACCACTTTTTGTTCGGTGGGCACCTTTGTCAGGACGGGGGCCAGGCCGCCTTCGATGGGCGGCAGGACGTAGTCGGGGACAAGCCCGTCCAAGGTGTCCACGCGCCCGGTGACAGGATTAATGGCGGGTGCGCTGGCAGTCGGGCTGGGAGACGGGCTCGACGCCGGAACCTGCGTTGGCGCCGTCGTACCGACTTTCGCCGGGGTACTTGCCGACGTGGCAGTGTTGGCGGTCGCGGCTGTGCCGGTCGCATCCGAGGGTGCAGGTATTGAAACAAACCACCAGATGCCGGTTGCCACGAGCGCGACTGCCACCACCAGTGTCAACAGCCCTATCAGGCGGCCGTTTTTGCGGGAAAGGTCAAGATGACGGGGCATGGCTTCTTTCAGAGGATTGAAATGCGAGCGGACCGGCGGCCTACAGGCCCAGTCTTGCCGCTTCGATCTTGGGGCAGGTGTCCATGACCACCTCGAGCCCGGCGAGCAGGGCCCGCTGGGCGGCTTCCTCGTCAACAACACCCAGTTGCAGCCAGACTGACTTCGCCCCGATGGAAATGGCCTCGTCAACGACGGCACCGACCTTGGCGGAATTGACGAAGCAGTCCACGACGTCGACGGCACCGGGGATCTCAGCCAGTGTCTTGAAACCCTTGGCGTCGTGGACGTCGTCGCCCTTGAGGCTTACCGGGATGATTTCATGGCCGAGGTGCTGCTGCAGGAACAACGAAACGCCAACGGCGGGGCGCAGCGGGTTGTTGGAAAGTCCCACAACTGCCCAGCGGCTAGGGGTCGTCAACAGCCGACGGATCACCTGCGGGTCATTAATTTTGGCCATGGTGAAAGCCTAATCCAAAACATGGAACCATTCAGGCAATCACGTAGGAGTCCTCGACCGTGGGGCGGTCGTTGTCCCCGGAGTCCGGTTCCGGTTCAACGTCCTCTTCGGGCACGTCGTCGATGTCCACGTAGTCCGCGTTGGTGAGCTCTTCGGTGTACGCGGCCCAAAACTCATTGGGGGCCGCCGCCGCGGGATCCAAGGCCTGCAACTGGGTTTGGAAGGATTTCTTGACCTCTGAAAAGTCCTCGTCGTCCTCAGGCCCCACGGTGTCCCTGTCGATGGAACCCCAGGCGGCAATAATAGCCGGCAGGGTGTCAAGGGAGGAGGTAATAAGTGTTTCCTCGTCTTCGCAGACGTAAAGCATGGCGGAGCTGTTGCGGTCAACAACCACGAACTGAAAATCGCCGTCGTTGCAGACAATCGCACGACCCCTGGCGTCATCGGCAAACGGTGGCTTGAGCCATTGCCCGTCGAGGGGCACGTCCTCCAACCCAGCCGGATAGAGCCCTTCCAATACCGACCAAATTCTGGCGTCGTTCATGATTTCCTCCTGCCCTTAGTTCTGACAGTAATCACAGCCAGCATCGTGCGTCAACGGAGACTTTTATTCGGCCGGCAGCACCACGTGGCTGTTTTCGAAGCGGCGGTTGAGCAGCACGGGCAGGAACTCCCTGACTTCTTCGATTCGCCTGTGTGTCACGTCGGCAGTTGCAACGCCTTCGGCCTCGTCGTTGAGGAAGCCAACGGGGATCCCCATGGGGTCAAGGATGGCCGAATGGCCGATGCAGTGGCTGCTTGAGGTCCCTGCGGCTGCCACCCAACAGGTGTTTTCGATGGCCCGGGCCTTCAACAGCGTCTCCCAGTGCTCCACCTTGTGTTCGCCCTTGAACCAGGCAGCGGAAACGCTGAGCAGGTCGGCACCGGAGTCGACAAGGGCGCGGGCCAGTTCGGGGAAGCGGATGTCGTAGCAGGTCATGATGCCCACTGTGAAGCCGCCAACCTCCACCACGGTGATGGCCCTGTCGCTTGGCTTGATCCGGGTGGATTCCTTGTAGGAAAAGGCGTCGTAAAGGTGCAGTTTCCTGTACGTGCCCAGGATCGCCCCGACATCATCCACGGCGACGACTGTGTTGTAGGGCCGGCTTTCACCGCTTGATTCGTAGCCGCCGGCGATGACGGCGATCCCTGTGTCGGCGGCAATCAGGGACAGGCCCTGCACAAAAGTGGTCCAGTGGCCATCGACGGCGGCGGCAAAGTCGCCATCCACCCGCCCCACCGAGAACATGGCCTCCTCGGGGAACAGGATCAACTTGCTGCCGTCCTGGGCCGCGGTTGCACTGAGCTTGCGCATGGTTGCCAGGTTCTCTGCAACGTCCCCGCCTGGATTGAACTGTCCAACACTGACTTTCATGGCCGTGGGTCCTTCCGATGGATATTCTGTGCAACCAGCCTAGTCCGTGACCCGACGTTCTTGACCCGCGCAAAAAGGCAGGGACGACGGCGGAACCTGGGTTCCGCCGTCGTCCCTGCCTTGGTGCCCGGTCAAGCCGGGTTATGTCAGATGCCGTTGATCAGGTCGTGGCGCACGATCGTCTGGTCGCGGGCCGGGCCCACGCCGATCGCGGAGAGCCGGGTGCCTGACATGCCCTCGAGAGCGAGCACGTAATTGCGCGCGTTTTCGGGCAGGTCCTCCATGGTGCGGGCACCTGTGATGTCCTCAGTCCAGCCCGGGAAGTACTCGAAGATCGGCTTCGCGTGGTGGAATTCGGTCTGCGTCATCGGCATTTCGTCGTGGCGTACGCCGTCAACGTCGTAGGCAACGCAGACAGGGATGGATTCGATGCCCGTGAGGACATCGAGCTTAGTGACGAAGTAGTCCGTGAAGCCGTTGACGCGGGAAGCGTGGCGGGCCAGGACGGCGTCGTACCAACCGCAGCGGCGGGGGCGGCCGGTGTTGACACCGAACTCGCCGCCAGTCTTCTGCAGGTAGATGCCCATTTCGTCGAAGAGTTCCGTGGGGAACGGGCCGGCGCCAACACGGGTGGTGTAGGCCTTGATGATGCCCACTGCGCGGGTGATGCGCGTGGGGCCGATGCCCGAGCCAACCGACGCGCCACCGGCGGTCGGGTTGGAGGAGGTGACGAACGGGTAGGTGCCGTGGTCGACGTCAAGGAACGTGGCCTGGCCGCCTTCCATGAGTACGACTTCGCCGCGGTCAAGTGCCTCGTTCAGCACGTAGGTTGCGTCGATCATCATGGGACGGACACGCTCGGCGAAGCTGAGGAAGTACTCCACAACCTCGTCCACTTCCACGTCACGGCGGTTGTACACCTTCACGAGCAGCTGGTTCTTCTGCTTGAGTGACCCCTCCACTTTTTGGCGCAGGATGGACTCGTCAAAGAGGTCCTGGACGCGGATGCCCAGTCGGGCCACCTTATCCATGTAGGCCGGACCGATGCCGCGGCCGGTGGTGCCGATGGCGCGGCTGCCCAGGAAACGCTCCGTGACCTTGTCCAGCACCTGGTGGTACGGGGCAACCAGGTGGGCGTTGGCTGAAATGCGTAGTTTGGACGTATCCGCACCGCGAGCCTGAAGGCCTTCGATTTCCTCAAACAGTGCCTCGAGGTTTACCACGCAGCCATTGCCGATGATGGGTGTTGCATTGGGGCTCAGAATGCCGGCCGGAAGGAGCTTGAGCTCATACTTCTCACCGCCTACGACGACGGTGTGCCCGGCGTTGTTGCCGCCGTTGGGCTTCACCACATAGTCGACCAAACCACCTAGAAGATCTGTGGCCTTGCCTTTACCTTCGTCACCCCACTGGGCGCCGACGATTACGATTGCTGGCATGGGACCCTCCCCCTTGCTCATAAGTTGAGCCGGACCTGCAGAATTCGGCGGTTGTTCCGCCGTACAGCGTCCGGACACGAAAATGCCCCTTGGGAACCACCTGCCTAATCCCATAGGTACTGCGGATAGGCATATGGCCAAGGGGGTCTTACCCCGCAAGTTTACTTCACCGCCCCCGCAGTCGCACATTCGGCACTACACTGCCGGGCGTGGCCAGGTCATAAATACATGACAGATTTTTAGTGTCCCAAGGAAACTAAGTGCTACACTGTCCTCAGGACACTAAATGGGGCTTCCGTCCAGTCCCTCGAGGAAAGTAGGCCGACATGATGTTTGAAAATAAAGTGGCCCTTGTAACCGCAGCAGGTGCAGGGATCGGGGAGGCCATCGCCCTCCGACTCGCCGCCGAGGGTGCCGCAGTGGTGGTCTCCGACGTCAATGACACAGCGGGCCAGGCCGTGGTCGAAGCCATCACGGGCGCAGGTGGGCGCGCGGCCTACATGCACGCAAATGTGGCCGATCCCGATGATGTCAAGGCCCTCATTACCTTCACCCTGGACACCTTCGGCCGCTTGGACCTTGCTGCCAACAACGCCGGGATCGGCGCCATGCCCAAGCCTGTTCAGGACGTCACCTTGGCCGAATGGGACCGCGTCATGGCTGTCACGCTACGCGGAACATTCCTGTCCATGCAGGCGCAGGTATCGCATTTCCTGGCCAACGGCGGTGGCGCCATCGTCAACACAGCCTCGGTTGCCGGCCTCTCCTCGACCGCCATGCTGACGCCGTACGGTGCTGCCAAGCACGGCGTGGTGAGCCTGACTCGCAGTGTTGCCATGGAAAACGCCGACAAGGGTATCCGGGTCAACGCCGTCGCTCCCGGCCCCATCGAGACTGCCGCACTTGCATCCCTCCCCGAAGAGGCTCGTGCCGGCTACGCTGCCGGGGTTCCCATGAAGCGCCTGGGCCAGCCGGCGGAAATCGCCAATGCCGTCGCCTGGCTGCTCTCCGACGAAGCATCCTTCATCACCGGTGTGGTAATTCCCGTTGATGGCGGCACCGTCCATGCCTAAGGAGTGGGTCCCTGACGACAACGATCCCGGCGCCCACGAACCGGACACCGACTACAGTGCGGCGTTGATCGCCACACTGACCCGGGTGCTCAGTGCATGGACCGCCCCAGACTTCATGACGGCTGTTGCTGCCCGTGAAGGGGTTGAGCTCGATCCCGGAGCCATCACCATGGTCACGATTCTTTCCAAGGACGGACCCCAACGACCGTCCTACCTTGCTGCGGAGATGATGACCGGGGCATCGAACATTTCCAAGATCTCCGCCCGGCTCACGGCAGCCGGTCTCCTGCAGCGCATTCCTGATCCAAGCGATGCCCGGGCACAACTGCTGGAACTGACAGCTCCGGGCAAGAAAATTGCCGTGGCCCTCGTCCGGGCAGGGGCCGGTCTCGTGGAGGAATTGCTGCGCGGCTGGGACACAACGGACAGGCTGGATCTGGTCAGGCTTCTCAAGAAATTTGAGGGCTCCACCATTACCTTCTCGGCAGGGCTGGGGCCCGCCACTGCTGCGAATTCAACCAAAAAAAACAACCATAAGGAACACTGACATGACCGAGGCAAAAACACCCCGCAGCTACATCATCACCGGAGCCGGTTCAGGCATCGGCGCCGCCACGGCAGCCTTGCTGCGCGAACGCGGCGAGAACGTCATTGGCGTTGACTTGAAGGGCGCCGAGGTTGAGGCCGACCTGAGTACCTCAGCAGGCCGCGCCGCTGCAGCCGCCAAGGCCGTCGAACTTGCCAATGGCAGCGTTGACGCGGTCATCGCCTGCGCAGGCATCTCCGCACCGATCCCCTTGACCGTGCGCGTGAACTACTTCGGTGTGACGGAGTTCCTCGAGCACCTGGCACCCACTCTGGCCAAGAGCCCAAACCCCCGCGCCGCCGTCGTTAGTTCCATGGCATCATTGCAGGCGAACTCCCCCGAACTCGTTGAGGCACTGCTCTCAGGCGATGAAACCGCAGCCGTGGCCATCGGAACCGCACTGGCAGAGAAGGGCCCCGAAGCGGGCTACCTGAATTACCCCTCCAGCAAGCGGGCACTGAGCCGCTGGGTGCGTCGCGAATCCATCACACCGCGCTGGGCAGGGGCCGGAATCCCGCTGAACGCCGTGGCTCCCGGCACCGTGATCTCCCCCATGACTACACAGCTATTGGCCACCGAGGAAGGCCGGGCCATGGTGGATTCCCACGTACCCATGCCGCTGAACTATCACTCCGACGCCGTTGTCATCTCTCGCCTCTTGGCCTGGCTGACAAGCGAAGAGAACACACACACCACGGGCCAGACCATCTACACCGACGGTGGCGCCGACGCTTCGCTGCGTGGGGACAACATCTGGGACTAATCCCCCTTCCCAACCGGCCGCCCGTGTGCAACCGCCCAAACGGCCAAACACGGGTGGTCCAATCAACTAGATGGTTGATGATTTTGCCCCTGTGCGGACATAGTTTGAAGACATGGAGCAGATAAACGACAGTACAAACCCGACGGGCGCTTCCCGCAACAAGTGGGCAGGCCTCGGCGTGTTGGCCGCCGGCCTATCCATGATCGTCATCGACGGCACCATCGTTGGCGTCTCCCTGCCAACGATCATTGAGGACCTCCACCTTGACCTGAACGAGGCACAGTGGGTCAACAGCCTGTACTCGGTGGTCTTGGCCGCCCTGCTGCTGACAAGCGGGCGCCTGGGCGACAGGTTCGGGCGCCGGAAGCTGTTCATCATCGGCGTTGTGTTGTTCATGGCAGGCAGCATCTTGGCCGCCCTCTCGCACGACGCCAACGGGCTGATTCTCAGCCGCGTCCTTCAAGGAGTGGGCGGTGCGGCCGTACTGCCGGCAACGCTTTCGAGCGTGAATTCCACGTTCTTCGGCAAGGACAGGACCACGGCGTTCGCCATCTGGGGCGCCGTCATCTCCGGCGTGGCGGCCATCGGGCCGCTGCTGGGAGGCTGGCTGACGTCGTCGTTTGCCTGGCAGTGGATCTTCATGGTGAACATCCCGCTGGGTATCGCCGTCCTGGTGGGAGCCGTGGTTTTCGTCCCCGAGACGAAGTCACCCAACAACAAGGCCGGGATGGACATCCTTGGCCTGCTGTTGAGTGCGGCCGGATTCGGCCTGATGGTCTTTGCGCTGATTGAGGGACCTTCGCTGGGCTGGTGGGCCGCGAGGGACGCACTTGACCTTGGACCCTTCAGCTGGCCCGCCGATGCCGCCATATCCGTTGTGCCCTTGACATTGGCCGCGGGCATTGTTCTGCTGGCCGCGTTCCTACTGTGGGAAAAGCACCGCTCAAGGATCGACCGGTCAGCGATTTTGGACCTCACCTTGTTCCGTGTGCGGACCTTTTCCTGGGGCAACTCGGTCGCTGCCATGGTGGCCATCGGCGAATTCGGCCTGCTGCTGGTACTGCCGCTCTATCTCATCAACGTCCTTGGCCTGGGCACCCTCAACGCTGGTTTTGTCCTGGCAGCCATGGCCCTGGGCGCGTTCTTCTCGGGAGCTTCGGCCAGGCATTTGGCCGCGCGGATGGGTCCGCCCAACGTGGTCATCATCGGCCTTGCCCTGGAGAGCGTCGGCCTGCTTGTCCTTGGCCTGCTGATCACGGCCAACACTTCAGTCTGGCTCATCGCAGCCCTGCTTGTCATCTACGGTTTGGGTCTGGGGTTAGCTTCAGCGCAGTTGACGGGCACGGTCCTGGCCGACATCCCCACGGCCGCTTCGGGCCAGGGATCCGCCACGCAAAGCACTGTCCGGCAGTTGGGTTCGGCCTTGGGATCGGCCATCATGGGCAGCGTGCTGGCACACTATGCAGTTTCGAGCAGCACCAAACTGCTTACGGCGGTGCCGGGCCTTCCCTCGAACCAGGTGGAGACCTTGTCGGTGCAGTTGCGCGACTCGGCCGGCGGCGTCATCTCCCACCTGGCCCAGCTGGGCACCCACGGCCCGCTGGGCGATGCCGGACCTGCGGCTGTTGACGCACTTTCAAGCGGCTTCGCGCAGGCGGCAGGCGCCTCCGTCCTAGCCGCAGCAGGGTTCTTGTTCATTGGCCTGCTCGGCTCATTCTTCGTTGCAGCAGCCTCGCGAAAGACGGCCGAAAACTAAAAATGACGCCGCTTGCGGTTTCCGACACCGTTCTAACGGTGTCGAAAACCGCAAGCGGCGTCATTTTTGTCGCTGGGGATTACAGCGCGGCCTCGATCGCGGCAGTTGCCAACGGATCGGAGTCGTTCAGGAACGTGGCAATGCGTGCAGCTTCATCGGACTCGCCGATGACACCGGCCGCGCGGCCCAGGGCGTACAACGCGCGCAGGAAACCGCGGTTTCCCTCGTGCGAGTACGGCACAGGGCCGGTGCCGCGCCAGCCGTTGCGGCGCAGTGCGTCAAGGCCGCGGTGGTAGCCGGTGCGTGCGTAGGCGTAGGACTCGATGGTCCGGCCCTCCGCATAGGCCTCGTCAGCCAGAATGGCCCACAACAGCGAAGACGTGGGATGCGCAGCAGCCAAATCAACGGCTTCGTCCCCCGCGTCCAGACGCGCAACTACGTCCTCCTCCACCGGGAGCAGTGTGGGCTCCGGGCCGAGAAGGTTCCGGCGGAATTCGTCGCTCATGTTACTTGAACGTCTTGCCTGCGGAGCCCAGCTGCTGTGCAGCCTCGACGACGCGTGCTGCCAGGCCCTTTTCAGCCGCTGCACCCCAAACGCGGGGATCGTAGGTCTTCTTGTTGCCAACTTCGCCGTCGACCTTCAGGACGCCGTTGTAGTTGGTGAACATGTGGTCGACCACCGGACGGGTGTAGGCGTACTGGGTGTCAGTGTCGACGTTCATCTTGATGACACCGAAGGACACGGCGTCGGCAATTTCCTGATCCGAGGAGCCCGAACCGCCGTGGAAGACCAAATCGAAGGGGTTTTCCTTGCCGATCGAGGCACCAACGGCGGCCTGGATTTCCTTCAGGATCTCCGGGCGCAGCTTGACGTTGCCGGCCTTGTACACCCCGTGCACGTTGCCGAAGGTCAGTGCAGTGATGTAGCGGCCGTATTCGCCCGAACCCAGCGCCGCAACCGTGGCCAGGCCGTCTTCGATGGTGGAGTACAGCTTGTCGTTGATGGCGTTTTCGACGCCGTCTTCCTCGCCGCCAACAGCCCCGATCTCAACTTCAAGGATCATCTTGGCGGCGTGGGTGCGGGCCAGCAGTTCGCGGCCAATGCGCAGGTTCTCTTCGAGGGTTTCATGCGAGCCATCCCACATGTGGGAGTTGAAGATCGGGTCGCGGCCGGCCTTCACTTCTGCCTCGGAGGCTTCCAAGAGGGGAAGCACAAAGCCGTCCAGCTTGTCCTTGGGGCAGTGGTCGGTGTGCAAGGCAACGTTGATCGGGTAGTTCTTGGCCACTTCGCGCGCGAATGCTGCGAAGCCCAATGAACCGGCAACCATGTCCTTGACACCCGCGCCTGACCAGTAGGCCGCGCCACCGGTGGAAACCTGGATGATGCCGTCGGTGCCGGCATCGGCGAAGCCCTGCAGGGTTGCGTTCAGGGTCTGGGAAGAAGTCACGTTGACCGCGGGGTAGGCGAAGCCGCCAGCCTTGGCGCGGTCGATCATTTCGGCGTACTTATCCGGTGTAGCGATGGGCATTAAGAGCTCCTCTGGGCTGAACGGTGTAAAGAGGCGATCAACGGACCGCCTCCCGCATGGCTGCTTCCATCCTAGCGATTGCCTTCACAGCAGCGAAGTTCGCGTCGCTACTGCCCAGTTTTTGGACTGTGGCCACGCACGACGACGGACCCGCGCACTTCAGTGCCGGGGTCCGCCGAAAGCGCTAGTTGTTTACCTCCCGTGCCAGCTGATGGCCAGCGCGAAGTCATAGTTCATGCTCCCGATGCCCGTGACGTTGTCGTAATCCTGGGTGGTGGTCAGGGACGTGTCAAGGTTCATCGAGACCAAATACTTCTTGCCGTCGCTGGGTCGCGTGAACGCCAGCGCCTTCGGCGTGCGCGGCTGTGTCACATCGGTGAACGTTCCGGGCTGGTGTCGACTCGTGGAGTAGATGCCAGGGTCGCGAAGCCGGGAGTTCTGCCGCTGACCTGCTGTGCGACGGCCATCTGCCCGGCGGACAATGGTGCGGCCAGGGACGTGCCACCAGATGTATGGACCGTGAACGGGTCGGTGATCAACGTGCTGTCATTGTTGATGGGGCTGATGCCGATGACATAGCCCGGGCAGTAATCCGCCAGCGTGGAGACGTCGGGCATGACACGCATGCCATGGGCCAGCGAGTTGGGCACCACGCCCTTCTGGTAGGCCGGCTGGGCAAAAACGGCGCTTACGCCACCGCCGGCTCCTCCTTGGAAGTCCGTTCCCGGCACGGGCGAAACATAGGCGCCGTTGCTGCCGGGGCCGTGCCATGGACCGAGGCCACGTCGGAGGCCTGTTCGGGCTGCCATCCACTGGGTCCGCCGCACAGGTGTTAATGTCCGAGAGCATGGTGGGGATGCATAGGCGTCAATGATCGCCACGGTTTGTCCCCGGCCGTCGGCAGGTGCGCTGTAACCGTGGTCTGACTTCGTCAGGTCAGCCCTGCCGTCGGCCGAGTTGATCTGGCTTGGCATTTAACCACACAGGTAGGTCGGATAGCTCGTCTTGCCGTAGGCGCTCGGAACCGTATCGCTGTACTGCCCCAAGGAGTTTGAGCAGGCGGCTGTTGGTGCCGGCGGCCTGGTACTGCGTGCCTGCGGCGATGGCTGGGTGCCGTCGTCGGGAGAGACGTAGTTCGGGCGCGTCAGCAGGCTGCCCTGATCAACAAAGACCCCGGCAACCGGTGCAGTATTACTTGCTGGCAGGGTCGGCGCCTTGGACGGGCAAACCAAAGTGGCGCCCTTGAAGTCGTCATTGTGGAGCTGGGCGTCGAAGGCAGCGTTCAGCTGGGCGACGGTGCCGCGAAACACCACAAACAGGCGGCTCTCAGGCACCCCGCTGATGACCATTCCCTGCAACTTGAGGTAGTTGACCACCGAATTGTAGAACCTTCAGGCCGGGAGATACTTGCCGATCCACTGGGCGGGCGAAAGCCACTGCCCATAGCTGCGGTCTCCGGGTGTCGAGACTGCCGTGGCCAGCGCCTGCGCGCCCCTGAGGTCCCGGAGTTGAAAGTAAATTTCCCCTTCGACAGTTGCATCCGCCGCTGCGGCGCCCTCATTGTTTGCCAGTTGCGCCCCACTAGGAACACCGCCGGGATACGCGGTGTCAGGGGATGCGGGGCGCCCGTGGCTGCCGTCGCGCCAAGATCGACAGAGATCCTTCACCGGGCAGGCGCCCCGTGCGCCCGCACACTGCCGAGCCTAGACCGCTGTGTTTTGCTGGCTATGAGGCTGGGCAGAAGCTATGGATCGAAGGTTTTTATTGCACCCGCTGGTCGAACACGTGCCGGCGGATCCAGGCATGCATGGCAATGCCGGCCGCCGAGGCCGCGTTGATGGATCGGGTGGAGCCGAATTGCTCGATGGACAAGGTGGTCCGCGCCGCGGCGTGCACCTCGTCGCTCAGGCCCGGACCCTCCTGGCCAAACACGAGGACGCAGTTGCGGGGCAGCTCATATGTTTCGAGCTGTTCGGAGTCGGGGAAGATGTCGATGCCGATAATCGCCAAGCCTTCGCCCTCCGCCCAGGCCACAAAATTTTCAACTGTGGGGTGGTGGCGGACGTGCTGGTAGCGGTCGGTGACCATCGCGCCGCGCTTGTTCCACCGCCGTCGTCCGATGATATGGACCTCCTTGGCCAGGAACGCGTTGGCCGTGCGCACGACGGTGCCGATGTTCATGTCATGCTGCCAATTTTCAATGGCCACGTGGAAATCGTGGCGCCGAGTGTCCAATTCGGCAACAATCGCCTCCATGGTCCAGTACCGGTATTCATCCAGGACGTTGCGGCGGTCGCCCTCGGCCAGCAGCTCAGGATCCCAGTGGTCGCCCTCCGGGAGCTCGCCTTCCCAAGGACCGACGCCCACTTCATGGTGCGTTTCCACGTACTCGGGGGCGTCAGGGGCAGAATTTTCACCGATTTTACTCACCGTCCAACTTTACGCACATGCGCGCAGGTATCGGGCCCCAGCGACATTCTCTGCAAGACTGGACACCTGATACAGCGCCCCGAAGGAGAGCAATGACCAAGCTAAACCACCGCGAGCCCGCCGACATCGAATGCTGGCTCACCGACATGGACGGCGTGCTGGTCCATGAAAACAAGGCGGTGCCCGGGGCCGCTGAGCTGATCGAGCGCTGGGTCGCCACCTCCAAACGCTTCCTGGTGCTCACCAACAACTCAATCTTTACCCCGCGTGACCTCGCCGCCCGCCTGCGTGCATCAGGGCTGGAGATCCCGGAGGAAAACCTGTGGACCTCGGCCCTGGCGACCGCCCAATTCCTGAAGTCGCAGATGCCGCACGGGCGCGCCTTCGTCATTGGCGAGGCAGGATTGACGACGGCGCTGCACGAGGCAGGCTTCATCCTCACCGACCAGGACCCCGACTATGTGGTCCTCGGCGAGACCCGGACCTACTCCTTTGAGGCCATCACCCGGGCCATTCGGCTCATCGGCGACGGCGCCCGCTTTATCTGCACGAACCCCGACGCCACCGGCCCCTCCAGCGAAGGGCCGCTCCCGGCGACGGGCGCAGTGGCCGCCCTGATCAGCAAGGCCACTGGCCGCGAACCGTACATTGTGGGCAAGCCGAACCCCATGATGTTCCGTTCGGCCATGAACCGCATCCAGGCGCATTCGGAGACGACGGCGATGATCGGCGACCGCATGGACACCGACATCATTGCGGGCATGGAGGCCGGGCTGCACACGGTTCTGGTGTTCACGGGCATCACCCAGCCCGAGGATATCGACGCCTACCCGTTCCGCCCGAACCAGGCGTTGGACTCTGTTGCCGACCTACTCGACCTCCTTTAAGCCAGGCACCTGAGCACACAATGGTTGTCCGGGGGCTTTGGCTCCCGGACAACCATTTGTGTTTAACACCCGGCTCCCGTGCCGCTGATGCAGCCGCGCCGCTACCATGAACCACGCAGCCCTCGAAGGTCCACTCCGGCCGCTTTTCATGGTTCTTTCCCGGTCCAGACGAATCCGGGCTCAGGGACCCAGTTGTCCCCCGGATATTTCCAGGTAACAGGAGCCGCAGAGCGATTCGTACCAGACCTCGGCACCCTCGATGGCGACTTGTTCGCCGTCGAACACGACTGTGTCGCCGATCTTGCGGGTGTTGAAGAGGGCTTTCCGGCCACAGCGGCAAATGGTCTTCAGCTCTTCCAGCGCGTGGGCGATTTCAAGCAACCTGGCAGCCCCGGGGAAGGCACGGGTGCGGAAGTCTGTACGGATGCCGTAGGCAATGACCGGGACCCCGTCCAGCACGGCGATGCGGAAGAGGTCATCAACCTGCTCGGGGCTCAGGAACTGGGCTTCGTCCACCAGGAGGCAGGCCACGGGCGCCTGGTCGACGTGCTCGAGCAGCGCATCGGGGTCGTCGCCGCGAGCGTGCATGGCAAACACTCTCCGGGCGTCGGCATCGGGCGGGATGACGAAGTCCACCTCACGGCTGACACCCAACCGTGAAACGATGGAAGTCTCCCCTTTGGTGTCCACCCCGGGCTTCGTCAGCAGCACCCGCTGGCCGCGCTCTTCATAGTTGAAGGCCGCCTGTAACAGCCCGGTCGACTTGCCGGAGTTCATGGCGCCGTAACGGAAGTAAAGCTTTGCCAAGGACAGTTCCTTTCAGCTGTTCCAAAAAGCTGTGGGCCCTGTACCTGTCCGGTGTCAGGCCCACATTCTATGATGGAATTCTCAGCAGTTTATTAAGACACACCACCAGGGCACCCTCGCCGTTTTTAGGCAGGAGCACGTGGGTGGGCGTGGGTGGGCCCACGCGCCCGAGGGCCCCAAGAAAGTCGCGCCAGCGGCTTTCTTAGGGAGGGCGTGGGTGGGCCCACGCGCCCGAGGGACCCAAGAAAGTCGCGCCAGCGGCTTTCGTAGGGAGGGCGTGGGTGGGCCCACGCGCCCGAGGGCCCCAAGAAAGTCGCGCCAGCGGCTTTCTTAGGGAGGGCGTGGGGACTACAGGCCGAGTTCGTCCTTGCCGAAGATGAACAGGTACGGAACGTTGGCTTCGGCTTCGATGCGTTCCTTGGCGCCGGTGTCGCGGTCAACGATCACGGCGACGGCCTGGATGTTGCCGCCTGCCCTGCGCACGCCTTCAACGGCTGTCAGGGCGGAGCCGCCTGTGGTGGAGGTGTCTTCCAGGACGACAACCTTGCGGCCGTCAACACCGGGGCCTTCAACCTGGCGACCCATGCCGTAGGACTTCTGTGCCTTGCGGACCACGAACGCGTCGATGGCGCGGCCGGCATCACCGGCGGCGTGCATCAGGGCCGTGCCGACAGGGTCTGCGCCCATGGTCAGGCCGCCGGCGGTCTCGAAGTCGATTCCGGCGTCGTCAAGCAGTGCCAGCATGACGCGGCCGGCGAGGCGGGAAGCCTCGTGGTGGAGGGTGATGCGGCGCAGGTCGATGTAGTAATCGGCTTCCTTGCCCGAGGAGAGGATCACCTTGCCGCGAACAACGGCGAGATCCTTGACGAGTTCTAGCAGGCGGGCGCGGTCAGCGGCAAGAGTGGAGGTCATGGGTTTCATTGTAATTGGGAGCACGCAACACCACCGAAACACGCACGCGATAGGCTGATCACATGCGCGAACTACAGGCACAGATCATTGCTGAACTCGGCGTCCAGCCCAGAATTGACCCGGCAGCGGAGGTCACGCGGCGCGTGAGCTTCCTGAAGGATTACCTCAAGGCAACAGGCACTCGCGGCTTTGTGCTTGGCATCAGCGGCGGACTGGATTCGACGCTTGCAGGGCGCCTGGCGCAGCTGGCCGTCGAGGAACTGGCAGAGGAAGGCATCGACGCGAACTTTATTGCCGTCCGTCTCCCCTACGGCGTCCAGCATGACGAGGATGACGCCCAAAAGGCCTTGGAGTTCATCAATGCGAAGACCGAATCCACCTTCAACATTGCCCCTGCCGTCGACGGCTTTGAGGCTGCGTTCGCCAAGACCAACGCCGGGAATGTTTCGGATTTCAACAAGGGAAACATCAAGGCCCGCTCCCGCATGATCGCCCAGTACGCGCTGGCCGGCCACGACAACCTGCTTGTCATCGGCACCGACCACGCGGCCGAGTCTGTCACCGGATTCTTCACTAAATTTGGCGACGGCGGCGCTGACATCCTGCCGCTGTACACGCTCAACAAGCGACAAAACCGTGAGCTCCTGAAGGTTCTGGGCGCCTCGGAACAACTCTGGAACAAGGTTCCCACGGCTGACCTGCTCGACGGCGTCCCCGGCCGCACGGACGAGGACGAGCTCGGCATCACCTACGAGGAGATCGATGATTACCTCGAGGGGAAGAGCATCCCCGACGCCGCAGCGGAGTCGATTGAGCGCCGTTTCCGCCAGAGCCGGCACAAGCGCACCGTCCCCGTGTCGCTGCTCGATACCTGGTGGAAGTAACCGTCCGCGGCCGCGCCACTGCACACCCACCACGGGCCCCGGGCGTATATTCAAGGTAAATCAACTACCGGCAATGACGCCGAGAGGTGGACACCATGAACGTCACTGAAGAGTTCCGCACGGCCCGCGACAGTCTCCTTGAAATGCGCATGGACAACGCCCGCGCCCAAAAGGAATTTACCTGGCCCCGCTTCACCGAGTTCAACTTTGCCCTCGACTGGGTCGATGCGATTGCCAGGGACCCGGCCACAGCCAACAACCCCGCGCTTGTCATTGTGGAACAGGACGGCACGTCCACCCGGCGCACTTTCAAGGACCTTTCCCTCAAGTCCAACCAGGTGGCCAACTGGCTGCGCAGCCAGGGAATCCAACGTGGTGACCACATGATCATCATGCTCGGCAACCAGGTTGAGCTGTGGGAACTGATGCTGGCAAGCATCAAACTGGGCGTGGTCATGATCCCCACGACCACCATGATGGGCCCGGCCGACCTGCGGGACCGGGTCGAGCGCGGTGCAGCCCAGTGGGTGTGCGCGCGTGCCGAGGACGCCCCGAAATTCGCCGGCGTCCCGGGCCGCTACACCCTGGCCTGCGTCGGCGATGGCGCGGCTGGCACGCTTGAAGCTGCGGCCGGCCGCCCCGTCCTGAATTACGCGGAATCGGCTTCTGCCCCGACGGATTTCACACCCGACGCCCCGACCCTGGCCGACGAAACAATGCTGCTCTACTTCACCTCCGGCACAACGTCCAAGGCGAAACTTGTGGAGCACACGCACACCTCGTACCCGGTGGGCCACCTCTCCACCATGTTCTGGATCGGCCTGGAACCCGGCGACGTGCACCTGAACGTCGCCTCACCGGGGTGGGCGAAGCACGCCTGGTCGAACGTTTTCACGCCGTGGATCGCCGAGGCCTGCGTGTTTATCTACAACTACGTGCGTTTCGACGCCGCCGCCCTCATGGAGCAGATGGACAAGGAACACGTCACCAGCTTCTGCGCCCCTCCCACGGTCTGGCGCATGCTCATCCAGGCCGACCTCACGCTTCTAAAAAATCCGCCCACCAAGGTCGTTTCCGCCGGCGAGCCGCTCAACGCGGAGGTCATCGGCCAGGTCGAGCGCGCCTGGGGACAGCTCATCCGCGACGGTTTCGGCCAGACCGAGACCACCGTGCAGATCGCCAACACCCCAGGCCAGCCCGTGAAGATCGGCTCCATGGGCCGCCCGCTGCCGGGCTACGACGTGGTCCTTGTGGACCTGTTCACGGGCAAGGAAGCTGACGACGGCGAGCTGTGCCTGCGTTTGGACCCCGTCCCCGTGGGGCTCACGAAGGGCTACTTCGGGGACCCAGGGAAGACGGCGGAGGCCTTCCGCGGCGGCTACTACCACACCGGCGATGTGGCGAGCCGGGACGAAAACGGGATTCTGACCTATGTTGGCCGAAGCGACGATGTGTTCAAGTCCTCCGACTACAGGCTTTCCCCCTTCGAGCTGGAGAGCGTGCTGCTGGAGCACCCGGCAGTGGCGGAGGCCGCCGTCGTTCCCTCACCTGATGACCTGCGCCTGAACGTGCCCAAGGCCTACGTGGTGCTGGCGGGTTCCTACGAACCGAACGAGGGGACGGCCCGGGAAATCTTTGCGTACTGCCGCGAACACCTGCCCGTCTACAAGCGGATCCGCCGCCTGGAGTTCGCAGAACTGCCCAAAACCATTTCGGGAAAGATCCGCCGGGTGGAGCTGCGTGCCAACGAGGAGGTTCGTCACGGCAGCGGGCCGACGCAGGCCGGCCTTGGCCACGAATACCTGGAATCCGACTTCCCCGCGGGCAGCTGAACCACCCCGTGTTCCAAAAACGCTCGGTTACATATCGTCGATAAATGGGAAACGCTCCATCACAAGGTGACGGAGCGTTTCCAAAAAACCAGCAAAAAGTAACCGAGCGTCTGACGGGGCGGGCGGGCTATGCGGTCAGTGAAGTCACGTAGTCCTGGTTTTCGCCGATCCACTTCTTGACAACTTCGGTGTAGTTATCCTTGGCTCCGTCACTGAACATGGCATTCTCCAATGAGTTCAGCTTGTCCGAATCCATCTTGAAGTTCTTCAACCAGCCGTTGACGGTGGGATAATCCGTCTCGAAGCCAACACGTGAATAGCTGTGCAGGCTCTCGGCATCGCCCAGGGCGCCCTTCGGGTCCTTGAGATCCTTGACAGGGAAGGCGTCGTAGGCCCAATGCGGGCGCCACAGGGTGACAACAATGTTCTCGCCCTTGCTGGTGGCCGTCTTCAGCTCGGAGAGCATGGCAGGTGTGGAGGAGGTGATGTAGTCCATCTTGTCCAGGCCGTACCCGGGGATCACCTTGTCGGCCGTGGTTTCGGTCAGGCCTGCGCCGGGCTCGATGCCGATGATCTTGTTGCCGAACTTGTCCGCATTGGCTGCCAACTCATCAAGGGAATCTATGGGGGCATCGGCGTTGACGGCGATCGTCAGCTTGGCGTCGTCGTTCCATACACCCAGGTCAACGATCTTATCGCCGTACTGCTCGATATAGCTCTTGTGGGTGATGGGCAGCCACGTATCCAGGGACACGTCGTAGTCGCCAGTGGACAACCCGGAATATACGGGGGCCGCGTCGGCGTAATCGAGGTTGACGTTGTAGCCCTTCTCGTCCAGGATTGCCTTCCACAGCTCGCTGGCAGCAACGCCCTCGTCCCAGCCGTTGAAGACGGCAATCGAGAGGTCCTTGTTATCGCCGTTCTCCAGCTTTGCCGCCTCGGAGCCTGTGCCGCAGGCACTCAGGCCCAGCGCCAGCGTCGCTGCCATGGCAACGGCACCCAAAAATTTCTTCTTCATGATTCATTCCTTTCATTGGCAGCCCAAAAGGTGTGGCTGCCGCGATTGGTTTGTACAGCTGTTTGCGAACGCGCTTAGGCGTTCCGCCCGGTCTTGCCGGAAGATTTCTTGCCGAAGCTGGCCGTCACGCGGTCCAGGAAGATTGCCACGATCACCACGGCAATGCCTGCCTCAAAGCCCAACCCGGCATCAATGCGGTTCAGCGCCTTGACGATTTCCGAGCCCAGGCCCGGTGCGCCGACCATGCCGGCGATGACAACCATTGACAGCGAAAGCATGATGACCTGGTTGACGCCGGCCATGATGGTGGGCCTGGCCAGCGGCAGCTGGATCTGGAACAGGATTCGTGTCGGGCTGGAGCCAAAGGCATGGCCGGCTTCCACCACTTCCTTGTCCACGCCGCGGATGCCCAGCTCGGTGAAACGCACGCCCGGGGCCATGGCGAAGATAATGGTGGCGATGATACCCGGGACCACGCCCACCCGGAACATGACCAAAGCCGGGATCAGGTAAACCATGGCGGGCATGGTCTGCATGAAGTCCAGAACGGGCCGGATGACGGATGACGCCCGGTCAGAACTGGCCGCCCAGATGCCCAGCGGAATGCTGATCACCACTGCAACAACAGTGCCAATGAGCACCAGAGCCAGCGAGTGCATGGCGTTCTCCCACTGGTTCAGGCCAACCACCACGGCGAAGCCCAGCAATGTTCCTACGCCAAGCTTCCAGCCGCTTGCCCACCAGGCAATGGCGGCGAACACCACGATGATGACCCAGAACGGCGGGGTCGTCAGCAGCAGGTCGAGTCCGTCGTAGGCCCCGACAAGAACTGTCCGGATAAAGACAAACAGGCCATCCAAGGTGGTGGTCAGCCAGTTAAGGCCAACCTCAACCCATTCGCCCAGCGGGATCCTAAATGTCGGTTCCACTACTATGCGTCTCCTTCGGTCTTCGCCAGCGCGGCGGTCACAACTTGTTCCGGGATGGGTGCCACAGGGGCATCCACCACGGGGAACTCACTGGTGGTGGAGGGCACGTTGCCCAGGGCGGCCAGCAGCGTGACCCTTGGCAGGGCACCTACGAGCCGTCCGGCGTCGTTCACCACGGGCAGCGGGATCGGGCTTTCCACGGCACGCCCAAAGAGGTCGTTCAGGGCAGTGTCCGGGCTGACCGGTTCAATGCCATTGCGGACAACGGCGTTCAGGTCGGAGCTGCGCAGCTCAACCTGCTTCATGACGTCGCGGTCGCGCACCGTGCCCAGGTAGTTGCGGCGGCGGTCCACCACGAACGCGGCAGACACCTGCAGGTCACGCATGGTGCGCAGGGCGTTGCGGGGGCCTCCGGAGAGGTTGACCACGGCCAGCGGCGGCTCCATGACGCCACCGGCTGTGAGCACACGGGTCCTGTCCACGTCCTGCACAAACGCGGCCACATAGTCGTTGGCCGGGCTGGTGAGGATTTCATCCGGGGTGCCGATCTGCACGATCTCACCGTCACGCATGACGGCGATCCTGTCACCAAGGAACATGGCCTCGTTCAGGTCATGGGTGATGAACACAATTGTCTTGTCCAGCTCGGACTGCAAGAGCACCAGCTGCTCCTGCATTTCGCGGCGGATCAACGGGTCAAGTGCCGAGAATGCCTCATCCATAAGCAGGATGTCGGTCTCGGCGCACAGTGCACGGGCCAGGCCCACGCGCTGCTGCATTCCACCGGAAAGCTCCCCTGGGTACTTCGCGCCCCATCCTTCAAGGCCCACAAGAGAGAGGATCTTCTCCGCACGGGCAGTCCGCTCGGCCTTGGCCACGCCCTGCACCTCGAGTGCGTAGGCGGCGTTTTCAACCACAGTGCGGTGCGGCATGAGAGCGAAGTGCTGGAAGACCATGGAGATCTTCTGCTGGCGGACACGGCGCAGTTCCTTGTCGCTGACCTTGGAGATGTCGGTCCCGCCCACCACCACAGAGCCCTGGGTCGGCGCCCACAGCCCGTTGAGGGTGCGGATCAGCGTGGACTTGCCTGAGCCGGAGAGGCCCATGACGACGAAAATTTCGCCTTTTTTGACTTCGAACGAGGCATCGATGACGGCTGCAGTCCCTAGTGCTGTCAACTCGTCGCGCTTCTTGCCGGCCTTCAGCTTTTTAATGACTTCGGCGGGGCGCTTGCCAAAAATTTTGTATACATTGCGGACACTCAGCGCCACGTCATTTTCAACGTTTGGGCGCTCAAAATCCGGCGAAACGCGCTGTGTCTGCGTTTCGTCTTTCGTGAATTCGTACACGTAGTACCCATCTACGCGCCAGTTCGGACCCCACGGCTTAAAGCTGTGGGGCCGGACGAACGCGGTTGGTCATCTCGTGCTGCAGGCGTTGGTACGCGTCAAACTCTTCGCTTCCCCGCACGCCCCGGCCGGGGCAGCGAGGAAAGACGGCCCCGCCAAAACACGGTGAGGAACGGGAAGCTATCCCTGCCGCCAGTTGGACGGCCTGTGTCTGGCTGCCGCAGTCCCGGAGAGGATGATTCGTCATCCTCATCACGGATTGTGGCAGTTGCCCGCAGGCTTGTCGGTTTACTGGTTCGCCCTCAACGCTAACAAACACAATTTCGCTATCGGCGGAATTGTGGCCATTTTGAGCCTCAAACTCGGGGCATACACCCCCATCCCACAGCGTTGACGGGACGAGGCGAGAGTTACACTTTCGTAACCCTAGGCAACCTAATGGTCCCCTGCAGGCCAGTTTTGTGGAGTCTCTTCCCACAGTTGGCCCGGGCCGTGCCCGGGACGTGCATCAGCCGGTCCACGCTTTCACGGCCTTAACTTGATAGCTTTGATATGTGAAGATTGCTACCTGGAATGTGAACTCCCTGCGTGCCCGTGCCGACCGTGTGGAGGACTGGCTGCGCCGGACCGACGCCGATGTTCTGGCCATCCAGGAAACCAAATGCAAGGACGAGAATTTCCCTTGGGAACTCTTTGAAAACAACGGCTACGAAGTGGCCCACTTTGGGTTCAGCCAGTGGAACGGCGTAGCCATCGCCTCCCGCGTTGGCTTGACGGATGTGGAACGCACCTTCGTAAACCAGCCCGCATTCGGCAAGGGCGGCAAGGACCCCGTCCAGGAAGCCAGGGCCATCGGGGCAACCTGCAACGGCGTGCGCATCTGGAGCCTGTACGTGCCCAACGGCCGCGCCCTTGAGGACGAACACATGCCCTACAAGCTGCGGTGGCTCGATGAATTGAAGAACCAGGCCACCGGCTGGCTGGCCGAGGACCCCAATGCCCAGATCGCGCTCATGGGCGACTGGAACATTGCGCCCCAGGACGACGACGTGTGGGACATTGATTTCTTTCGCACCCAAGGGCTGACCCATGTCAGCGAACCCGAGCGGGCAGCGTTCTCGGCGTTTGAAGCGGCAGGCTTTGCCGACGTCGTCCGTCCCCTGCACCCGGGCCCGGGCGTCTACACGTACTGGGATTACACACAGCTTCGCTTCCCCAAAAAGGAAGGCATGCGCATTGACTTTGTACTGGCCTCGCCGTCGCTTGCCGCACGCGTGAGCGCCGCGGAGATTGACCGCGAGGAACGCAAGGGCAAGGGCGCTTCGGACCACGCACCCGTGATGGTGGAGCTGGGCTGACCCATGGCTGGAGGGCTGTACTTGGGCGGGGTGCAGCTCCCATTTGTCTCCAGCCTGCGCGTATACCTGCCCCGTGAGGCATACTCCACTGCCGAGTTCGCCTACCTTGAGAGCCGGATGGAACCTGAACAAAACGCCATCAGCGTGGACGCGGGCGAACTTGCCGACTCGCTGGGCCGGGTCACAAGGCTTCTGCCCAATCCGCTTCCGACGGCGGGCGGGGACCGGGTTCGCGTACTCACCATGGGCGAGGACGAGCCATTGCTGTACGCGCCCAACCAGGTGGTCGCGAGGTCAATCGCCAGTGCGGCCGACCTTGCCACAGGCACCATGGAGCAACTGGCCAGCCTTGTCTTGTCACAGGCCGAGTGGACGGTGAACCTTGAGCGCGCCGCGGCCGGGCCGCACGTGGAAATGCCGCTGCAGACGAGGTCGTCCACATGGGGCATCCCGTTTAGCTGGTTTGTGCTGGTCTATGCCAATGACCGCATGGAAGTGGTGGAGTCGTCCGGCCGGATCCTGACGGTGCGCATCCAGGTCCCGGTGTCGAGTGCCGTGGGCAGGATCGAACGGACGCTGCGGATGCTCGCAGAGATGGCCCCCGACCTTGACTTGTTTGCGGAGCTTGCGGATTTGGGGAGCTGGCTGTCGGGTTTCAATGAGGCGGGTGTGGTTGAACTCGACTACGGCACAGTGGCCAACCGGGTGCACCCCGACGACTCCCCCGCCGATGTGCACATGGGGCTGCAATGCCTGGCCGACGGCGATTTCACGGGTGCGGCGGCGGCCTACCGCCGGCTGGCCAACCGCTGGATGCCGGTCCGCCAGCTCGCCCGCGCCAGCTGAACAAACCCCTCCCCACCACCGCTGGTTGAGATTCGAATGCTAGGCCGGTGGCGTCGGTGGTGCAGTGGACTCGCGTTGGATGAGCTTAAACGGCATGGGATCTTCGTGCCTGGGGATTGTTAGCCCGTCAAGTTCCGCCAGAAGTACCTGAGCGGCAAGAAGCCCATGTTGCAAAGGCTTCTGCGCAACGGTGGACAATCCTGCCGGGGCGGAGAAGTCGTGGTCGTCGATGCCGATCAGGGACAGGTCCTGCGGTATGCGGATGCCGCGCCGTCTGGCCTCAAACATCAGCCCAATCGCCATCTCGTCCGAGCCGCAAAAAATGGCTGTCGGGCGCTCACCCGACTGGGTAAAGAGCGTTGCTGCCGCCGCGGCGCCCTGACCAACCGTGAAATCCCCGGCAACGCTCCATTCGGGACGCAGTTCCAGCCCAGCTCTACGCATGGTGGCCTCGAACGCTTCCGCGCGCAAGGACGGAACCACAAAGTTCTTCTCATCATTGATGCCGCCGCGCAGATGCCCAATTTTCTTGTGGCCCAGGTCAATTAGGTGTTGAGTCGCGGCGGCGGCCGCCGCCGCGTCATCCACGTGCACGCCCCGACAACCTCCAACAGGACCGCCGACTGCAATGATGGGAATGTTGATTCGCTGCAGTTCCGCCAGTTCCGTGGCGGAAAGTCCCAGGCAAAGAACCACGAGCGCGTCTATTTGTTTGCGCACCATTTGCTCAGTAAAACGCCGCTGTTGGCCGTGCATGTATCCGCCGAGGCTGAAAAGCAGCAAATTGTATCCATGCTCGCGCAATTCCTGGTCGATCCCTTCCAGGGCATTCGCAAAGTACCAGCGGTCGATGAACGGCACGAGCACTCCCACGGTTTTGGTCCGTCCCGTGGCCAATCGCCTGGCCGACGGCGAGGGTACGTAGCCCATTTCCTCAGCCACAGCGAACACCCGCGCACGTGTTGCCGGGTTGACTTTCGGCAAGCCCCTCAGGGCCCGGGATACCGTGGCGGTGGAGACTTGCGCGCGTGCTGCAACGTCATCAATGCTGACTCTCATAACTGCTCCTTTTCGCTGCTCCCCCGCCCCAGGGGATCGTGCGCTATTGCGGTCGGCGACCCCGTCTTTCCGGTAGTTTCCGCCGAAGCCGGATCATGCCCCACAGCCCCAGGCAGACCAGCAATAATCCTAACGCCCACATCAGTGCCGGGGCTCCCGTGAGCTCCATCCATAGCGTCACAGCGAAGAGCACTGCCGCCCAAAAACCGAGGAACCCAATGATGATGTCAAAGTCCTCAGCACTCTTTTGCTTGCTTGTGGGAATGTGCAGGCCATCTGACCTGCCCCCCCGCTTCCCCTGGGAGCGCCCCAAGGCCTACTTCACCGCCCCTGCTGTCAGTCCTGCCACGATCTTGCGCTGGAAGATCAGCACCAGGATCACCAGCGGAATGGTGACTACGGTGCCTGCGGCCATGACTGCCGTATACGGTTCCTGGTGTGGTTGGGAGCCGGCAAAGTTGGCGATTGCAACCGTGACTGTTTGCGTGTCCTTGTTGGAGAGAATACTGGCAATCAGGTACTCGTTCCACGAGGCGATGAAGGCAAGAATGGCGGTGGTGAACACTGCCGGGGCCGCCAACGGCATGATGATTTTACGGAACGCCTGCCCTTGGGTGCACCCATCGATACGGGCCGCCTCCTCCAGCTCCCAAGGCATTTCCCGGAAGAAGGACGTCAGCGTGTACACGGTCAATGGCAGCACAAATGAAATGTTCGGAATGATCAATGCCTGGTAGGTCCCATTCCAGCCAATGTTGCCAAAAAGCTGAAACAGCGGGGTGACGATGGCAACGCCCGGGAACATGGATGCCCCGAGAACCATGCCCAGCACCAGGAACTTGCCGCGGAATTTCAGCCGGGCCAGCGCATAGGCGGCGAAAACACCGAACAACAAGGCCACAATGGTGGTCACCCCCGAGACGAACAGCGAGTTCAGCAGAGCCCGGTCAAGATGGTTGCCCAGTTGCGAGGAAAAAGCTGTGGCGAAGTTGTCCCCGGTGACGTGCGTAAAGAACGGGGTGGAATCAAAGGTGTAGCCAACGTCCCGGAAGGCGGTGACAATCATCCAGTAAAACGGCAACAGGCACCAGATGACGATGACGGCGGCACTGATGTAGGTGCGACCGCTGGACCAATTCTCCCGGCGCCTGGCCACGGACTTGGCGGCCGCAGTATGGGAATTCAGGGTCGAACTTGTGGTGCTCACTTGATTTTCCCCTTTGCTCCGCCACTGGCGGACTCAACGGCGTTGGCCCCGAGAAAGCGCACAAAGATAAACGCCACGATGAAGATGATCAGGAAGGTAATGGTGGACAATGCCGCGGCGGAATTAAAGCCGACCCTGATCTGGTTCACCACCAGGATGGACAGTGTGGTGGTGCCGTTGGCACCGCCGGTCATGATGGCAGGCAGGTCGTACATGCGCAGGGCATCAAGGACGCGGAACAGGATGGCCACCATGAGCGCCGGCTTGACCAGCGGCAAGGTGATGAGCCGAAAACGTTGCCACGCCGACGCGCCGTCAACCTTGGCCGCCTCATATACTTCGGCAGGGATCATCTGCAGCCCGGCCAGAATAAGCAGCGCCATGAACGGGGTTGTCTTCCAAACATCGGCAATGATGATGGCCGCCTGGGCAGGGCCCTGGCTGCCGGTCCACAGTATGCCGGTGTGGAACAAGGTGTTCACAATGCCGTCGAAGGCGAAGATGAAAAACCACAGCTTGGCGGTGACGGCCGTGGGAATTGCCCACGGGACAAGCACCGCGGCCCGGAGCACGCTGCGGCCGCGGAAGGCGCGGGCCATGATTACTGCCATCCAGAAACCCAGGATGGTTTCCAGGACAACTGTGACCGCAGCGAAGAAGAAGGTGATGCCCGTGGCGCTCCAGAACTGGGCTCCCAACGTTCCGGGCGGGCAGCTTGCAGTTCCCGAGGACGTCTGGCATTGCTGGAACAGCCAGTGAATGTAGTTCGCGAAGCCGGCAAAGCCACCGGCCACAAAACTGCCGGATACCGGGTCCAGGCCCTCGTCCTGTTGTAAGGACATGACGATCGCGTTGATTACGGGGTACAGAATGACGATGGCCAGCACAATCAGTGTGGGAGCAATCAACAACGCCGCCGCACGCCCTTGGGTCTTTTCCTTCCGGTCGGCACCGACTTCCTTGTTCTCGCCATCCTTGCGGGCGATCCTTCCACCGGGCCGCGCCTCCGGTTCAAGTTGTGTAGACATGCTGCTTTCCTTTCACCACTTTTTTGGGTGGCATCACGTGAGCGGTGATGCGAACGCCTGCCCTGCGGCGTTCCCGGCGCGGCTGACCAGGCCGGGAACGCCGCAGGGCGCACTCGTGAGAGTTACTTTGACCCGGCAGCTGAGATGGCCGCCTGCATGTCAGTCATCGCCTGGTCAACACTCTTGCTCCCGCTGATGGCGGCGAAGCTGTTCTGCTGGATGGCCTGGGTCACGGCAGGGTAGAAAGGGGTGACGGGCCGCGGCACGGCGTTCTGGATGGATGTCAGCAGCACGGGCAGGTACGGCAGCTTGGCGACGAGAGCTGCGTCGGTGTACAGGCTTTCCATCACGGGCGCCAGGGATCCCTTGGTTGCGTAGAACTTCTGGGTTTCTGCACTGGTCATGAAGGAAACGAAGTCCTTGGCCGTGGCCTTGTGTTTGGAGTCAACGCTGACAGCCAGGCTGTGCCCACCCAGGGATGAAGCACCAGGGCCGCTCTTGCCGGGCAGGGGTGCAATGCCGAAGGTGTCTTTCACCGTGGAGGACCCATCGGTCTTGGCCAGATTGTAAACATAGGGCCAGTTGCGCAGGAACATCAATTTCCCGTCCTCGAAGGACTGCCTCCCCTGCTCTTCCTGGTACGTCACAGCCTGCTTGGGGATGTTTCCGTCCTTGTATGCCTGGACCAGGTTGGTCAGCCCTGCCTTTGCGTCGGCGGTGTCAACTGTGGCCTTGCCGTCCTTGTCAACGATGGTGCCGCCGGCGGTGTTGATGGCCTCGGCGACATTCACTGTCAGTCCCTCGTACTGGGCAAACTGCCCGGCGTAGCAGTCGATGCCCTTTGCCTTGGCGATGGAGCACATGCCCATCATTTCGTCCCATGTCTTCGGCGGGGTCGCAACCAGGTCCTTGCGGTAGTACAGGATGCCGCCGTCGGAAGTCTGCGGCGCGGCGTACAGGGTGTCCTTGTAGGTTGCCGCTGCGACCGTGGCCGGCAGGAAGCCGGTGGTGTCGATGGCCATCTTGTCCTTCAGCGGCTGCAGCCAGCCCTTGGCCGCAAACTCGGCCGTCCACACCACATCAACGCTGGCAACGTCGTAGTCGCCATTCTTGGCTTGGAAGCGCTGGACAAGGTCATCATGCTGCTGGTCAGCCTTGTCTGACTGCTCATTGAAGGTGACCTTCTCATTCGGGTGGGCGGCGTTCCATTTGTCCACTAGGGGCCGGATCACCTCTGAGTTGTCCTTGCCCTGGACGTAGGTGATGGGACCGCGGGCATCCAGGTTTTCGGACGCCGCGCCGCCGCCGGCCGTGCCGCCGCCTGTCCCGCCACTACAGGCGGACAGTGCCAGAGTGAGTGTCGCGGCAACCGCCAGCGGCATGTACATCTTTGTCATCTTGGTTCCCATGCTCGTTCTCCTAAAGTGAAAATCCTGAGTTGCAGCGCGTGGTTCATGGCTCCACCCGCAGTGGTGTTGATCACACTAGTAAGAGGTGATGCAAAAGTGCAAGCGCTTACATCAATTCGTTATCTTTTCATTACAGGCACAACAGCACGGCAACTTCTCAAACAGCCGCAGCCAAGTCGTGCTGGACCAGTGCCGTGATCTACCTGATTTACCCGCGCTCATTTGCCGATGGCGATGGCTAGGGGATGTGCGATCTACCTCGTATTTCCGGGAAATTCGAGTCCTTGAGAGACCTTGGTGTCAACGCCGTTTCGTTGTGTCCGTTCTACGTCTTCCCCAGGCTGATGCAGAGTATGACGTGGCAGATTACCGCCAGGCAGTTCCCCGACGGCTCGGCAGCCCGCAACCTTTACATCTTTCGCAACGGCAAGGCGTGGAGACGGAGGTCCACCATGAAATGGAACCCGTACTGCGATTCTGGCTGGTCCGCAGCGTCGACGGCTTTCGATTGAATGTGGTGCATGGCATGGTGAAGGCTGCCAACCTTGAACCCCCACCGCCGTTCATCGACGACGAGGGTGTCCACGAAATTTACCTGGCCTGAACCCGTGTCCTGAACGAGTACGACGGCGCCCGCACGCCGGTTGCCGAGGCGTGGGTTGAGCGTGGCGGACCCAATTTCAAATTCCATGCTGGCGCCAAACTCGGACGTATGGATCACCACGTCAAGCCGGATGGCAACGTACAAGGGACGGCGAACTCCGCGTTCGCCGTCCCGTCAACCAGTCTGCCTACTTATCGTGCTTGAAAATACCGGCAATCTTCGCACCAAGACCCTTGGCATGCTCCATGGCGTCCCCGGCGAATTCCTTTACGTTCCCTACAGCGTCCTCGGTGAATTCCTTGATGTTTTCACCACTCTCGCCAGCAAATTCCTTTGCCTTTTCTGCGGCCTCACCGGCAAATTCCTTTGCCTTCTCGGCGGCGTCAGCGGCAACGTCCTTTGCCTTCTCGGCTGCGCCGGTGGCGGCGTCGACAATGGGATTTTCAGAATTTTTCTCAGTCATGCTTTTCTCCCCTGCAGTTGATACGCTCCCCCAAGTACTCATGCACCCACGGGTGGTGATTGAAGACTAACGGACTCGTTCCGCTTTGGTGAAGCGTACCCTCGCACCAGAGCCAATGTGCAGCAGCACGGGAACTTCAACGCCCAGAAGTTCATCCAGAGCAGAGACCAGTTCAGTGATGTCCGCGGCAATTTCGTGCGGCGCAACCCCCTGCCGCGGGAGCACCCGCACCTTCAAGGCCGTGAGCTGGCGGAAGTCATAACTCGTCACTGACACCGCCAACAAGTCCGTGCGTTCCAACAGGGCGCTTTTCAAGGCCTGCTCCGCCACGGCGCAACTGAGCCCGACGACGCCGGCCGCTCCGTCGTCGTGCGCGCTTCCCTCACGCTCAAACAGTGTGTTGGCCCGGCCCTTGCCCTGGTTTGCGATCCAGGTGATCATGGCGATCACCAGGACGAGACAAAGGGCGGCGCCCGCGAACCAGATCCAGCTCTGCGACGTCACCACCAGCCGTGTGCGCCACGCGTAGTCGCTGAGCCAGGCCACCTGCGCCCCGGCCCAGCCCTGCCACCAACGGGCAGCGGAGGGGGAGGCCGCGATGACGGTTGCTCCGGCGCCGGCGATGATCAGCACGAGGCCGATCAGGATCAGCAGGAAACGGTTAATGCCCCTGGGTGTGCCATTCATACGCCGATCACCCCGCTGTCAGCCAATTTCACCGTGACCGCCGGGACAGGATCCATCCCCATGGAGGCGATTTGGGCCTCAATGGCCGCCTGGATGGCATTTTCGGAAAGCCGGATACCCGAGGTGGGGCGGATGTTGACCTGAACCTGGCGGGCGGAAACCACAACCACCACCTGTTCCCGCGTGACCCCTGCCGCCATACGGGCGCACTTGGCCAGTGCCGCCGCAATGACTTCGTCTTCGACAACAATGGCAATGCGGGGGTCGGCAATCACGTGCCGGGCCCGGCGTCCGGGAATGAGTCCGTTGCACAAAAGAACCACTCCCAGCAGGGCAACGAGCGCCCCTGCTGCTCCGAGCAGGACCGGAGGCGTGGCGCCGGGGAGATCGGCAATTGCCGCGAATGCGTCCAGGGGGTGCGCCAGCCAGGCGGGCTGACCCAGTCCTGCAAGCATCATTTCCAGCAGGCCGTATAGCGCCGCCGCCGCGATGACGATCGCCGTCGCCACTGACACGCTAGAACGTGCCGAGTGGGTTTCCCGGCGGAGGATGCGCAGGATGAAGTCGTTCCGGGTCTGCTCGCCGGAGTCCGCGCCGCCCTTGGGTTGTCCGCTCACAGGACCCGCCCGTCGTCGCTGGTGAGAAGTCCTGAGATCCGCACATCAACCCGGCTTACGTGGGATCCAGTCAGCCGCTCGAGCTGGACCAGGATGCGTTCCTTGGCGGCCGTCGCCCTTGCCAGAATGCTCCCGCCGCCTTGGGCGACCCGGCCGGGGTTCCTGCGGACATCATTGAGGGACGGCGCGCCCATGGCGGATGAGACGGAGAGGGCAAGCGCGCCGCCGTCGTCGGACCAGTGAACACGCACCGCGGCCGGGTGCACGGCAAGGACCTCTGCCGCGGCAACCTTGGCTACGGAGGTCAGTGCCTGGGTGCTGATGCGGTTGTGCCCGGCGAATTCGGTGGCTTTGGTGAGGGGCTCGCTCACGATGATGAGCGCCGTCCTGTCAGGGCATCCAGGACGCCGCGCCAATCAAGCTTTCCGCTGGCTGCGCGCCCCAGGAAGGCCCCTACGGCAATGAAGACCGCCGACACCACGAATCCCCAGAAACCGAAGGCAAAGGCCATAAACGCCAAAAAGGCTCCAAATGCTGCACACACCACGCTGAGATTCACTGGTATTCCCCGACTTCCGATGGATTGTTGCTGGTGCTGCCGTCCGTCGGCCGCGATGTGGCCGTCGCCGGTTCGATGGCGTGCCCGTGAGAGGCTTCGTGCGGCTGGGACCGCACGGCTGCGCCGAGCCTGTCGGTCAGGCGCGGGCGGGACGAGGATTTCTCGGCGTCGGGCGAGGGGATGAAGACATCGGTGATTTCAATGTTCACCTCGATGACATTGCGGCCCACCAAATCCTCGACAGCACCATAGACGGCGCGGCGAATGGTGTTGGCGAGGGTTTGCAGCGGGTACCCGTACTCTGCCACCAGGACGATGTCCACGGCAACCTCGGACTCCCCCACCTCAACGCGCACACCCTGGGTGAGGTCCGTGGCACCCACAACCTCACGAATGGCACCCATGGAGCGTGATGCGCCCGAACCAAGGGCGTGCACCCCGTCAACGCCGCGAACAGCCACACCCACCACCTTGGCCACCGCTGTCTCAGCAATGACAGTACGGCCCTGGGTGTCTTCCGAGCTAACAATCGATGAAGCCTGGTTGTGTGAGTCCATGGACCGGCCCTTTCTGTTTCTCTTACGGTAAGCCTATGCACCGCAAAGTTCAGGGGCAACGCCGGGACAATCCGTGGTCAATTTCGGGCGCGCGGTTGCAACCCCGGAGGTGCGGATGGGTTTGCGCTCGTCGGTGGCGGGGAAATGGCGGCCACGCAACCTTGGCGTGGCACAAAACACATCAATACCGTGGGTCGGAAACGAATCCGGAGGGAGCCGACCCTCGCATGGGGGTGCTCACGGCCAGAGTCGGAGAATGCCGCTTCTTAACGAAAATATCGAAAGAGTATTTCCGCCCAAAGGTGGCATTTCAAATAATGAGGAATTGGTGCATCGGGGAAATGCCCCGGAAATAAGAAAGACCCCGATTTCTCGGGGTCTTACTGGTGGCTCCGACCGGCGTCGATCCGGTGACCTTTCGATTTTCAGTCGAACGCTCTACCAACTGAGCTACAGAGCCTTGGTGATCTGAAAATCTCGTCACCAGATCCTCTTGAACCAACCAAAAGAACCAAAGCGACCCTGACGGGACTCGAACCCGCGACCTCCGCCGTGACAGGGCGGCGCGCTAACCAACTGCGCTACAGGGCCATGCTATTTACTGCGTTTGTTACATTCACATGTTTCTGTGATTTTCACGAGTTATATCGTATCAGTAAATTTCTCACTGATTTACCACTCACTCGCAAGTACCCCCAACGGGATTCGAACCCGTGCCGCCGCCGTGAAAGGGCGGTGTCCTAGGCCGCTAGACGATGGGGGCCTAAGTCGTCCTTCAAGCCTCCGCGTTGTTTCCAGCGCTTCGGTCCGAAGTGGACTCCAAAAACTATAGGGGCATTTTCCGCAGAACGCAAAACGAGGATCCGTGTGCCTGCCCGGAGCCGAACGACGACAGACGCTGGGCTACCTAAAATCCGCGAAAATCCAACATTTTTCGCACTGGTCATTAGTCTTGAACCATGCAAGAAAACCCGCTGGCCGGCATCCCCTCCTTTGGCCGATTCACCATGGACGAGGACGAATTTGATGCCGCAGTGCAAGATGCCATCGCCAAAATCCCTGCGGACATCAGTGCCGAGATGGACAACGTGGCCATCTTCACTGCGGAAATCTATGTTCCCCGTCCCGACGAAGATCCCGACACAGTGCTGCTGGGATTATATGAAGGCACCCCGTTGACCGAACGAGACTCCTGGTGGGGAACCGGCTCACTGCCCGACCGGATCACCATCTTCCGCCGACCCATTCTGGGGATCTGCCACAGCCGTGAAGAAGTCATCGAGGAAGTCACCGTGACGGTTGTCCACGAAATCGCCCACCACTTTGGCATCAGTGACGAAAGGCTGCACGAGCTGGGCTGGGGATAAATGACACCACTGTGGTTGAAGTTGCTGATGTTACGAATGTTGCCAAAGGCTTCTCCCGGCCGTAGGGTCGGATCAGCTGTGTAAATTCCCCTGTGCCGCCAAATCCGCCCTCACGGTCCGGACCGTGCACCTTTACCTACCGACCTGCAGTAAGGCAACTGGATGACTATGCGCTTTTTGGTTCGCGGCACCACCGCACTGGCTTGTGCCGCCGTGGCCTCCACCGCATTTCTGGCCCCGGCTAACGCCGCGCCGCCCCACATCTCCACCGGCATGGGCGCCCTGGGTGCCACGTTGGGCACGACGGCGTTGCAACCGTTCACGCTGCGGCCGTTCAGTCCCGCGATTCCCAGCGAAGGCGACATCGCCAAGGCCAAGGAGTCGGAGGCCGCCGCCGCCGCCGCCTCGACCCAGCTGGATGCGATCATCAGCTCCGCCAATGACAGGCTCCAGGCATCGAGCCTTGTGGCCATGGGGGCCAACAACGCCTACACAAGTGCCCTTGTCACGCTTGAACAGCGGAAGGGCGAAGCGGACACTGCCGAGGCCAAGGCCAAGGCTGCCGCCAGCGCCCAGCAGAAGGCCAAGGCACAGCTGGGGCAGCTGGCCGGCAACCTGTACAAGAACGGCGGACTTGGCCTGGACGTCCAGACGTTCCTGACAAGCTCCGACGCGGACGACGCCATGTACCAGGCCTCAACGCTCATGACTCTGGGCACCAGCCGCGCCCATACATTCGACACAGCCGAGGCCACCGCAGCAACCTCGGTCGCGCTACAGGCTCAGGCCAAGGAAGCCAGCAAGGCAGCCAGCGACGCCACGGCTGCGGCGGAATCATCCCGCGCCCAGGCACAGGTCGCCGCCGACGCCCAGGCTGCCATCGTTGCCGAAAACCAGGCCCAGCGAGACATCCTGCTGCAGCGGCTGGCCACCTTGCACAACACCACAGTGGCGCTTGAAGGTGCCCGCGTGGACGAGTTGGCACGCAAGGCGCAGGAACAGGTGCTGCGTCAGCAAATTGAAGAGTCACAGAATGCCCCGGCGCCTGTTCGGCCCCCTACGGCAGGTCAAAAGCCGCTGGCCGGGCCCGCAGTGCCCCCGGCTGTGCCGAAGCCGCCCGTCACGCAGGCGCCCCAGCCGCCGGCACCCCAGGTCCCAAGGCCCCCCGTCACGCAGGCGCCCCAGCCGCCGGCACCACAGGCCCCCAAGCCGCCCGCTCCTCCGGTGGGCAGTCCGCCAGTGGCCCCGCCTGTGGTCCAGCCCCCGGCGCCTTCGGGCTCATACACCCAGGTCATGGTGAACTACGCGATGTCCAAGATTGGCGGCCCGTACCAATGGGGCGGCAACGGACCAACCGCGTTCGACTGTTCCGGGCTGGTCCAGCAGGCGTTTGCCGCGGCAGGAAAATCCGTCCCGCGCGAGGGCACCGACCAGTTCTGGGCGGCGCCGCAGCGGGTGCCCCTGTCACAAATGCGGTACGGTGACCTGCTGGTGTTTGACGACGACGGCTCGGGCCGCTTTGGCCACATCGCCATTTACGTCGGCAACAACCAGGTGGTGCAGGCCCTGTATTACGGCTACCCGATCCAGGTCACGCCGCTGGCCAACATGCCCACCATGAAGCTCTACCCCTACGCGGCCAGGTACTGACAGCCGCCGTTCCCCGGCCCATGTTTTTACCGCTTTTTTAGTACAGCTGGACTAGTTTCTATTTAATTCGAACATGCCAAAAATGCCATCGATATGCGCCTCATTCGGGCTATGCCTGCAGTAGCGGACCAAACGCCGAGCGGTCTCCCTGGCGGGGGTCTTCCCTGTCCCGGACCACCATGATGGGGCCCTTGGCGTGGTGGCGCACCCCGTCCGTGGTGGAACCGAGCATCATGCCGGCAAAACCGCCGCGGCCGCGCGTTCCCATGACCACCAGCTCGGCAGTCTCCGAGGCCTTGACCAACACCTCAACCGCAGACCCCTCAATGAGCTGGACCTCGATGGGCAGTTTCGGGAAGTGGCTGCGAACCCACTTCTCACCTGCGTCCAGTTGGAGCTGGATCTCAGCAAACAAGGCTTCCCTGTCCACAGGTGCCGGCATCCAGGAGAGGGAACCGGTGTAGGGCTGCACGGCGCAAATAATTCGCAGGGTGCTCCCTGACCGCTGGGCCTGTTCGGCGGCAACGAGCACGGCGTAGCGCGCCTGGTCCGAGCCGTCCACGCCCACAATGACAACCTTTTCTATCTTCGCAATGGCCTCTTCGGAACCGGGGCCTTCCCCGAGGCGCTTTGCGCAGCTCAGCGGCACGGTGACGGTGGCGCACTTGGCGTGCGCAGGCAGGGCGGAGCTGACGCTGCCAAGGAGGCGGCCGATGAACCCGCCGCGGCCGCGTGAGCCGAAGACCAGCAGCTCCGCCGTTTCGCTTAGTTCCAACAGCACCCCGGCGGCGTCGCCGTTTTCAACTCTGGCATCCATCTGGATGTCCAGGTGGGCCACCTTGGCGGCCGATTCCCGAAGGACGGCCTCGGCACCCTGGCGGATGACGTCGTCGTCCACAGTGGCATACCCGCCGTCGAGCCCGGAAGCGGCAAAGATGGGGACTGTGTAGGCGGTGACAAGATGCAGCGGAAGATTGCGGGTCTTGGCTTCACGGGCGGCCCAGATCAAGGCGCAGTTGCTTTGTTCGGACCCGTCGATGCCCACAACAATTCCTGTGGGACTGGGTGCCTGCCCGGGAGTTGCACCCTGCGTTGATTCCTGTGGGCTGCTCATGCTGCGCCTCCTGGTTCAGATGTGCCGGAGGGTGCGGAAACGCCGTGGCGCCTCCCCATCGCGGCCTGTACTTGTGACTATTGCGGGTTCGGCTTGGCGCGTCAAGTTGCTCCGCGAAAAGGCCCCGGAGCTTCGTAATGAAGTGCGGAAAAGACGCGGACTCCGGCTGCTCTAAACAGCGCCCCTCATGTGAAAGAGTGGGAATGAAGATCACCCATGGAAGTTAATACTGATGTCGGAGATGCCCGGGATGAGGAATTTGTCGGGGACGCTGGAACTACAGGAGACCGCCCTCGCACGCGGCCGCAGCGGCGGGCAGGCCCCGCCACACATCTGGGCCCAGGCGGATGCTGCCTATGCGGGCCTGTCCGCCCCGATGGCGGTTTTGGACGTGCAGGCACTGTCCTTTAATGCCGGTTCACTGTTGCGCCGCGCCGCGGGAAAGCCCATCCGCGTCGCCAGCAAGTCGATCCGTAGCAAGGAGGTGTTACGTGCGGTGCTGGCCCAGCCGGGCTTTGCAGGCATCCTGGGGTTCACCCTGCCAGAGTCGTTGTGGCTGGCGGCCGACCCTTCCGATGCGTTCACCGACATCCTCGTCGCCTACCCCACAGCCGATGGGCACGCCCTGCGCGCCTTGGCCGCCGATCCCGCCGCGTGCGCACGCATCACCTTGATGGTCGATTCCACCGAACAACTTCAATGGATGGCGGCGACACTGGCCGGCCTCAGCCCGGCAGCCCCCATCCGCCTCTGTCTTGACCTGGACGCGTCGTGGCGCCCCGCAGTGGGGGGCAAAGCTGTTGGACACATCGGCGTCTACCGCTCGCCCATCCGCACAGGTGCCGATGCCATTGCCGTGGCCCTGGCCATCAACACGTACAAGAACGGCGCCTCCCCCCTCTTCGCACTCGTGGGAATCATGGCCTATGAGGCCCAAATTGCCGGACTGCAGGACACCCCGCACACCGGAAACAAGGTGGCAGACCTGGCAAAGGGCGCCGTGCTCCGGCAGATCCAGCGTTCCTCCATGGCCGAAATCCTGCACCGCAGGGCCAATGTGGTGGCGGCGGTGCGCAACGTGGCCGAGCTGGAATTCGTCAACGGCGGCGGCACCGGGAGCCTGGAACTGACAACCAAGGACGCCTCCGTGACGGAGCTGGCGGCCGGTTCAGGCTTGTTCGGCCCCACACTCTTCGACGGCTATTCCCGCTTCACTCCGGCCCACGCCGTCGGATTTGCCGTGCCTGTGGTCAGGCGGCCGGAACCCAACGTCGTGACGGTGCTGGGCGGCGGCTGGATCGCGTCGGGCCCCTCCGGCGCAGACCGCTCCCCCGTGCCGGTGTACCCGGCCGGGCTGTCAATGATCGGCACAGAGGGTGCCGGCGAGGTGCAGACACCCTTGCGCGGCAGGGCGGCGGCGTCCCTGCGCATCGGCGCGAAGGTCTGGTTCAGACACGCCAAGTCCGGAGAGGTCTGTGAGCACGTTGATGCCCTGGAAATGCTCGACGGCGGACAACCGGTGGGCACGGCGCCCACCTATCGGGGCGAGGGGAAGGCGTTCGTATGAGTCAGTGGCGCAATTGGGCAGGGGACCAGCGGTGCACGCCGAGCCGGGTGGCCCGGCCCAGCACGGTCGCCGAGGTGTCGTCGCTTGTCAGTGCGGCGGCGGCGTCAGGAGGCACCGTCAAGGCTGTGGGGGCCGGCCACAGCTTCACGGACATCGCCCTGACCCGGGGCGTGCAGCTGCAGCTCGATGGCATCAGCGGGCTGCTCAGCGTGGACAGGGCGGCCAAGCTTGCCACGGTGGCAGGCGGCACGCGACTGCATGAGATCCCGGCCCTGCTGGCACCGTACGGGCTGGCCATGGAAAACCTGGGCGACATTGACAGGCAGTCCATCTCAGGGGCCATCTCCACCGGAACTCACGGCACCGGGCTGGCGTTTGGCGGCATCGCCACCCAGGTCAGGGCACTGACCCTTGTGAGCGGCACGGGCGAGATCCTGCATTGCTCCGCAACGGACAATTCCGAGGTCTTCTCCGTCGCCCGGGTGGGCTTGGGCGCCCTCGGCATCATCACCTCAGTCACCTTGCAATGCGTTGACGCCTTCATGCTGCACGCGGTGGAGCGCCCCGAGCCGCTGGCAGCCGTCATGGAGTCATATGGGGAACGCAATGCCCTGCACGACCACTTTGAGTTCTACTGGTTCCCGCACACCGATATGGCGCTGACGAAAACCAACACGCGCCATGCCCCCGGCGGGCTGCCCGCGGGTGTGTCCCCACTGTCGACATGGGCGCACTTTGTGGATGACGTCCTTGTCTCCAACACCTTGTTTTCCGCGCTGTGCAATGTCACGGGCAAGCTGCCATCGGCGATTCCGAAGGCCAATCGGATGGCGTCCGGCCTGACAGGCAACAGGGAGTTCGGCGACGCCTCCCACAAGGTTTTTGCCACCCAACGGACTGTGCGCTTCAGGGAGATGGAATACGCGCTTCCGCTGGAGAACATTCCGGCAGTCCTCGGAGAGCTCGACGCCATGATCAAGCGCCGCAGGCTGCAGATTTCATTCCCCGTGGAGGTACGCAGTGCCGCCGCCGACACCGTTGCCCTGTCCACGGCAAACAACCGCGAAACCGGCTACATTGCCATCCACCAGCACATAAAAACGGCACCGTTGGAGTACTTCAAGGCGGCCGAGGAAATCTTCCGTTCCCATGCCGGGCGGCCCCACTGGGGGAAGTGGCATTTTCTCCAATCGAAAGACTTCGCGCAGCTCTACCCAGACCTCGAATTGTTCTGTAAGGTTCGAGATGATCTCGATCCCAGGCGCGTGTTCAACAACGCCTATTTGGCTCGCGTTCTGCCCTAATTCGCACCACGGCACACCCGTGCTCCCGGATCTGCCGCCACACAGTTCTCCTACCGTTCGAGGAGGCATTTGCCATGACTGCTGCACCTTTGGCTGCCAGTTTAACCGCCCGGCTCCGTGCTACACCGGATCCCCCGGCGCCTGCGGAACAGACCACCACCGTCGTGATTGGTTCAGGGTTCTCCGCCCTGGCAGTTGCCGCAGAGCTAAACCGGCAGGGCATCAAGGCCATTGTCGTCGATGGCTCCTGCCCCGTGAAGCAGTCCGTCCCGCTCCAACCTGCCACAGGCAGCATCAGCCTGGCCGCGCTCAATGAGCGAAGTGAAATAGTGCGGCTGCTCGAGCATTACGCCCGGCGCCACGAGCTGGACATCCGGCCGGAAACCCGGGCCCTGGAACTGACCCAGGCACCCCACAGCACAGCGGCCCAGCGCCAGTGGCTGGTGCACACGGCCGGCGGTATCCTCAACGCGCACAGCGTTGTATTCACCCGCGGCGCATTGAGCCAGTTGTGCAAGGTCCTGCACAGCGTGGGCGTCACCACGGCCGGCGATGTACGCGCCGGCATGCATTCGCTCGGCCTGTACCTTGTAGGGGTGGGCGACCTGGCGGTCCCCACCACCCAGGAAATCCTGCATCAGGCGCGACGCGCTGGCCAGTCGATCTCAGCCCGGGCCGCCACCCGTGAATGCGGTGGGGCGGCGCTGGCCTAGCGCCGCGCCGGCCTAGTTCTCGTCTGAGAGACGACGCCGGGCCACAACCACCAGCGCGACCACCAGGCCCAGCAGCACAACAACCAGGCCAATGACGCTCCACGGCACTGCGCTATCGTTATGGGCTGCAGGCGGGGCCGGCGGCTCCTGTGCCTGGACCGAAACGATAGGGCCTGCGCCGACGACAGGGGCGGCCGTGGCTGTTGCCGCCGCTGTTGCCGTGAAGGCGAACTCACCCTCGATGGGGTGCGAATCCGAGGATACGAGGCGCCACTTGACTGTGTACTTGCCTGCCGGTGCGCCCGGCTTCAGTGCCTGCGTCGCCACATCGTCCAACACCTCCACGCCGCCAACGGACCAGTTGGTGCCCGCCGCATCAAGGACCAGGACCTGCGAGCCGATCACGGCAGGGATGTTGCTCAGGGTGATTTCCACTTTCCCTGGCACCGTGGCCAGTGTTGAGCCGTCGGCGGGGGACGTTCCCGTAACGGCGTCGTGCGCCAACGCCGCGGCCGCGGACCCGGATAAAAGCACCAGCGCGGCCAAAAGAGCTGCAAAAAAACGTCGTACGAGCATTTGCGGTGTCATGTTCGTCTCACTGGGCCGTCGGGCAACAGGGTTCTTCACAGCGTCATTTCCTTTGAAAGTTGAAGCGATGGCACCTCACGGTATCCCACGATCATGGGAGTTTCCTCAAGACGGTGGCATCTGGGCGGGTCATTCGCCCAAGCCGCCGGCCGCCGTCGTACTCGTGAGAAGAGCGGAAATCGGCCCGGACCTGCTCTGCCGCAGTGGCGCGCCACCGGCTAGTATTTCTTCGATTGACTTATCTTAATTTCACTTCGCCTGGAAGGCACCCTATGGCAACGACGACGGCTTCGCGCCTGTCCGCGGTCGATAAATATTTCAAGATCACCGAGCGCGGCTCAAACTACTCACGGGAAATCCGGGGCGGTTTCGCCACGTTCTTCGCCATGAGCTACATCGTAGTGCTTAACCCGTTGATCCTGGGCGGCGCCGACTCCTCGGGCGAAGTGCTGGGTCTGGAGCGCGTTGCCGCAGTCACCGCCTTTGTGGCCGGAATCCTGACCATCATCATGGGCGCCTGGGCGAAGCACCCGTTCGCCATGGCAACCGGCCTCGGCGTCAACGCGTTTGTGGCCGTGACCGTGGCAACCAACCCGGGCCTGACATGGCCAGATGTGATGGGCCTGGTGGTCCTTTCCGGCATCACCATGTTCATCCTGGTCCTCACAGGTTTCCGAACCGCCGTGTTCAAGGCCGTGCCGGAAGGCCTCAAGACGGCCATCGTGGTGGGCATCGGCATGTTCATTGCGCTCATTGGCCTGGTCAACGCCGGCTTTGTGCGCCGCATCCCCGACGTTGCCGGCACCACCGTTCCGGTTGGGCTCGGCTTTGACGGCAAGCTCATGGGCTGGCCCACGCTGGTGTTCGTTGTGGGCCTGGTTTTGACCATCGGCCTGGTGGTCCGCAAGGTCAAGGGCGCCATCCTGATCGGCATCGTCGTCTCCACCGTCCTGGCGAACATCCTGGAAATGACCCTGCACATTGGCCCCTCCTTCGACGGTGTCAAGAGCAACCCCCAGGGCTGGTCGCTGGTGTCCCCGCAGCTTTCCGAATGGTCGTTGCCTGACCTGTCCCTCATCGGCCACGTCAGCATCTTTGGCGCGTTCGGCAAGCTGGGCGCCGTTGCCGCCATCTTGCTGGCATTTGTGATCCTGCTGAGCATCTTCTTCGACGCCATGGGCACCATGGTGGGCCTTGCCGCCGAGGCTGGTTCGCTGCGCAAGGACGGCACCATCCCTGATGTGGACAGGGTCCTGCTGGTCGACGCCTTCGGTGCGATCGCCGGTGGCGGAGCCTCCTCCTCCTCGAACCAGATCTACGTGGAATCCGGCGCCGGCATTGGCGAGGGCGCCCGCACGGGCCTGGCCTCCATTGTCACAGGCGTGCTCCTCCTGCTGGCCATGTTCGTCACCCCGCTGATCAAGCTGGTCCCCTTCGAGGCTGTGGCCCCCGCCCTGGTTGTTGTTGGCTTCATGATGGTCTCCCAGGTGGGCAAGATCGACTGGTCCGACTGGGGCATAGGCATTCCCGCGTTCCTGACGTTCACCCTCATGCCGTTCACCTACTCCATCGCCAACGGCCTCGGTGCCGGCTTCATCGCCTTCGTGCTGATCCGCCTGTTCCAGGGCCGGGCGAAGGAGATCCACCCCTTGATGTGGGCTGTTGCCGCCGCCTTCCTGCTGTTCTTCGGCATAGGCACCGTGGAGGAACTGTTCGGGATCAAGTAGCCCCTCCCCCTTTTCGTCTATGACGCAGTAAGTGCATCGATTTACCCCGTTTTCACGGTTTTCGGTGCAGTTACTGCGTCATAGTCGGTTAATGGAGTCTGTGATGGGAGACGTCGATTTGCCGGGGCGCCTGGCATTACCCCGCAGCATGGGGTTCGCTGGGGGAATGGACTTTTCTTCGCTTGCCATTGACGTGCCCGCCACCGACTGGACCGGGAGGGACGACGGCGGATCCCCCGCCCATCGCCGCTGGTGGCAGGCGGTGTCGACCCCTGCCGCTCCCGCCCCTGAGGCGCTCGACGCGGCCATGCCGGGCCCGGCGGCCCTGCTCGGATTCCGCTCCGACGCTGGCGTGGCCCGCAACCTGGGCCGCACGGGGGCCGCCACCGGTCCTGCAGCCATCCGTGCCGCGCTTGGCTCCCTGGCGTTCCACGGCACGCGGGCAGTCACCGACGCCGGGGACATTGTGGTCTCCGGCGACGACCTCGAGGACGGCCAGGCCCGCTGCGGCACCGCACTGACGGCCATGCTCGACGCCGGGCACCTCACCTTTGTCCTGGGCGGGGGCCACGAGACCGCCTTTGCCAGCTACCTTGGCGTGGCAGCCACCTCTGCCGTGGCGAACGGCGCCCGGCTGGGCGTGCTGAACCTGGACGCCCACTTTGACCTGCGCGAGGCCCCATCGCCCAGCTCGGGCACGCCGTTCCTGCAGATGGCCCGTGCCGAAACCGCCGCCGGCCGCGAACTGAATTACGCCGTCGTCGGCATCAGTGAACCCAACAACACGCGCGCCCTCTTTGACACGGCGCACGACCTCGACGTGAAGTACCTGCTGGACGAGGACTGCTCGGCGGAGCGCACCGAGGGCTTTGTGGCCGCGTTCCTGGAGACCGTGGACATTGTGTACCTGACCATCGACCTTGACGTGCTGCCCGCGGCCGTGGCCCCCGGCGTCAGCGCCCCCGCGGCGTTCGGCGTGCCGCTGCCGGTCATCGCCGCGGTATGCCGGCAGGTCGCCGCGAGCGAGAAGCTGTTCCACTTCGACGTGGCGGAGCTAAACCCCGCATTCGACATCGACAACCGCACGGCCAAGGTGGCGGCCCGGCTCATCGACACCCTGCTGCGCTGACCAAACCGACCCGCGGAAAACGCCGAAAATTCGCGTTTTCGCCGATTTCTGCCTGTCAGTGGACGTCGGCGGTGACCTCGCCCTCCAGGTCGTGGCCGCCCTGGAACTGCATCATGTACAGCTCGTAGTACGCACCGCGGCGTTTGAGCAGTTCCGCGTGGCTGCCATGCTCCACAATGTCCCCGTCCTCCTTGACCAGGATGGTGTGGGCGTCGCGGATCGTGGAGAGCCGGTGCGCAATCACAAATGAGGTCCGGTCGGTGCGCAGCGCTGCCATCGCGTGTTGGACGAGCAGCTCGGTCCGGGTGTCCACGGAGGAGGTGGCCTCGTCCAGGATCAGCAGCGACGGCTGCGCGATGAAGGCCCTGGCAATCGTGAGAAGCTGCCGTTCACCGGTGGAGACCGTTCCGCCGTCGGCGTCGATCACCGTGTCATAACCGTCGGGTAGCTGCCTGACAAAACGATCAACCATGGTTGCCTCGGCGGCCGAGACAACCTCCTCATCCGTGGCATCGAGGCGTCCGTACCGGATGTTCTCTCGGATGGTGCCCTCAAACAGCCAGGCGTCCTGCAGCACCATGCCCACTTGGGCGCGCACCTGTTCGCGGGAAAGCTTGCGGATGTCAACGCCGTCGAGCATGATCCGCCCGCCGGTGAGCTCGTAGAAGCGCATGACGAGGTTGACCAGCGTTGTCTTGCCTGCGCCTGTCGGCCCCACGATGGCCACCGTCTGGCCCGGCTGCACCGTGAAGGAGACATCGCGGATGAGCGCGGTGTCGGGCGAGTAGCTAAAGGACACGTTTTCAAACTCCACCTGGCCGTCGGTTTGCTCCGGCATGTCCGCGAAGTCCTGCTCGGCTTCCTGCTCCTCGGCATCGAGAATGTCAAAGGTCCGCTCGGCCGAGGCCACACCCGACTGGATCATGTTGGCAATGCCTGCCATCTCGCCAATGGGCTGGGAGAACTCGCGCGAATACTGGATGAACGCCGTCGCATCACCCAGGGTCATCTGGCCCGTGGCCACGCGCACGCCACCGACGACGGCGACAAGGACGTAGGAGAGGTAGGAGACAAACTGCATGGCAGGCATGATCATGCCGGAGACAAATTGTGCCCCGAAGGAGGCCTTGTAGAGGTGCTCGTTGCGCTCGTCGAATTCGGCGAGCATCTCCTCGTCGCGGCCGTAGGCGCGGACAAGTTCAAGCCCTGAGAACGTCTCCTCGATGTGCCCGTTCAGGGAGCCGGTGTGCTTCCACTGGGCGGCAAACAGCTATTGCGACCGTGATCCGATGACCCCTGCAATGATGGCCGACAGCGGGAGCGCTACCAAGGCAATCAGGGCAAGCTGCCAGGACACGATGAACATCATCACGCCAATGCCAATGACTGTCAGTGCCGACTGGACAAGCTGCGAGAAGGCCTGCTGGAGCGCGGCCTGGATGTTGTCGACGTCGTTGGTCACCCGCGACATCAGGTCACCGCGCTGGCGGGTGTCGAAATAGCCCAGAGGCAGCCTGTTGAGCTTGCGTTCAATGTCCTCGCGAAGCTTGAAGACCACCCGCATGACAAGCGCATTCAACAGGTATCCCTGCAGCCACATGAGCGTTGAGGCCACCATGTACAGGGCCAGCACGAAGAGGATCAGCCGGCTCAGTTCAACGAAGTCGACGCCGGCGCCGGGCACGATGTTTGCCTTCTCGAGCATGTCGGCGAACTGGTTGTTTCCGGAAGCCCGGTTCGCCGCAACGAGTGTTTGAAGCGGGACCCCTGCGGGAAGCGCCGATCCGATCACCCCGTTAAAGATGACGTCCATGGCCTGGCCGAGGATCTTCGGTGCGATGACCGGTGAGCACAACAGAGGCCGAAACCAGCCCGATGACCACCGAGAACATGGCCCGTTCCGGGCGCAACAAGCCCGTGAGCCGCTTGACCGACGGCCAGAAATGCTCGGCCTTCTTTGCCGGAGTCCCGCCAAACATGTCCCCGTCAGCTTTGGACGGCTCGTATTCGTCAACGAGTTCCTCGCCCTGATCCACGGGCGTTTCAGGGGCTTCTTTTTTGCTCTTGCGTGCCATCAGGAAGCCCCTTCAATGCTCAGCTGCGATGCGACAATTTCGCGGTACGTGTCGTTGTCATCGAGCAGTTGTTCATGTGTTCCGGCGCCCACGATTTCCCCGTTGTCCAGCACAATGATGTGGTCCGCCTCCCTGATGGTCGAGATCCTTTGGGCCACGATGATCACTGTTGCACCCGTGGTTGCCTCGCTCAGGGATGCACACAGCCGCTGATCGGTGGTGACATCCAGCGCGGAAAAGGAATCGTCGAACAGGAAGATCCGCGGCTGGGCTGCCAGCGCACGTGCGATGCACAGCCGTTGCCGCTGGCCGCCCGACACGTTTGTTCCGCCCTGGGCAATCGGGGCGCCAAGCTGCTTGGGTTTGCCCTCCACAAAATCCTTGGCTTGGGCCACGCGCAGCGCCTCCCACAGCTCGTCGTCGTCTGCGTCGGGGCGGCCAAACTTTAGGTTCGATGCCACGGTTCCGGAGAACAGGTACGGCTTTTGCGGCACCAACCCCACCAAATCGGCCATCTGCCGGCGGCTGAGCTCGCTGACGTCAACCCCGCCAATACGCACGGTTCCGCCCTGCGGGTCAAAGAGCAGCGGAATCAGGTTCAGCAGCGTTGACTTGCCCGAGCCCGTCGAGCCAACAATCGCCGTCGTCTGTCCCTCGCGGGCAGTGAAAGTGACATTGTTCAGCACGGGACGCTCGGCCCCCGGATACCCAAAGGACACCGCTGAAAATTCGACGGCGTGGCCCACCGGCGGCGCCGTGCCTTGCGGAACGGCGAGACTCGGCACGGCGGAGAGCACGTCGTCGAGGCGCTCGGCCGATATGGCGGCGCGCGGAATCATCATGACCATGAAGACGCCCATCATGACGGCGACAAGGATTTGCAGCAGGTATTGCAAGAAGGCTGTCAGTGAACCGATCTGCATCTGGCCCGATGAGATGCGGTGGCCGCCGAACCACAGCACGGCGGCGGTGGCCAGGTGCAGGATCATCATGATCAGCGGGAACATCAGCACAAACAAGTTGCCTACGCGGACCGATACGCGGGTCAGGTTCAGGTTCGCGTCCCTGTAGCGTTCTGCCTCAAACTTCTCACGCACAAACGCCCGGATGACGCGGATGCCGACGATTTGTTCGCGCACCACGGCGTTGACGGTGTCGATCCGCTCCTGCATTTCCCGGAACAGCGGAAGCAGCTTCACCACGAGGAAGCCGACAACCGCGAACAGCAACGGCACAGATACCCACACCAGCCAGGACAGGCCCACGTCTTCGCGTACGGCCATGAAGATCCCGCCAATGCACATGATGGGAGTTGAAACCATGAAGTTCAGGGCCATCAGCACCAGCATCTGGACCTGCTGGACGTCGTTGGTGTTGCGCGTGATCAGGGTGGCCGTGCCGAAACGGCTCACATCAAGGGCGCCCAAGGCATTGACGCGGTAGTAGACCTCGCGGCGGAGGTCCCGGCCTATGGCCATGGCCGTGCGGGCACCGAAGTAGATGCCGCCGATGGCTGCCGCCACCTGCACGAAGCAGACAACGATCATGGTCATGCCGGTGGACCAGATGAAGTCGGTGTCACCGACGGAAATGCCCTTGTCAATGATTTGCGCATTAAGGGTGGGGAGATAGAGTGCGGCAATTGTGGAGATCAATTGCAGGATCAGCACAGCGGTGATCCATGGCCAGTAGGGTTTTGCATGGCGCAGTGTCAGGCCGAGGAGTTTCACGGGACGTCCGAACCGAATGTACGTTTGACAGCTAAAGGCGTATCGAACATTAAACACCCATCGGCCCGCACGTGGCAACGTTTAATGCCCTGTGCACGCAATTCGAACGTACAGTTGAGGGCAATGTTTCTGCCCAACATCAGCAACAACTGTACGTTCGAATCGCGCGGATCCTAGTTCAGGGGTCCGGTGGCCTTTTCCGCTGCCGCGCGGATGGCACCGGAGCCGACCAGGCGGTCGGCCTCTTCCAATTCCGGGGACAGGAAACGGTCTGCACCGGGACCGGGCACCGTCGCACGGAGTACCTCAAGCACAGCCGCGCCAGCAGGACCGGGGACAAGTACGCCGTCGGACATGGACGAACGCATGTCGATGGCGCGGGTGGCCGTGACGAGTTCGATGGCGAGGACGCGGCGCAGGTTTTCCACTGAACGGCGAAGTTTGCGGGCGGCGTGCCAGCCCATCGATACGTGGTCCTCCTGCATGGCGGAGCTCGGGATGGAGTCAACGGAGGCGGGGACGGCCAGGCGCTTGGAGTCCGATACGAGCCCGGCCTGCGTGTACTGGGCGATCATGAGGCCCGAATCGACACCGGGGTCCCCGGCCAAAAACGCGGGCAGACCGTGCGAGCGGGCGGGGTCAAGCATCCTGTCGGTGCGGCGCTCGGCAATCGAGGCGACGTCGGCGGCCACAATGGCAAGGAAGTCCAGCACGTAGGCCACGGGAGCGCCGTGGAAGTTGCCATTGGAGGACACCCGTCCATCAGGGAGGACCACGGGGTTGTCGATCGAGGCGGCGAGCTCGCGGGTGGCGACCATGAGCGCGTGGTCAACGGTGTCGCGGGCGGCACCTGCCACCTGCGGGGCGCAGCGCAGCGAGTACGCGTCCTGCACGCGGGAATCCCCCACGCGGTGCGAGGCGACGATGGGCGAATTGGCGAGCACGCGCAGCATGTTGTCCGCACTCAGGGCCTGGCCCGGGTGCGGACGCAGCTCCATGTGCAGCTCGGGCAGGAACACCTGGTCTGTGCCCAGCAGGCCCTCGACGCTGAGCGCGGCGGTGATGTCCGCCGTCGTGAGGAGCAGGCGGAGGTCCGCGATGGCCATCAGCAGCATGCCAAGCATGCCGTCGGTGCCGTTGACGAGGGCCAGCCCCTCCTTCTCGGCCAGCTCAACCGGGGTGATGCCAGCCTCGGCGAGCAGTTCGGGAACGGGGCGGATGACGCCGTCGGGCCCGGCCGCCTCCCCCTCGCCCATGAGGACAAGGGCGCAATGCGAGAGCGGGGCAAGGTCACCGGAGCAGCCGAGCGAGCCGAATTCGCGCACCACGGGCGTGATTCCGGCGTTCAGGACCTCGACCATTGTCTGGACGACGACGGGGCGCACGCCCGTTCGCCCGCTGGCCAGGGTTTTGGCGCGCAGGAACATCAGCGCGCGCACCACCTCGCGTTCCACGGCCGGCCCCATGCCTGCGGAGTGGCTGCGAATCAGCGATTTTTGCAGCTGTGTGCGCATCTCCATGGGGATGTGGCGGTTGGCCAGCGCGCCGAAGCCCGTGGAGATGCCGTAGGCGGGGGTTTCGGAGTGGGCCAGCTCGTCAATGTGCGCCCGGACGCGTTCGACGCCGGCCAGCGCCTCCGCACTGATGCTCACCTTGGCGTCGTGGCGGGCGACGGCGATGACGTCCTCGGGCGTGACGCCGGAGGAATTCAGCGTGATGGTTTCGGTGGCGGCAGTCATGGCGGATCCTTTTGTTGTGGCGGTCTTGGTCCCCACTATTCCGCTTTACGGCAAGGAAATCAGCACCATTGCGCGCTCACTGTCCGGAATACCAGACGCACGCGCCGGCGCCGGCGACGGCCCATGACGTCGAAACGGACATCCGCTGTTGATATATCGGCAGCGGATGTCCGTTTCGACGTCATGGCGCCCGTCCGTGCCCTCGCGGACCGCGAGTCTATCCCTCGAGGCGGCCGTAAATCCGGTTGGACAGCTCCCCTGCGACCTTGATGACCCTCGCCGCCAGCGCCGGCCACTTCTCCTCCGGCGTCTTCTCCTCCAGGAACGTGACAGCCACTGCCGCCACGGGCCAGCCAAGATGGTCGGTTACAGCCGCCGCAACGGAGCCAAAACCGTCGGTGACCTCGCCGTGCTCGGTGGAATAGCCGCGGATCCGCACCTGGTCCAGATGGGCTGACAACGTTGAATACTTGCTGATCGGTTCGGGCACCTCGGTCAGGGAGCTGAAGGCAGCCGCGTTCGGATACAGGGCCCGCACCTGGGACTTGGGCAGGGCCGCCAGAATGGCGCGGCCGCTGGCTGTCAGGTGGCTCGGGAGCCGCACCCCGACGTCGGTCACCAGGGACGGCCGGTTCTTGGCCCGTTCCTCCACGATGTAGAGGACGTCGCGCCCGTGGAGCACTGCCAGGTGCGCGCTTTCGCCCAGCTTGTCCACGAGGTTTGCCAGCAGGGGCCGGCCCAGCCGGGACAGCGGCTCCTGGCGGGAGTACGCGCTGCTGAGTTCAAACGCGGCAACACCGAGCCCATAGCGCTGCTCCTCGTGCAGGTGCATGACAAAGCCGCTTTGCTCCATGACACCGAGCAGGTGGTAGACGCTGGAGCGGGGCAGCTCCAGGGTGGTGGCAATCGTTGAGGCCGCCAGCGGTCCGCGCTTGGAGGACAGCAGCTTCAGGATGCGCAGGGTGTTTTCCGCGGCCGGAACTTTCGACGGCGGGCGGCCCGTCGTCCGCTTCCGTTCGGGCGTTGCCCCGGAGGGATTCCGTTCAGGATTATTCATGGCCCCCCAGACTAGTTCGGATGTCGCTATCACAGTTGCCACACTATAGAATATTGCAGTCTGAAATCCCAGATTATCGAGGTATGAACCCACTTTTTCGGCCAAACCAGGGCCGTCAGGTGGCGTCCGCCAGCCTGTTTGCGCCGACTGTGGCGCAGCCCACCCGGCACGCAGTGTTAGAAAGCTCACGCATGAACTCCAAGGGATCCGTCCTGACCCGTGGCCTGAACGCCCGCCACATCCGCTTCATGGCGCTTGGCTCCGCCATCGGCACCGGCTTGTTCTACGGCTCCTCAAGTGCCATCCAAAAGGCCGGACCTGCGGTCCTGCTGGCCTACATCATTGCCGGCGCGGCAGTGTTCATGGTGATGCGCGCCCTGGGTGAATTGGCTGTCCGACACCCCGTATCGGGATCGTTCGGCCAATACGCGAGCCGCTATCTTGGCCCCCTGGCCGGATTCATAACCGGCTGGACCTATGTCTTTGAGATGGCCATCGTTGCCATCGCCGACGTCACGGCCTTCAGCATTTACATGGGCTTCTGGTTCCACGATGTCCCGCGCTGGATATGGGTGCTGGCCATCATCTTCTTCCTTGCAGCCATCAACCTGCTCAGCGTGAAGGTCTTTGGAGAGCTGGAATTCTGGTTCTCCCTCATCAAGGTCTCGGCCATCGTGGCCATGATCGCCGGCGGCATTGCCATCATCGTGTTCGGGTTCCAGATTGAAGGCGCCCCCACGGCCGTCGGCCTGGGCAACCTCGTCGACCACGGCGGATTCCTGCCCAACGGCTGGGTTGGCCTGCTGGCGGCCTTTGCCGTGGTGATGTTTGCCTTCGGCGGCATCGAAACAATCGGCGTGACGGCGGGCGAGGCCGCGGACCCTGCCAAGTCCATTCCGGCAGCCGTCAACACGGTTCCCGTGCGCATCCTGCTGTTCTATGTGCTGACAATCGGCGTGCTCATGACGTTGATCCCCTGGAACGACATCACCGGAGAAACCAGTCCGTTCGTGCAAATTTTCGACTCCCTTGGCATCCCCCTGGCCGCCCACATCCTCAACGCCGCCGTCATTACGGCGGCGCTCTCGGCCATCAACAGCGACATTTTCGGCGCCGGACGCGTCCTTTTCGGCCTGGCCCAACAGGGCCACGCCCCGTCGGTCTTCAGCAGGATTTCCCGTTCCGGCGTGCCGTGGATGACGGTTGTCCTCATGACCGGCGTTTTGCTTGTGGGAGTGGTCCTGAACGCGACAATTCCCGAAGACGTCTTCCTGGTCATCGCCTCGATCGCCACGTTCGCCACCGTCTGGGTATGGATCATGATCCTGGCCTCGCACGTTGCCATGAAACGTGAAATTGCCCGCAGGGACCTTGCCCCGTCAAACTTCCCAGTCCCCTTCTGGCCGCTCGCATCGATCCTGACCGGCCTGTTCATGGTCGGCGTGATCGTGCTGCTTGGCTTCTACCCCGACACCCGCGTGGCCCTCTATGTTGGAGGTGTCTGGCTGCTGTTGCTGGCCGTCGCCTTTAAGTTCTGGGTGCGCGGCAGCGGACGCGAACGGGCCGTTCTTGTTGATGAGACCACGGTAAAGACGCAGACGACGGCGGCACTGGCCACCTGCTGACCCCGCACCGCCGGGGGACACGGAAATCGAAGCAATGACTGCTTTTCTGGCGCCAACACGGGCTGCACCGCCCAGTAGTTCAGGAAAATCAAGTGCCCGGCCCGCCGATTTGTCCTGCGCCTGCACGCCATGGATATTTGACTGTGACCTGCCGGTAATCGGCTGACCGGAAGGCTTCACTGTGCACGATCAATATTTTCAACTGGCAGCCATGGCGCTGTATATGGCGGGCATGCTCGGCATCGGCTGGTGGGCCTACCGGCAGACCACCGACCTTGGCGAGTACATGTTGGCCGGGCGCGATCTGAAACCGGGCGTTGCGGCCCTGAGCGCAGGGGCTTCGGACATGTCGGGCTGGCTGCTGATGGGTCTGCCGGGGGCACTGTACCTTGGTGGCGTCTTTCAGGCGTGGATCGCGATCGGGCTGACTGTTGGCGCATGGCTCAACTGGAAATTCGTGGCACCCCGCCTTCGGTCCTACACCGAGGTTTCCAATGACTCCATCACCGTGCCGAGCTTCCTGGAGAACCGGCTCAAGGACAGGTCGCACATCCTGCGGATCACCTCGGGCGTCATCATCCTGGTGTTCTTCACGTTCTACGTTTCGTCCGGGCTCGTGGCCGGGGGCGTTTTCTTTGAAAGCTCCTTCAACTCCAGCTACATGATGGGCATCCTTGTGGTGGGCGGGGTGACCATCGCCTACACACTTTTTGGCGGCTTCCTCGGTGCCAGCTACACGGACGTGGCCCAGGGCCTGCTCGTGTTTGCGGCGCTGATCCTGGTCCCTGTCGTGGGCCTGTTCCACACCGGTGGTGTCGGTGCAACCATCGACTCCATCACCCAGGTCAACCCCGACATGTTCAGCCTCGTGGCGGGGGGCACGGTGCTCGGCGCCATATCGGCCGCAGCCTGGGGACTGGGCTACTTTGGCCAGCCCCACATCATTGTCAGGTTCATGGCCCTGCGCTCCCCCGCCGACGCCAAGGCGGGACGCCGGATCGGCATCGGCTGGATGTTCATGACGGTCCTTGGCACCACGGCAACGGCCATGGTGGGCATCGCCTACTTCCAGCAGCACCCGGAATTGACACTGTCAGATCCCGAGGCCGTCTTCCTTGAGCTGGCAAACATCTTCTTCCACCCCTTCATTGCAGGCGTTGTGCTCGCCGCCGTCTTGGCCGCCATCATGAGCACCATCTCCTCTCAGCTACTGGTGTGCTCCTCGGCACTGGTGGAGGATCTGTACAAGATTGTGGCCAAGACGGCCGCGCCGGCGAAAACCCAGATGATGCTGGGCCGCCTTGGGGTGCTCGTTGTGGCGGTGGTTGCCGTCATGCTGGCCTCGGCGCGCAACGACTCGATCCTGGGACTTGTCGCCTTTGCCTGGGCAGGCTTCGGTGCCGCGTTCGGCCCGATCATCATCCTGTCGCTGTACTGGCGCAAACTGACGACGGCGGGCGCCCTGGCCGGCATGCTGGCAGGCGCCGTGACCGTGGTCCTGTGGGGCAAATCCCCGCTGGCCGCCACGATGTACGAGATCGTTCCTGGCTTCTTCTTGAACCTGGTCGTCGCCGTGGTCCTGAGCCTGCTGACTTACAAGCATCGCGCCGGCATTGACGAGGAGTTCACCGAGTCACTGGCCCAGCTGGAGCCCGCCCCCGCCCGTTGAGGCGTCATGATCTCCAACCTCAACGAGTAGCGAGGCGCTATTCTGCTTCGTCGGTGAGCACCACTGCGCTGCGCCCGAACTGGCGGACCTTGGCGTCGTCCCACAGTTGGGCCGGCATGGCCCCGCCCAGCAACACCCGCGCCAAACCGGAAGCGTCGCCAAGTGGCGCGTCGCTTCCGGCGATGATGACGTTGCCCGAGCGGCGGCCCTTGAGCATGGGCGGATCGGCAATGATCACCGTGTGCTCGAACGCGGCCGCAATGGTGGCGGCCTCACGCCGCGCAACCGCCAGTGCCGGGGAGTCGCCACAGTTGAGAACATATACACCACCGGGCATAAGAACCCTGCGGGCAGCCGCTGTGAACTCGGCCGTTGTCAATGCGTGCGGGGTCTTGGACCCGGCAAAGACGTCGCGGATGATCAACTCGCGGCTGGCCTCGGTGAGGGATTCGGTGACTTCCCGGGCCTCGCCGACGCGGATCTTCAAAAGGGGCGCACGGGGCAGGTCGAACCAGTCGCGGACGTAGCTGGCCAGTTTTCCGTCGATCTCCACCACCACGTTGCGGGAGTTCGGGTATGCCGCCACAAGGTAGCGCGGCATCGAGCAGGCGGCGCCGCCAAGGCTCAGTGTGCGCAGCTTCTCCCCGGCAGGCCACCTGTCCTGCACCAGGGCCATGATCCAGCGCATGTACTCGAAGTCCAGGCGCAACGGGTCCGACAGGTCAACGTGGGAGCTTTGCACCCCGTTGAGCATGAGCAGCCAGCCGTTGGGGTTGTCGCCGTCGGGAATCAGCTCCGCCGTTCCCGTGTCGGTCGCAAACGATCCCGCCTGGGGACCCTTGGCCGCCGGCTCCGGTTCCACCACGGCATTCTTGGGAGCTCGTTGGCGGCCCATCAGCGGCCACCAAGGGGTCGGCTGGCGGGGGGCTCCATAGAAATAGTCACCCTGCCAGCGTAGTCGAGGGCCCAACCAGCCCACCGCCGCGGTCGTATGCGAGGGCTTCCCTTCTTATGGCAAAGAAATCTGCAGGCAGGGGGCGGTCTTCGCAGTCGGGCACTACCGTACGACGGCGATCGCGAACCCGTCCCAGCCCTTGGAACCGGCCGTTTGGATGGCGGTCGCGTCCAGGGATTCGCTGGCGCCCATGAATTCAAGCGCGTCCCTGATGGCGCCGGCGTCGGGATCCCCGCCCGGATCAAGGATGGTACCTTCCCAGATCACGTTGTCCAGGACAATCACGCTGCCGGGCCGGGTCAGCTTTATCGCCCACTTCAGGTACTCGAGGTTGTTGCCCTTGTCGGCGTCGATGAAGACAAGGTCGTAGGGTTCCCCGCCGGCCAGGGCTGGAAGGGTTTCAAGCGCGGCGCCGACCCTGATCTCGACCATGGCGCCGAAGCCTGCCGCGTCGATGTTCTTGCGCGCCACGTCCGCGTGCAGGGGCAGGAATTCGCAGGTGGTGACGTGCCCGTCGCCGGGCAGTCCGCGGGCAAGCCATATGGTGCTGTAGCCGGCCAGCGTGCCAATCTCAAGCACCCGCCGCGCGCCCTGGATCCGGGCCAGCAGCATCAGCAGCTTGCCGGCAGTTGGCGCGACCTCAATCCTGGGCATGCCGGCGGCGTCGATGCTCTCGACCACGGCGTCCATGCCAGCACCGCCATGCACCAGCGTTGCGGACAAATAGTCCTCAACCTGCACCCACCCGTCCATGCTCCGATGCTCAACCATGTTTCAAGCGTAGGTCGCTTTCGCCAGCCGCAGAAGGGCTTTTCAACGCTCGACGCCGGTCACTCGCCTTGGGCGTCGATGGCAACTTCGAGCCTGGCAACCTTGCCGGCCAGTTCCCCTGCGTGACCGGGCCGGATGTCGGCCTTGAGTACCAGGGACACACGTGAGCCGTAGCGGGCCACTGCCTCGGTTGCGCGCTTGACCACGTCCATGACCTCATCCCATTCACCTTCAATTTCGGTGAACATTGAGCTTGTGTTGTTGGGCAGGCCTGATTCGCGGACCACCTTCACTGCCGCGGCCACGGCGGTGTGGACGGAGGCGTCATCACCCGTACCGGCCGGCGCGTCGGTTGGGGTACCGCTGGGTGCCACTGAAAATGCGACGATCATGGGTTTCTCCTCTTGAACTGTTAGGTGTTGCTTCCCCTTACCATTATGGGCAATCCTCCCCATCGAAAGTCGCCACCGCTATGAATCGGGTCGCAGTCATGCTTGTCTTTCTTTGGGGTCTTGCCTTGGCTGGCGCCTTTAAGCGGGCCCCCGGCGGCCAGAACCCGAACGGCTCAGGACCAACCCAGCAGCCTTAACCCTGCGGCGGCGGCCGCGCCGGCCAAGACCACGACGAGGAACGGCGCCTTGAGCCAGAGCGCAATTGCGGCTGCCACTAGGGCGCCGATCCTTGCATCCAGCACCACTGAGGTTCCGCTGGCGGCCGCGTTGACAATGGTCAGCGATGCCAGCAGCCCAATCGTCAGGGTTCCCGCCACGCGCGACATCCTCGGATTGGCCAGGACCTTGGCGGGAACCAGATATCCCAGCAGTTTCGTCAGGTACGCCAAAACCACCGAAACCATCAGCCAAAACCACAGGCTCATGCGCGCTCCCCCTCGGTGCCAGTGTGCCTGTACGGCTCGATGTCAGGCTCCAACCCGTCCTCGACGTGCCCCGGAGCATGGTCGGGGGTGCCATCCCGTCGGAACCAGCCGATCAGCCCGGCCACCAGCGCAGCCACCAAGATGGGCACTCCCGGTGGCACAAACGGCACGGCGAGCAGGGTCACGACGGCGCACACCACTGCAATCGCCGCTGGTTGGAATGCCCTGATGCGCGGCCACAGCAGTCCGAGGAACGCCGCAACGGCCGCACCGTCCAGGCCCCATTGCTTGGGGTCCCCCATGGCGTCACCAATCACGGCGCCCACGGCGGTCATAATGTTCCAGAGGATGAAAACGCCAAGGCCCGCCACCCAGAAGCCGCGCTTTTGCTCGTCGGGATCCGCCTGCCCCGTGGCAGTTGCCGTCGATTCATCGATCGTGACATGCGCGGCGGCAAAGCGGCGCCACCCCTTGGGACGCATCAGGGCATTGAGCTGCATGCCGTAAACGCCGTTGCGGATGCCCAACAGCGCCGCCGCGCTCATGGCGGCAACTCCCGTGCCGCCGGCCGCCACCACGCCAATGAATGCAAATTGCGAACCGCCACTGAACAGCAGGAGGCTGAGCGCCATCGTCTGCCAAAAGGTCAGCCCAGACGCCACCGACAGTGCGCCAAAGGACACGCCGTACAAACCTGTGGCGATCGCGATGGAGGCACCAATCCTGGCGGCGGGCGAATCCTTAAGTCTCATCGACCCATGTTTTCATGCGTCCGAGAGGCAATCCCGGTCCGTCCGCATGGCAAGAACACGGCGGGAGTGAATTTCATCCCTTCTGGATGACGATGGGCATCGTATTGGTGTCCATCGGATCGCTGGACAGGCAGAGGTTTTCGGTTCCGTGCAGCGCGTCGGCGGCACGGACCAGAGCCAGGTGGGAGAACGCCTGTGGGAAGTTCCCTGCCATCCGCCCCTGGTCCATGTCGTACTCCTCGCTGAGCAGCCCCACGTCGTTGGCAAGTCCCACCAGGGTGTCCATCAGGGCGACAGCTTCGGTCCGGCGCCCCGAATGCGCATACTGCTCAACGAGCCAGAACGAGCAGGCAAGGAACGGGTGCTCGCCCGGCGCCAGACCGTCCAACCCGCTCGCGGTCTGATAGCGCATGATGAGGCCGTGTCCATCCACCAGCTCCGCTTCCATCGCGGCCACGGTGCCCAGCATTTCGGGGGAACTGTACGCCACAAAGCCCACCTGCGGGATGACAAGCAGGGACGCATCGGTGGCCGTGCCCCCGTAGGTTTGGGTGAAGGAGTTCAGTTCCTTGTTGAAGCCGTGCTCCATGATTTCCTCACGCAGCTGATCCCTGAGGCTCTCCCACCGCTCGATCGGCCCCGAGAGGCCGTGGTCGCGTACGGCCCGCACACCGCAGTCGAAGGCCGCCCACATCATGACGCGCGAATGCGTGAAGTGCAGCAGGTCTCCGCGCATTTCCCAGATTCCGTGATCCTTGGCCGCCAGGTGCTTCTCGACGAAGCCCAGCATGGCCTGCTGCAGCGGCCAGGAGAAGTGGTCTTCATGGCCGCCTGCGAGCCGCAGCTTTTCAAGCGCCACAAGGACCTCACCCACGACGTCGGCCTGGTACTGTCCCACTGCCCCGTTACCGATGCGCACCGGCAGCGCCCCTTCGTAGCCGGGCAGGTGGCCAATTTCACCCTCAGCCAGGTTCCGCTCGCCTGATAGCCCGTACATGATCTGCAGGTCCTCCGGGTCCCCTGCTACGGCGCGCAACAGCCAGTCCCGCCATTTCAGGGCCTCGTCCGCATAGCCGTGGGTGAGCATGGCCTCAAGTGTCAGAGCGGCATCGCGCAGCCAGCAATACCTGTAGTCCCAATTCCTTCCACCACCAAAATCCTCCGGAAGCGAGGTGGTGGGCGCGGCCACGATGCCGCCGGTGTCCTCGTGCGTCAGGGCCCGCAGGACCAGCAGCGAGCGCTCCACAATGGACGCATACTTGCCGTCCTGGTTGTAGCGTGCGGCCCAAGCTTCCCAGTACGCACAGGTTTTTTCCAGCGCCACCTGGGTGTCGATGGCCGAGGGAACCGGCCTGTGCGAGGGGTACCAGATCAGTTCCTGCTCCACACGCTGCCCGGCCGTGACGGTGAAGTGGCCCTTGTGTTGGCGGTGGACGGCGTGGGGCAGCTCGTCGCCGCGCAACACCACGGCGTCGGGCCCGGCAACGCCGACGATTGCCACCGTGCCATCTTCTTCTTCAACGCGCCGCACCCAGGGAAGCACCTTGCCATAGCCGGGACGAACACTGATTTCCTGCCGGAACTCCACGCTGCCGCGCAGCCCGTCGACCCTGCGCACGATGGACGCCCTGCGGTCGCCCAACGGCATGAAGTCGGTGATCCGGGCGGAGCCTTCGGGTGTTTCCCACAGGGTTTCCAAAACAAACGTCCGGCCCATGTACGCGCGTCGGACAATGCCCGCCTCGGGGTGGGTTGGCGCCATCAACCACCTCCCGTGGTCGGAGGTTCCCAGCAGTGCCGTGAACACTGCTGGTGAATCAAAACGCGGAAAACACAGCCAGTCGATGCTCCCGTCACGGCCGAGCAGGGCGCCCGTGTGGAGGTCCGAAAGCAGTGCATAGTCTTCGATTCGCGATGCCATGGTTCCATGCAACCACATGGAGGCGGGCGCCGCAGGTAAAATTTTACGAGTTCGCTGCGGGTGGATCGCTCAGCATGCCGCGGCGCCAAGAATCTCACGAATTTCCCGTGGCCTGTTCGTTGTCACCTGTGTGGCCCCGGCCGCCAGGGCACCCTCCAGGTCCCCGGCGGTGTCCACCGTCCAAACACGCAGCATCCTGCCCGCGGCAATCCACTTCGCCGCGTTGCCCGGGTTGGCGCGCAGGTAGCCTACCCCGGGTCCGACGAGGTGGGCGACGCCGTCGTCCAGCAACCGCTCGCCCTCGGCCATGGTCCGCTGCAGCAACTGGCACAGATGCTCGGCGGGAACGCGTCCGGCCAAATACTTCACGGCGCCGGGGTGGAAGCTCATGAAGGAAACGAGCACCTTGCCCGCGGTGGAGTGCTCCGGCGACCAGCCGCGGCCGCGCAGGGTTTCAAGGGTGGCGTCAACCAGTTGGGGGTCGAAGGCCGCGCCGTACTTGAACTCAATGGCGAGTCCAACGGGCCTGCCGGCCCCGCCAAGGATCTCGAGCAGCTCGGGCAGTGTCAGCAGCTGCTGCGCGGGGGTGCCGGACCCGGGCGGGATCGGCACGCCCTTCCAGGAACTGAAATCCAGCTCCCGCAGCTGTGCAAGCGTCAGCTCCGCGACGTGACCGGTGCCATTGGAGGTGCGATCCACCGTGTCGTCATGGAGCAGGACGAGCCCGCCGTCGGCCGTGAGGTGGAGGTCGCACTCAACGCCGTCGGCGCCGTCGGCCAGGGCCTGCACATAGGCCGCTCGGGTGTGCTCGGCGAAGGCTGCGCTGGAGCCGCGGTGGGCGTAGATCTGAACGGTCATGGCACCACGCTACGCTTACTTCATGGCACACCCGCAGCAGGCTTCTTCACAGACCGGCACCCTTCCCGCCCCGACCCCGCACCCGGACATTGCCAAGGCGGCTGCGCTGCAGCGCATGAAGAACATTGCGCTCGCCCTGCTGATTTTCATGGCTGTCGTGTTCTGCATCGCCTTCGCTTTCCAGGAGCGCCACCCGTGGCTGGGCTATGTGCGGGCCGCCGCCGAGGGTGGCATGGTGGGCGCGCTGGCCGACTGGTTCGCCGTCACCGCCTTGTTCAAGTACCCCATGGGCATCAAGATCCCGCACACCGCCATCATCCCGAACCGCAAGGACGAGATCGGTGCCTCCCTTGGCGAGTTTGTGGAGACGAACTTCCTCTCCGAAACCGTCGTGGCCGACAAGCTGGCCTCCGCACAGATCGCGCAGAAGCTGGGCGGGTGGCTGGCCAAGCCTGCCAGCGCCCAGCGCGTTGCGACCGAGGGTGCGGCAGCCATCCGCGGCGCAATGGCGGTTTTGAAGGACGACGACGTCCGTGACGTCATCGAGGCCATGGTGCGCAAGCATGTGGTTGACCCGCCGTGGGGCCCGCCCATGGGCAAGCTGGCTGAACGCATCGTCGCCGACGGGCACCACCACCCGCTCGTGGACCTGCTCGTTGACCGTTCGGCCGACTGGGTCAGGGCCAACCACTCCACCATCAGTGGGCTTGTTTCGGACCGCTCCCCCAGCTGGGTCCCCCAATTTGTGGACGGCATGGTGGGCGACAAGATCTACGTCGAGTTCTACAAGTTCGTCCGTGCCGTGCAGTCCGACCCGAACCACAAGGTGCGCCTGCAGCTGGACGCGTACCTGAAGGACCTGGCGCAGGACCTCCAGTACGACCCCGCCATGATTGCCAGGGCCGAGTCCATCAAGGAACAGGTGCTGGGCGATCCGGAGGTCCGCGCCGTGGCCGGCAAGGCCTGGGACACCATTAAGGAAGCCATCACCGGCGCCGTCGAGGACCCCAACTCCGAACTCCGCCTGAAATTCACTGCCGCAGTGCAAGACTTTGGCACACGCCTGGTCGAGGATGCCGAGCTGGCGGAGAAGACCAACGCCTGGATTGCCGACGCCGCCTCCTACCTGGTGCGCACGTACAAGCACGAGATCACCTCGATCATCACCGACACCGTGGAGCGTTGGGACTCCGAGGAGACAAGCGAGAAGATCGAGCTTCAGGTGGGCAAGGACCTGCAGTTCATCCGCATCAACGGCACGGTGGTCGGCTCGCTGGCAGGGGTGGCGATCTTCACCATCGCTACGCTGGTGTTCCACTAGCGACGTTCACCCGGTACCCCCGCGGCCCCCTCGCAGGGCAGCGGGGGTCAGCAGCTACGGCGTGATGGACCTGGGGGTCTTGGTTTTCTTCACCTTGGGTGCGTCAAGCTCCGCCATCAGCTCGGCCGGGATCGCAAGCGGTGCCGGGCCGAACGCGCGCTGGGCCGAGGCGATCACGGCCTTGCCCATCATGTAGTTACCCACACCTCCCACTGCCGCCCCGATGCCGAACGGCAGGGCCTTGCCAATGACGGACGCCCCGCCCTTGACGGCGACCTTTCTCAGAAACTTCCTTTGCATGGCGCCAGCGACAGCCCGGACTGCGGAGCTGGGCAGGCTCTTGTTCACTGTCTTGCCCCAAGCCTGCAGGGGCGTCTTGCCGTTGCCTAGGGCGTGCCCCGTCAGCCCCTGGAGCATGGCGGTGCCTTCCTCGCCGAGGATGACGGCCATGACGGTGACCTGAGCCAGTTCGGGGTCGGCCAGGCGGATGCCGTGCAGTTCGGCCACCGACTGCGCGTACAGGGCCGTCGCCTCGAGGAACACCACGGTGGCGGCGGCAGAAATGGAGAGCGCGGCGACGGTGCCGATGCCGGGGATGATGGCCGTGGCGCCGATCGCGGCGCCGCCGGTGCCGACGCCGGAAAGGAAGTCGCGTTCCAAGCGCTGGCTCAGCTCGAACGCCGTCGCGTTCGGGTGGCGCTTGCGCAGCCGCCGCAGGTTGGCAAGAACAAGCGGGCGCTGCACCTCAACGGCCTTGAGCAGCATGCCGTGCACCGCGGGCTTGGGCTGTCCGCGCTCGTCAAAGGCGGCGGCCGCGGCGAGTCCCACTGCCGGGTTCGGTTTGCCCGCAGACTTTGCAAAACCGGGGGCGGCCCCCATCGCCGCGCGGTGGCCATCGGCCTGGTCAAAATTCTTCCGTGCCATGCGTTCCCCTACCCTGTCGATGACTCAAGGGTAGTCGCCATTCCTGAATGTGCCCCTGACTTTCTCTCAGGGGGAAAACCCGGCTAGGCGTTCTCCCGACCCGGCCCGGCAGGGAGGCTGGCCTGCCGGCGCGCCTATCGATCCGCCGTCGTTCGTGGCACTCAGCCTGCGAGCGCGGCGGCCCTCTCCGTGCCCTTGACGCCAAACAGGCGGTTGCGCAGGGCCAGGAACAGCAGGATCATGCCGGCCGTGATGACGATGTGGCCCACGCCCGCGATGCCCGGGATGGCGCCGGAGACAGTGGTGTCGCCGTTGACCTGCAGGATGCCGTGGACCACCATGGTGGCGACCGTCAGGACCAGGCCAATGTTGTAGGTCCAGAAGAACCAGTTGAACAGCTTCGATTCTGACAACGCGAACTGCTTTTCGAGGATCAGCACGATCAACAAGACAAGGAAGCCAAGCGTCAACAGGTGGGTGTGCACAATTGACAGCTGGGTGGAGCCGGTGAAGTCCTTGCCCCTGGTGTATTCCCGGTAAAACAGGCCCGAGAGCACGCCGATGACCATGTACGCGAACGCCGAATAGAAGAGCTTCTTCACTGTGGATTCCTTTGGTTGTTGGGCTCCTGCAAGCTTGTGGTTCAAGCCTATGAAAACGTACGACGCCGGGCATCAACCGTTTGGTTGAATGCCCGCCTTCTCCGGTGCGGGCGGCCCTACCCTCTGGGCACGAACGATCCCGGATAGCGGGCGTGGACGAACTCGGTGTTGGCAGCCAGCCATTCCGCCGCGAACCGGGTGGCGTCAGGGTTGATGAGAAGGTCAGCGGGGTCGCGCGCCCAGAGGAACGGCATCCTGACGGCCAACGGTTCCATGGCGGCGAGGAGTTCATTGGAGCCGTAGCCGTGCAGCATCAGCAACAGCGGCGTGACGTCGCGCTCGCTCTCCGGCCGGGACCACTCCACGGTTTCCATGAGGCAAGCGTACCCAGCGGGGTCCGCCCGGTCCCTCGAAGCCGGGCGCCAACCCCGGCCACACACCCGCTTTTCTGTGTTTATGTGGGAAATGAATTGACAAACAAAGATAAACGAAGATAAAGTCAACCAAAACACCATCGTGACGCCCGTCACGCACAGCTCGAAGCGGAAGGAACCCCATGTTTGCGGAGGAACGGCACAGGAGAATCGCCGAACTCGTCAGCGCCCAGGGCCGCGTTGGCGTCAACGAGCTGGCCGAACTGTTTTCCATCACCCAAGAAACGGTCCGCCGCGACCTGGCTGCCCTCGAGGAGGCCGGCCAACTGCGCCGGGTCCACGGCGGTGCCGTCGGCATTGACAGGCTCACGCGCTCCGAGCTGAGCCTGGGCGAACGCCAAAGCCAGCGGCTGGATGAGAAGGCACGCATCGCCGCCGCCGCGCTTGCACTCGTGCCGCACAGCCCGTCAGCCTCGATTCTGCTCGACTCCGGCACCACCACTGCCGCCATGGCCGAGCGTCTCGCGAGCTGGGAACCGGCCAACGCCGGCGACGAACTGCTCGTTATCACCAACTCACTTCCCATGGCAGCCTCGCTGAGCACCAACCCCCACCTGCTGCTCGACATCGTGGGAGGACGCGTCAGGGGGCTGACAAGCGCCGTCGTTGGTGCCCGCGCCACCGAACAGCTGGCCGCCCTCCGCCCCGATGTGGCATTCATCGGCGCCAACGGCATCCATGCCGACTTCGGCCTGAGCACCCCCGACCCCGTCGAGGCTGCAACCAAGACGGCCATGGTCCGGGCAGCCAGGCAGGTTGTCGTCCTTGCCGACGCGTCCAAACTCGGCGTCGAAACACTTGTCCGCTTCGCAACACTTGAGGAGATTGACACCTTGGTCACCACCACCGAACCCTCCCCCGAGCTGGCCGCAGCCCTGGCCGCCGCCGGTGTTGAGCTCGTGATCGCATGATCCTCACACTGACCCCCAACCCCAGCCTGGACCGCACCATCGAACTCCTGGCGCCACTTGAACGGGGGGCCGTCCAGCGCGCCACCGCGGCCTCCCAGCACCCCGGCGGCAAGGGCGTGAACATTGTCCGGGCCCTGTCCGCCTCGGCCATCGATGCCCTGGCCCTGCTGCCCGGCGACGCCGATGACGCCGTCGTGCGTGCCCTGGGCGCGGAGAACATCCCACACCTGACCCTTCCCATCGGGGCGCCCCTGCGCAGCAACGTCGCCATCACCGAGCCCGACGGCACCACCACCAAGGTCAACGAGCCCGGGCCGGTGCTTACCCCCGCGCAGCTTGCAGAGCTGCTTGAGCTGACGGTTGAGAAGTCCGACGGCGCAGCCTGGCTCGTGCTCGCCGGCTCGCTGCCGCCCGGCGCACCCGCCGATTATTACGCCCGTGTCATCGACGCCGTGCGTGCCGCGCACGGGACACGGGCGCCGCTGATTGCGGTTGACTCCTCCGGCGCTCCCCTGCTGGAGAGCCTGCGTGCGGCACCTGACCTGCTCAAGCCCAACGGCGAGGAACTTGCCGAGCTGACGGGGATCTCGGATGGGCCCTGCCTTGAGGCCGATCCTGCCCTGGCTGCGAGCGCATCCACGTCCCTTGTCCACAATGGTGTTGGCGCTGTTCTGGCCACCCTCGGTTCCAAGGGCGCCGTCCTTGTCACGGCACACGGCAGCTGGTACGGGCACGGCCCCGCCATTGAAGCGAAAAGCACGGTCGGAGCGGGCGATTCCGCCCTGTCCGGATATCTGTTGGCCACACTCCGCGGGAATTCCCCGCAAGCGTGCCTGCAGCAAGCAGTGGCCCATGGGGCGGCCGCCGCTTCCCTCCCCGGAACCATGGTTCCGTCCCTCGAACAAACCACCCCGGACGCCGTCATCGTGACGGCCCTGGCCTGAAGTCGAAGAGACCTGACATGACAACTCTCATCACCACCGACCTGGTACTTCTTGACGCCAATCTCGGCACGGACACCACATCCGTCATCCGCCACCTGGCAGAGCTCATCGCCAAAACCGGCCGCGCCTCCGGCGTCGAGGGCCTGTTCGCCGATGCGCTGGCCCGCGAACAAAAAACCGCCACCGGCGTTCCCGGCGGCATCGCCATCCCGCACTGCCGCTCCGAGGCAGTCCTTGAGCCGACGCTGGCCATGGCCCGACTGAACCCGGCCGTCGACTTCGGCGCCAAGGACGGCCCCGCCGACATCATCTTCTTCATTGCCGCACCGGCAGGTGCCGACAACGAGCACCTCAAACTGCTCTCCAAGCTGGCCCGCTCACTGATCAAGAAGGACTTCACGGCCGCCCTGCGCGCGGCGGCAACCCCGGCGGAAATCGTAGACCTGGTCTCTGACGCGCTGGCCGAGAAGCCCAAGGCCGCCGCGACCCCCGCGCCGTCACCGGCATCGGCCCGCCAGAAGCACATTGTTGCCGTGACGGCGTGCCCCACCGGCATCGCCCACACCTACATGGCCGCCGATTCACTCATTCTGGCCGCACAGGAGGCAGGTATCGACCTGCAGGTCGAGACGCAGGGCTCCGGGGCCGTCACACCGCTGGACCCGGCAATCATTGCCGCAGCCGATGCCGTGATCTTCGCCGTCGACGTCGACGTGCGCGGCAAGGAACGCTTCGCCGGCAAGCCCGTTATCAACGCACCCGTAAAACGCGGCATTGACGAGCCCGCCAAGATGATCCAGGAAGCCCTGGCCGCGGCGGATGACCCCAACGCCCACAGGGTGCCGCACTTTGGCGCGGAAGAAACCGCCGAGCACAACGCCGAGGCCTCAAGCGAGCACCTCGGCACCAAGATCAAGAAGGTCCTACTCACGGGCGTCAGCTACATGATCCCGTTTGTTGCGGGCGGCGGGCTCCTGATCGCCCTTGGCTTCCTGCTCGGTGGATTCCAGATTCCGGACTTTGCGGGCAAGATCCTGACATCCAACAGCCTGACCAACCTGCCCACCGACTATCCTGCCCAGGCCCTGGGCCCGCTCGGAGCCTACCTGGGCGCCGTGGCGTTCCAGATTGGCAGCCTGTCAATGGCCTTCCTTGTCCCTGCACTGGCGGGATACATTGCGTTTGGCATCGCCGACCGCCCCGGCATCGCACCCGGCTTCACGGCAGGCGCCGTCGCCGTCTTCATGGGCGCCGGATTCCTCGGCGGCCTTGTCGGTGGTCTGCTGGCAGGTCTCGCGGCGTACTGGATCGGCACGTGGCAGGTGCCTCGCTGGCTGCGCGGACTCATGCCTGTTGTGATCATCCCGCTGCTTGGTTCCATCATTGCCTCCGGTGCCATGCTGTTGTTCCTTGGCACCCCCATTGCCGCCCTCACCAACGGACTGAACCACTGGCTGACAGGCATGTCCGGTGCCTCCGCCGTCGTGCTCGGCATCATCTTGGGACTGATGATGTGCTTCGACCTGGGCGGCCCCGTCAACAAGGTGGCCTACGCGTTCGCCGTCGCCGGCCTTGGTGCGGGCAGCATCGCCAACCAGGCCCCGTGGGAAATCATGGCCACGGTCATGGCCGCAGGCATGGTTCCCCCGCTCGCCATGGCACTGGCCACGGTCCTGGACAAGAGGCGCTTCTCCCTCGCCGAGCGTGAAAACGGCAAGGCCGCCTGGCTGCTGGGGGCCTCCTTCATATCCGAAGGCGCCATCCCGTTCGCCGCGGCCGACCCCCTGCGCGTCATCCCCGCCACCATGCTCGGCGGCGCCGTGACGGGAGCCATGACCATGGCCTTCCACGTCACCTCCCAGGCCCCGCACGGCGGCATCTTCGTCTTCTTCGCCATCGGCAACGTGGGCATGTTCGTGCTCTCCATCCTTGCCGGCACCGCTGTCGCCGCATTTACGGTTGTCGCGCTGAAACGCTGGGCCGTTCGCAAGCCCGTTGATACCCTTGCAGCAGCGCAGCCTGCAGGCGTAGCCGTCAGGTACTGAAAATGACCTTCGAAGGAGCACCCATGCAAAGTTTTGTCGGAGTCGGCGTCTTCCGCGGCCGCGTCATTGGCCCGGCAAGGCACATGCCCCCTGCCTTGGCAGAGCCACCCATGGGTGAAAAATTGGAAAGTTCGACGGCGCCCGAGACTGCCGCTGCCAACGTCAAGGCCGCGGGTGCCGCCGTCAAGACACAGCTGTTGGAACGGGCCGGCCGCGCCGACGGCACAGGCAAGGAGGTGCTTGAGGCGACGGCGCTTATGGCCACCGACCCCATGCTGATCAAGGCTGCCATCAAGCTGATCAACGCCGGCACATCGGCAGAACGTGCCGTATGGGAGGCCGGGGAGAGCGTTGCGCAGATGCTCCTGAACCTTGGCGGCTACATGGCGGAGCGCACGCACGACGTCCACGACGTGAAGTCACGGATCGTGGCCGAGCTGCGCGGGGTTGCCGCCCCCGAAATTCCCGACTCCGCCGAACCCTTCATCCTGATTGCCGAGGACCTCGCCCCGGCCGACACCGCAACCCTTGACCCCACAAAGGTCATCGCACTTGTCACCGCGGGCGGTGGACCGCAGTCACACACGGCCATCATTGCCCGCAGCCTGGGCCTGCCGGCCGTTGTGGCGGCGGCAGGCGTCCACGACATTTCCGACGGCGCACTGGTCTACGTCGACGGGTCGGCCGGCGTCGTCAGCACCGAACCCGGGGACGCGGAAGCGGCGGCGGTGGCGATCTGGCAGGAAAAGGCATCGCTGCTGAACGTCTTCGACGGCAACGGACAGCTCGCAGACGGCACCTTGATACCCCTGCTCGCCAACGTCGGAGGCGCCAAGGACGCACAGGAGGCAGCCGCAGCCAATGCCCAGGGCGTGGGCCTGCTGCGCACCGAATTCTGTTTCCTTGGCAACAGCACCGAGCCAAGCCATGGCGACCAGGTCGCCGCCTACAAGGGCGTCTTTGACGCGTTCCCGGGCCGAAAGGTTGTTGTGCGGACCCTGGATGCCGGGGCTGACAAGCCGCTGCCCTTCCTGACCGACAGCACCGAGCCGAACCCCGCACTTGGTGTGCGCGGCTACCGAACAGACATCTCAACTCCGGGTGTGCTTACACGCCAGCTCGCCGCCATCGCGGATGCGGCGTCGCAAGCCGAAGCCGATGTCTGGGTCATGGCCCCCATGATTTCAACACCCGCCGAGGCTGCCGACTTTGCCGCCATGTGCACGGGCGCAGGACTGAAAACCCCCGGCGTCATGGTCGAGGTCCCCTCGGCTGCCCTCACCGCACGGCACGTGCTTGACCATGTGGAATTTGCCAGCCTCGGCACCAACGACCTCACGCAGTACGCCATGGCCGCCGACAGGCAGCTTGGCCCGCTGGCGGCGCTCAACGATCCCTGGCAGCCTGCAGTCCTTGCCCTGATCCAGGCAACTGTTGAGGGCTCCATCTCCCAGGCGAAGCATTCGGCTTCGCTTGAGGATGCGCGGCCCAAGCCTGTGGGCGTGTGCGGCGAGTCGGCGGCTGACCCGGCCCTCGCCGTCGTGCTTGCAGGGTTGGGGGTTTCCACATTATCGATGACACCGCGGGCATTGCCTGCTGTCGCGGCCGTCCTGCGCACTGTCACCCTTGCCCAGGCGCGCCAGCTGGCCTACCGAGCGGGGGCCGCGGCCTCCGCAGCCGAGGCGCGCGCGCTGGTTCGCGACGGGCTGCCCGCCCTGGCTGAGCTTGGCCTCTGACTTCATTTGCGCCGGCCCGGCACCGCAACCAACAACCCGAAGGACCACCCATGATTGAAAAGACAGCCACCATTGCCAGTCGCGTGGGCCTGCACGCACGGCCTGCCTCGATCTTCGCCGATGCCGCCGGGGATCTCGATGCCGAGGTGACCATTGCGCGCCTCGGCGAGCCCGTCGAGGAAGCTGTCGGCGCCGACAGCATGCTCGCCCTGATGAGCCTCGGCATCGAGCACGGCGAAGTTGTTGTGCTGCGCACCGACGACGACTCCGTTGCCGACGCCCTGGACGCCTTGGTCCTGATCCTGGAAACCGACCACGACGCCTAACCGTATTTTTATAACTGGCCCGCAATAGCGGTTGAAAAAACGCGATTTAGAGGCGTTTATCGACCACTAGTGCGGGTCATTTTTTGGTGTGGAGACACTTTTTTCGAGCCCCGGCAGGCACCTCTCCGAGGCCGTGAAATGAGGCGTCTGGTAAAATTGATCCCCTGCCCGTAGCGAAGCAGCAGAACGTCGCAAGCAAATGAACTCCTTAAGGGGACAAACAAATGCCCAAAGACAGAAGCATGACTCAACCGGAACCAGGTGTTAAGGACACCGCAGATCGATTACAGACTCGAGCGAAAAAGGCTCGCCTTCCCACACTTAAAAAACGCAGGCTGGCCGTTGGCGACGTCAATGTTGTTGACCAGCCGATGCTCAGAAAAGCCCTTAGCGGCACAGTAGTCGGCAACACCATGGAATGGTACGACGTCGGCGTCTTCGGTTATCTAATCGGCACCATGGGCCCGGTCTTCCTCCCTGATGCCGACAGGGATGTCCAGACGCTTTTCCTCCTGGGAACCTTCGCGGCGACCTTCCTGGCCCGCCCCCTCGGCGGCGTGGTCTTTGGCTGGCTCGGTGACAAGGTAGGACGCCAGAAGGTGCTCGCCACCACCCTGATCGTCATGGCGGCGTCCACGTTCGCCGTCGGGCTGCTGCCCGGATATGCCCAGATCGGCATATGGGCTGCCGTGCTGCTTGTCGTGGTGAAACTCATCCAAGGCTTTTCCACCGGCGGCGAGTACGCCGGTGCCACCACGTTCGTCAGCGAATACGCCCCGGACAAGCGCCGCGGCTACTTCGCGAGCATCTTGGACCTGGGCAGCTACATGGGCTTCGCTATTGGTGCCGCCCTGGTCTCGGTCATGCAGCTAACGCTGGGCCAGGACGCCATGGAACAGTGGGGCTGGCGCATTCCCTTCCTGATTGCCGGACCACTGGGCCTAATTGCCGTGTACTTCCGGATGAAAATTGAGGAGTCGCCCCAATTCCAGGCAACCCTGGACGCCAACGAAGCGAATTCCAAGTCCGCCGCAGCAGAGGACGAAGATGCATCTGGCGGTCCCGTCCGGCTCGTGAAGGTGTACTGGCGCCAGATTGTGCTTGCCATGGTGCTGGTGGCAGCCGCCAATACGGTTGGCTACGCCCTGACCTCGTACATGCCCACGTACCTGACCGAATCAAAGGGCTACGACCCTGTGCACGGGACCTTGCTGACCATCCCCATCCTCGTTGCCATGGCCGTGTGCATCCCGCTGACCGGCCGCCTCTCGGACAAGGTTGGACGCCGCCCGGTGCTCTGGGTTGGCGCGTTGGGAACTGTGGTGCTGGCAGTACCGGCGTTCCTGCTCATCGGTCTGGGCCCTGTGTGGTCCACGCTGCTGGGCCTGGCCCTGATTGCCTTCCCCGTGACGTTCTACGTGTCGAACCTGGCTTCCTCACTGCCGGCCCTGTTTCCGACGTCGAGCCGTTACGGCGGGATGGGCATTTCCTACAACTTTGCCGTGGCGATCTTTGGCGGCACCGCACCCTTCATCATGAAGGGCCTGATCACCCTGACCGGCAATGACATGATGCCTGCGTTCTACCTGATGTTCACCTCGGCCATCGGCGCCGGGGCCATCTATTTCCTGCGGGAATCAGCCCAGAAGCCGCTGCCGGGATCCATGCCCAGCGTGGCTACGGTGGAGGAAGCCGAGGAACTCGTGGCCACGCAGGATGAAAACCCGCTGCTGGACATGGACTACCTGCCCTTTGACGACTCTTACGAGGCGCCCACACCAGGCACGGGCATTCCCGTCACGGTGGGCCGTCCCACCGTTGGCACCTGATTCATCGGGACGGCCGCCGTGGGACTTAGCGGCCACGGTTGCCTGCGGACGCCGCAAGCCCGTCAGGCACGAAGCGGGTCAGTGCCATGAGTGTTGCGTAGCGCCTGGACGGAATCGACACGGCTTTGCCTGCTGCGTTATCGGCCAGGCCTTCGCGCACCACCCTGTCCGCGTGGAGCCACATCCAGGGCCGGACCCCGCCCATGTTGGCACCCATGCGCGCATGGAATTCCGTGTGCACGAACCCGGGGCACACGGCAGTCACCTTGACCCCCCTGGGGCCGTACCGCAGGTTGGCGAAGCGGCTGAAGCTTGTCAGCCATGACTTGGCCGCGCCGTAGCTCCCCCGGGGGATGAACGCCGACACGCTTGAAACGTTGACAATCCGCCCCTGGCCGCGTTCGAGCATCCCCGGCAGCACCGCATGCATGAGTTCCATGGGCGTGCGGGCCAGGATGCGCAAGTGCCTCGCCTCTTCCTCAACCGTGTTCTGCTCAAAGTGCTTCACGAGGCTGAAGCCTGCATTGTTGACCAACACCGAGACCGGCCGTGCAGGATCCGCCAGCCGGGCACTGACGGAGGCAACGCCGTCGTCAGTGACCAGGTCGGCGGGCAGAATCTCAACGTGCACGCCACATTCGCTCCGCAGCCGCACGGCCTTGGCCTCCAGCCGGGCTGCGTCCCGTGCCACCAGGACGAGATCGTGCTGGGAACGGCCCAATTGTTGGGCGAATTCGGCGCCGAGGCCGGAGGTTGCTCCCGTAACAAGCGCGGTGGGGCGCGCCACCTACGCCACCCCGGGGAAGTCCGTGTACTGCATGTACGGCTCCGGATGCTTCTCAAGGAAACGCACCACATAGTTGCAGTGCGGGATGATGCGCTTTCCCGACGCCACGACGTCATCGAGGGCGTAGCGTGCGAGCACCTTGGCATGTCCGCGGCCCTCAAAGCCGGGCTCCGCAACGGTTTCGATCAGGTCGATGTGCCCGGGCCGGTCCCTGAACGTGATGACAACAGCCAATTCGTCCGCGACGAAAAGCTCATACCGGTGTCTGGAATCATTGCGGGTCATCCGCACATTGGCGTCAAAGGGGTCGGAATCAGGGGCTTCGTTCACACTCATGAACCGAGCTTGGCACACGGGGCAGGCGCTGGCAACAGTGCTCAGGCTATGCATTTGCGCCCGCTCCCCGTGGGAGGCGTGCCGTGCCGGGAGACGCACGATCAGGTGCCTTAGGAGGCTGCGCCACCCTGCCACAGGGCCGTGAACGGGGCGCCGGAGGTCACCCGGTTTTTGATGCCCTCGGTGACGAAGGCCTTGGCCGTGCGTGCCGCCTCCAACGGGGTGGCGCCCTTGGCCAGTTCGGCCGCCACGGCGGCGGCCAGCGAGCAGCCAGCTCCGGACACGGCGACCTCGCCGACCTTCGGTGCGGAGAGGACCTCAAGGGTTTCACCGTCAAAGAAAACGTCGACGGCGTCGGAGCCTTCAAGCCGTACGCCGCCCTTGGCGAGGACTGCCGCTCCGCTGATCTGGTGAATCTTGCGGGCCGCAGCCTTGAGGTCCTCGAGGTTGTTGATTTTCAGTCCGGAGAGCGACTCCGCCTCAAAGTGGTTCGGCGTGACAAAGGTGGCCAGCGGCAGGATCTGGGCCTTGAGCGCCTGATCGGTGTCCAGCGCGTGGCCGGGCTCCTGTCCCTTGCAGATCAGCACCGGATCAAGCACCACGTTCTTGAAGGACTCGGCCTTGAGCGCGGCTTCGACCGTGCTGATGGTGGCGGGGCTGCCCAGCATGCCAATCTTCACCGTCTCCAGCACGGTGGGTGCGCCCGACGCCGAACCGTAGGCCGCCGTCGTGGCCTCCAACTGGTCGGCAATGACCTGCTGGTCAACCGGGACGAAGCGGTGGTTCCAGTTGTCCTTGGGATCAAAGGACACGATGCAGGTGAGGTTCACAATGCCGAAGACACCAAGTTCCTGGAACGTCTTGAGGTCGGCTTGGGCGCCGGCACCGCCTGTCGCTTCCGATCCGGCGATGGTCAGGGCAAGTGCGGGGGCATGTGTAGTCATGGAACCATCTTGCCACCTCGAACCGGACAGCTTTAAAGTGCGACGCCGGAGGGCCGGGACGGGTGCCGAAAAGTCACCCGGGCGCGTGGCCCTGCCACCGGGTAAAATCACCCTCAGGCAGCTCCGCACCATCCAGCAGGGCGCTGCCGATAAGGAGCGAGACCATGTCAAGCAAAGTTCCCTATTCCCCCTATGCTCGCACCCTGTTGCACACCGGCCGCACCGTGTGGGGCGTCATCCTGACAGCCCTGGCCCTGTATTTTTTCTTCCTCACAGGCACCACGGGTTCGGGGCTCTGGGTGGTCCCGTTTGTCATCTGCGCCGCCATTGGAATCCCCCTGCTGATCAGCGGCATCCGGGCCTGGCGCAAGGCCGTCGCGTTCAACGAGGCCGACTACGCCTTCTCGCTGAGGATCCACGCACAGCTGTCGGCACTGGCCGCCCTGCCCCATGAGGCAGTCTTCGGTTCCGACGCCAGCTGTGTTGACATCCATGGGGCCAGGGTAGTGGAACTCGAACGCCATTTTGACCAGGAAACCTCAGGCGCCATCACGGGAAGCCTCAACCACTCCATGAGCATGTTTGGCGCCTCGGTAAGCCATAGCAGGGGCTACATCTCTGGGGCTACGGAGACATCCGCACGCACGTCCTCCAGCTCTGTCTCCGTCATGCGCGGGATGATCAAGGGCGTCTCCACTGTCCAGCTCGGAATGAGCAGCACCACCCGCTCAAACCTGCTCGGCGACGCACTGTTCTCGGTTCTGGAGTTCACAGGAAACGACGGGCACAGGGACACCATGCGTCTGGTCTCCATGTCGGCCCCGGCGGCCGGTCAATGGATGGGCGATCTCATCCACGGCGTCAGCCAGTCCCTGGGCGGGCCCGCCACCCATGCGGGCAAGGCAGTGGCCGACTGGATCCAGCCCCTGGTGAACAGCTTCGCGCCCCGGGACATTTCCTATGCCACGGACAGGCTCAAGGCCATGGAGCGCGACAAGAAAACAACCCTGCCAACGGCATCGGGGCAACTCGTGGGCCGCAACGCCATGCTGGCCACAAGCATCGAGTTTTCCGGCGGAACCACCACCAGGCTGTTCCCGCACAAATTCCCGGTCATGTTTGGCGCGAGCATCGGACACGCCGGCAGCGACGCGCTGGGCCTGTCCGGCCCGTCGCACCCTGGCGCCATCGAGCGGAGCCAGGCCTGACCCTGGGCCGCAAACATGGCCAGCAAACCAAAAATGCTGCCGCTTGACGGACTCGACATGGTTTGATCCACGTCATTTCCATCAAACGACAGCATTTTCACAAAGTCGGTGGGCCCTATGGGGCTCGAACCCATGACCCACGGATTAAAAGTCCGATGCTCTACCAACTGAGCTAAAGGCCCGACCTAACGGCAACCCCTCCCAGGGAAAAGTTGTCGGAATTTAGACTACCGCACGCCATGCACCAGAACGCAATTGCACCAACGATTGCGCGCGGCGGTTCCCGCCCTGCCCCTGCACCGGCAACCAATGGGCAGCGTTTTCCACACATGCTGGCCAACTATCTCGACCGCGCCGTGTGGCAGGGGTAGTGTCGTGTCATGAATGATCGACCAGCCAGCAATGCCCCCCGGCCGCACAAGCCGGTGCCGTTTGCGCCCGCAGACTTTGAGCCGTATCCAGGTGGCCCCGATCCGGCACGCGTATCCGAGGCGGCACACCTTGCCGCCAGCGCGCTGGTGCACAGCGGCCGGGCCAGCAACGACCCCGAGGTGACCAAGCGCCTGGTTAAGCTTGCCGACAAGCAGGGTCTGGAGTCCATTGCAGAGATCTGGGCGGCAAGCCCGGCCCGATCCCTGCCCGGAGCACTGTGGCGGCTGTATGCCCTGCGCGCGGCCGCCCAGCAGGACCCCGAGGGCATCAGCATCTTCTTCAAGGCCGGCCAACACACGGCACAGGTCGCAAATGTCGTGGCAGGCGTTGCGGAGCCGCCCGGCCCCAAGGAGATCACCGACATGGCCGACGCCATTCTTTCCGGCGCGTTCGACGGCGACTTCGACGTTGCGCTTGAACGCTCGGCCGCGTTTTGCCGGGTTGTCGCACTGGGCCAGGCCACACTGGCTGCCGAACGTGAGGCTGCCCACTTTGAGCATTCGGCGGCCCTGACAAAAAAAGCCCACCAATTGGTGCGCACGGCCGAGGATCTCGAGGGTGCTGCCAAGGCCTGGCGCAAGGGCGAACTTGACTAGTCCACGGGCCCCAGTTGACAGTGGGGCCAAGACGTACAAGACTGAAAGCGGTGTCGAACCGTGGAACCCCCGGGCTCCATTTTATAGCCGCTACGAGCGGCCCAGTGCCGAGAGGCGCTCCCGGTTCGACACCACTTTTATGCCCTGAATCCATAGGATTTCCTTGGTCCGCCAACACGAAGGCCCCCCAGTGAAGCTTCGACTCTTCCCGCAGGAGACTGCCGGACTTCAGGCGCTGGCCAGCATGTCAGAGCGCATCATGGCCGGCACGCAAACACTCGCGGAACTGCTCGGTGCAGGCCGTGCGGATTTCCCCTCCCTCACCGAGTCACTGCGCCGGGAGGAAGCCGCCTCCACGGCCAGCTTCGCCACACTCCTGACGGGCATGCGCACCAGCTTCATCAACCCGCTCCCGCGCGAGGACCTGTACACCCTGGGCCAGTTGCTCAACGGAACAAGTGAAATACTGACAGGTGCAGGGGAAGTCATCGAGCTGTACACCCTGGAGCGCCTTCCCGCCCGGGTCAGTGACCAACTTGAAATTCTCTCGCGGCAGGCGGAACTGACGGCCGCTGCGATGAAGGCCCTGAATGACCTCGACAGCCTTGAGGACTACTGGCTTGAGGTCCTGCGCCTGGCCAAGCGCGCAGACCACACCCACAGGGTGGTCATTGCCGAACTGCTTGATGCCCACAGCCCCACAACCTTCGCAAAATACCGCTCGCTGGCCGACCAGCTCGCGGCCGCCAGCCGCCAGATGCGCGCCGTTGCCACGCAGGTGGGCAGCATCATCGTCAAGGAATCCTGAGCCAGGTGGTTTTCCTGCTCAGTGCCGTCATCGCCACGGCGGCCGTTTTCGCGTTCCTTAACGGTTTTCGCGATGCCTCCTCCGCCGTCGCGCTTTCGGTGCGGACGCGGGCACTGACGCCGTCCATCGCGGTGCTGCTGGCGGCAGTGTTCAACTGCCTCGGGGCACTCTCAAGCGTGGCGTTGACCGCGGCGTTCGCCAACAGGCTGTTCACCGTTCCGCCCGGCAATAATGGGCTGATCCTGCTGCTTGCCGCGCTCATTGGGGCCATCCTGTGGGGCATCTACCTGTGGTGGCGCGGGTATCCGTCGTCGTCCACGCATGCCCTGATCAGCGCCCTGGTGGGCGCATCGCTGGGGTCCGCGCTCATTGGCGAGCCCCCGCTGCAGGGCATCAACACGACCATGGTGACCCTGGTGCTGCTGCCGCTGCTGGTGTCCCCCATTGTGGCGTTTATCCTGGGTTTCGCCGCGGTCTACCCGACGTCCTGGGCCGCACGGAACACAGCCCCCCACCGTGTGAACCGGCGCACCAGGCAGCTCCAGTCGGTTGCAGGCGCGGCTGTTGCCTTTGGCCACGGCCTCCAGGACGGCCAGCGCACGACGGCTGTTGTCCTGTTTGCGCTGGTGGCCGCGGGGACCATCGGTGCCGGGGACATTCCCCTGTGGGTGCCCATCTTCACCGCCGTGCTGCTGGCAGCCGGAACCTTGTTTGGCGGGTGGCGGATCTCCTACACACTGGGCCACCGCCTGGTCCGTATCGACCCCATGCGCGGTTTTGTGGCCCAACTGGTCGGCGCGGGCCTGCTGTTTATTGGCGCCATTGGCCTGCACATGCCGCTGTCCACAACGCACACCGTCACCGCCGCCATCACCGGGGCCGGGGCCAACCAGCGCTTCGCGTCGACCAACGCCCGCGTGCTGCTGCGCATTGCCGGCGCCTGGATCGCCACGCCCGTTGTCTGCCTGGCGCTGGGCGCGGTGTTCTTCCTGGCGCTTTCGCCGCTGGCCTGAGCGCTGCTGGCATCTTTGTGCCCGGATCCACGCCTGCACTCCCCTGCGTTGAGCTGGACTGGAGTTTTGCGCACAACAGTGTTGTGCGCAAAACTCAACCTCCAACTCAACGCAGAACGGATCGCCGGGGGCAGCAGAGGGTGGCTTACACGTTGGCCGCTTCGATGACCTCGGCGTGCAGGCGCAGCAGGGGTGCCGTGCGCTCGGCGGGGCCGCGACCAAAGCCGCATTCGGTGGCAATGCCAAATGACTCAAAACCGGCCAGGGCCGGACGGGCGGCTGCGATGCGCTTGGTTGCGCCTGCAACACCGTCCTCGTGGTGCACAAGGCCCAGGTAAAGAGTTGTTTCGGGGTGCAACTCAAGTGCGCGGAGCGGGGCGAAGTACTCGGCGTCGTCGCGCTCGATCGGCACCGGCAGGTGCAGGAAGTCGATGGGGCGGGTGATCTTCGCGGACAGTGCGTTGGCCACGGCGGTCAGGTTGGCTGCGTCGGCGGGCTCAACGAAGTGCTTCTCGGCGACGTCACCGTAACAAAGGTGGATGCCGAACTGCACGTCGGCCGGTACCGTGTTGGCCATCGCGGCGGCGAGCGCGGTGCACCCTGCGATGATGTCGGCCGGCGCGGCCTCTGCCCCGGCGGCAAGTCCCTCGACGAACCAGGGGAACGGCTTGCGCCCGCCCATGGACACCTGCTCGATGTAGGAGAACTCGGTGGCCAGGTCGATCTGGACCGCCAGGTCTGCGGCCGGGATCCCGGCGACAATTTCGGCGATCTCGCGCTCAAGGGCTGCCTCGTAGGCCGGGTACACGGCAGGCTGGTCTGCGGGAACCACAAATACGGACAGCGGGGCAAGCGGCGTGGGCAGGCAAACCTGGAAACGCGTGCCGGCATCGATGGTGCCTGCATCGCGCAGGGACTTGAAGTCTTCGTAGGCGGCCAGTGCTGCCGAGGCGTAACCCAGGGGGCCAAACGTCAACTCTTCGGCCGGCACGCTGCCGTCAAGGACAGTGGGGCGCACATCGAAGCCTGCGCGCACGATGGGGTCGATGGCCACCCGCGAGAGCCCGTCCACGGCGTCGAACCGCGTTCCCTGGAAAAGCATCCAGTGGAAGCGTTCGCCCACTTCGCCGTCAGGAATGCGTGCAGCGTGGGCGCCGAGGTTCTCGGCAACAACGCGCAGGGTGTCCGCCGCTGTGGGCTGGTTGATGGATCCGACGAGGTGGGCGCCGCTGACGGCAGGAAGGGAAGTCATGTTTTCACCATATCGCTGCCTTCCCGGAGCTGCAGATTCCAGCCCCTAACGGCGCCGTCACAGTGGCCCGCGCCCGGTTATCCGAAGCGGCCGGAGACGTAGTCCTCGGTGGACTTCTGCGAGGGGTTGTTGAAGATGGTTGCCGTCTCGGCAAATTCAATCAGTTTGCCGGGCTTGCCGGTGCCTGCGATGTTGAAGAACGCCGTCTTGTCGGAGACGCGGGCCGCCTGCTGCATGTTGTGTGTGACGATGACCACCGTGTACTCGTCCTTGAGCTCGTTGATGAGGTCCTCAATGGCGAGCGTTGAGATCGGGTCCAGGGCCGAGCATGGCTCGTCCATGAGGATCACGTCCGGGGACACCGCGATGGCGCGTGCAATGCACAGGCGTTGCTGCTGGCCGCCTGAGAGCCCGGAGCCGGGCTTTTCGAGGCGGTCCTTGACCTCGTTCCACAGGTTGGCGCTGCGCAGCGACTTCTCGACGAGCTCGTCGGCGTCAGACTTTGGCATGCGGCGGCTGTTCAGCTTCACACCGGCCAGCACGTTGTCGCGGATGCTCATGGTGGGGAATGGGTTGGGACGCTGGAACACCATGCCAATCTGGCTGCGCACAGTCACCGGGTCGACGCCGTCGCCGTACAGGTTGTCGCCGTCGAGCAGCACCTTGCCCTCGACGCGGGCGCCGGGGATGACCTCGTGCATGCGGTTCAGGGTGCGCAGGAAGGTTGACTTGCCACAGCCCGAGGGGCCGATGAAGGCGGTGACGCTCTTGGCGTCGAGGGTGATGTTGACGTCCTCCACGGCACGAAAATCGCCGTAGTAGACATTCAAATCGCTGACATCAATACGTTTGGACATGGTGTGGTTCCTTCTAAGAAAAGTTAGCGGCCGGTTTTGGGCGCAAAGATGCGGGCCACAAGGCGGGCGCCGAGGTTCAGGAGCATGACGAGGATGATCAGCAGCAGCGCCGCGGCCCAGGCCCGTTGTGTCGACGGGTCCGCGTTGGACGGCGACGTGGGGTTCATGATCTGCGTGTAGATGAACGTCGGCAGGGATGCCATCCAGCCGCCAAACACGTTCATGTTGATGGTCGTTGCGAACCCGGCGGTGACCAGCAGGGGCGCTGTCTCGCCGATGACCCGGGCGATGGCCAGGGTGACACCTGAGGCTATACCTGAGATCGCCGTCGGAATGACAACCTTCAAGATGGTGCGCCACTTGCGGACACCCAGCGCGTAGGCGGCCTCGCGCAGCTCGTTCGGGACAATTTTGAGCATTTCCTCGCTTGAGCGCACCACCACCGGGATCATGAGCACCGAAAGGGCGACGGCGGCCACGAACCCGGTCTTGGCGCCCGGCCCAAGGAGCATGGCGAAGAAGGCGGCGGCAAACAGGCCGGCCACGATCGAGGGGATGCCCGTCATGACGTCGACAAGGAACGTGATGACCTTGGAGAACTTGTTGCCGGCGCTGTATTCCACCAGGTAGATGGCTGTCAGCAGGCCAACCGGCACTGAGATGATGGTCGCCCACAGGGTGATCAGGACCGAGCCAACCAGGGCGTGGTAGACACCGCCAACTACCGGGGTGTGGTTGGTGACTGAGGCGTTGTCAACGGCGCCCGTCACGCCATTCATAGACGTGGTCAGGAAGCCGGGGGTCAACAGGCCGGGAATGCCGTTGACAAGAACGGTCCAGATCACCGACACAAGCGGCAGCAGCGCCACGAGGAAGGCCCCGAGCACGAGCGAGGTGGCCAGCCTGTCGACGGCCTTGCGGCGACCCTCGACGACGGCGGAGCTCACCACATTGCCCGCGGCGAACAGCACCGCGGAGAGCACGGCCCAGCCAAAGACGTTGAAGCCGATGAGGGACATGAGCGCGGCCGCCACCACTATGGCGCTGCCGGCGACAATGTACGGGGTGGAGCGGGGCAGGTGGCCGCGGGTGAGTGCGGAGCGTTTGCGTTCGGTCATGAGCGTGGCCATTAGTTGGCTCCCGAGAATTCTTTGTGGCGGTTGATGATCCAACGGGCCACCATGTTGACGGCGAGCGTGATGACGAACAGGACCAGGCCGGCAGCGATGAGTTCGTGCATGCGCAGGCCAAATGCTTCGGGGAAGTCCAGGGCGATCTCCGCCGCGATTGTCTGGTTTCCGGAGCGGATCAGTGAGCCGATCAACGGTCCGGAGGAGAGGACGAGCGCCACGGCCATGGTTTCACCCAGTGCGCGGCCAAGGCCCAGCATGACGGCGCTGATGATGCCGCCGCGGGCGAAGGGCAGTACTGCCATGCGGATCATTTCCCAACGGGTGGCGCCCAATGCCAGCGCCGCTTCCTGGTGCAGCATGGGGGTCTGGAGGAAAATTTCACGGGTCAGTGAGGCAATGATGGGCAGGACCATGACCGCGAGCACGACTCCCGCTGTCAGGATGGTCTTGCCGGTGCTTGAGGCCGGTCCGCCAAAGATGGGGATCCAGCCGAGGTTGTCGGCCAGCCACTGGTAAGGGACCTTCAGCTGTGAGGCAAGGAAGCTCGCTCCCCAGGCACCGTAGACAACCGAAGGGATTGCGGCGAGCAGGTCCACCACATAGCCCAGCCCGCGGGCCAGTTTGCGCGGCGCATAGTGGGAGATGAACAAGGCCACGGCGACACCGATCGGGGTGGCGATGATCAGGGCGATCGTGGCCGCGATGAGCGTTCCGATGACGATGGGGAAGATGTAGGCGACGAAGCCGTTTCCCCCGGTGATCTCGGCTGCTGGCGCGGCGAAGGTCGGCATGGCCTGAACGATCAGGAACAGGGCAACGGCGAACAGTACGGCCACAATCAGTGCGCCAGCACCCAGGGCCGCGCCGGAGAACACTTTGTCTCCGGCGCGGCCTGATCGGGCCCGGCTGGCGGGCTTTGTGGTGGACAATCTAATACCTTTTGTTCGGCCGTTACTTGGCGACGCTGATGGACTCGATGGCAGCCTTCGCCTTGGTGGCGAGGGTTGCGGACAGCGGCGCGCTCTTGGCGGCGGCTGCCGCCTCCTTCTGGCCGGCGTCGCTGAGGGCGAACGCACCGAAGGCCTTGACCAGGTCAACGGTTGCGGCGTCCTTGTAGGTGGAGCAGAACACGCCGTAGGAGACCAGGACTGCCGGGTAGGCGCCTGCCACCGTGGTGGTGCGGTCAAGCTTCAGGGACAGGTCGCTGGTGTTGCGGCCTTCAACAGGCTTGGCCGCGTCGACTGCCTTGGCGGCTGCTTCGGCACTGACGGCGACGTAGTTCTCGCCAACCTTCAGCTCGACCTTGCCGAGGTTGCCTGTGATGGCGGAGTCATCGGCGTACGTGATGGCGCCGGCGGTCTCCGTGACTGTCTTGACGACGCCGGAGGTGCCCTTGGCGTTTTCTCCCGGCAGTGCCGTGGGCCAGTCGCCCGAGGCTGCATCCGACCAGACGCTCTTGGCGGCTGCGCCCAGGTAGTCGGTGAAGTTCTGCGTGGTGCCGGAGTTGTCCGAGCGGTGCACGGGGGTGATGGCCAGGTCAGGCAGGGTCGCCGTCGCGTTGGAGGCCTTGATGGCGGGGTCGTTCCAGTTCTTGATCTCGCCGCGGAAGATCTTGGCGATCGTGTCAGCGTCGAGCTTGAGGTCCGTGACGCCGGGGACGTTGAAGGCCACGGCGATCGGGGAGATGTACCAGGGGACGTTGATGGCGCCGTCGGGCCCGCAGGTGGCCTTGGCTGCGGTCAGCTCGGCGTCCTTAAGGTAGGCGTCCGATCCGGCGAACTGCACGGCGCCTGCGATCAGGGCCTTGCGTCCGGCGCCGGAGCCTTCAGGTGAGTACTGGACCTTGGCGTTCGGGTTGGCGGACTTGAAGCCGGCCATCCACGCGTCCATGGCGGCGGAAACCGAGGTGGCGCCCGTTCCGGTCAATGTGCCGGTGACTGAAGCGCCGGTGGCTGCCGGCGTCGTTCCGCCGTTGCCGGGGCTCACAACGTTGTCGGTGCCGCAGGCTGTCAGTGCCAATGCGCCGACGGTCAGAACTGCTGCCACGCGGCCAATGTGAAGTGCCTTCACGCTTTTACCTCTTCGATGGGTTGCTTTCGACTCATTACCCCTTGACACTAAGAGCCCGAGGTAACGCAACACCCCGTCCCAAGTGAACGGAAGGTTAACGCTTCGGGGATTCTTGGTTTTCGGGCACGACGCCGGTCACATCAGTGCCCCTGGAGGCCCCGGCGCGCGGTGTCGGGCGGCGAAGAATAGACTGGGCAGCATGCCAGAGTCAGCGCAGGCGGAGTTAACCCGCCCGGCCGCAACCGTACTGTTCCTGAAGCGCCGCGTCCGCTTGGGACTGCGCCGCAGCTACAGTTCCGTCGTCCGGGCTCTGCTGATGGCAGTCTGCGCCGTGGGTGCCTACTATTTCTCGGAAATCGTCCTTGGCCACCAGAACCCCCTGTTTGCCGCGACAAGCGCCATCATTGCCCTGGGTTTCACCCGGGATCCGCGTCTGCGCCGCGTGCTTGAGGTCGGCCTGGGCTGCACCATTGGCATTGTCCTGGGCGACTTCCTGTTGCATCTGCTCGGCTCGGGGATTTGGCAGGCGGCCCTGGTGGTCTTTTTGTCGGTCCTGCTTGCACGGTTCCTGGACAGCGGCGCAATTTTCACCACCCAGCTGGCGCTGCAGTCACTGCTGGTGGTTCTGCTGCCCATTTCGGCAGGCGGGCCGTTCACCCGCAGCATTGACGCCGTCGTGGGTGGTTGTTTTGCCCTGATCCTCACGTTCCTTGCGCCCAGGGACCCCCGCAGGGAACCCAAGGACGACCTCAAGGAGGTCCTCGGCGAGCTCTCCCTGGTGCTTCGCGAATGTGCCTCCGCCCTGTCATACAACGATTCCACCACCGCCTGGCATGCCCTTGTCCGTGCCCGCAGCCAGCAGCCGCTCATCGACGCCATGCGCCAGGGCCTGCGCGGTTCGGTGGAGATTGCCACGCTCTCGCCCCTTTACCGGCGGCACCGGCAGGAGGTCGAGGGGATGGAGAAGCTCATGGTCCACGTTGACTACGCCATGCGTTCGAGCCGTGTGCTCGCGCGCCGCCTGGCCAGCGTCATCAACAATGCCGCCCTGTCCGACGCCGGCACTGTCCACCTGGCCGAGGTCATATCGGAGACGGCGGCTGCCGTGGACGAGCTCGCCGCGGCCCTCTCCGAGTCAACCACCCTCGCCAGCCTGACCCACACCCGTGACTCCCTGGCCGACATCGCCTCACGACTGCATCCAAAAACCCTTGAGATCACGCGCATGGAGGGCGAAACCCTGGTGCTGTTGTTCCGCACGCTCATGGTTGATCTGCTGGAAGCGGCCAGGATGGACCCCGCCGACGCCAGGGAGCAGCTGCCGGAGCTGTAGCCGGGCGCCAGTGTCAGTGCCCGGCGATAGGCTTGGACCATGGCAACAAAGAGCGCAAAAACTAACGCCGGGCAAAACTTCCGCTGCGCCGAGTGCGGCTGGACGGCCGTTAAATGGGTGGGACGCTGCGGCGAATGCCAGGCGTGGGGAACCCTGGAGGAGGTTGGCACGGTTGTCGTGCGGACAACCGCTGCCACCTCAGTGGTGAACCCGGCCCAGCTGATTTCAGAGGTTGACGCGTCCCAGGCCGCCCACAACCTCACCGGCGTGCCCGAGCTTGACCGCGTCCTTGGCGGGGGCATGGTCCCGGGTGCGGTCATCCTGCTTGCGGGGGAACCCGGCGTCGGAAAATCCACGCTGCTCCTTGACGTTGCGGCGAAATTTGCCCGCAACGAGCACGGCCAGGCGACGAAAAAGGTGCTGTACCTGACGGGTGAGGAATCGGCCGCCCAGGTCAAGCTGCGGGCCGAGCGTATTGGCGCAGTCGCGGACACCCTCTACCTTGGGGCCGAAACCGACCTTGGCACGGCACTTGGCCAGGTCGAGGCGGTGCAGCCGGCCCTGTTGATCGTGGATTCGGTGCAGACCTTCAGCAGTGCCCTTGTGGACGGCAGTGCCGGCGGGGTGTCGCAGGTGCGCGAGGTGGCGGCGTCGCTCATTGCCGCGGCCAAGCGCCTGAACATGACAACCCTGCTGGTGGGGCACGTGACAAAGGACGGCTCCATCGCCGGGCCGCGCCTGCTCGAACACCTGGTGGACGTGGTCTGCCAGTTCGACGGCGAGCGGCACTCCCGCCTGCGTCTGCTGCGCGCAATCAAGAACAGGTACGGACAGACCGACGAGGTCGGCTGCTTTGACCTGACCGATGACGGCATCCAAGGCCTTGCCGATCCCAGCGGCCTGTTCACCTCCAGGACCTCCCAGCCTGTCTCCGGAACCTGCATCACAGTGACAATGGAGGGCCGGCGGCCGTTGCTGGCCGAGGTCCAGGCGCTGCTGACGCCTTCTCTGGGTTCACAGCCCCGGCGGACTGTGAGCGGGCTGGATTCCACCCGCATCGGCATGCTGCTGGCTGTCCTGCAGCAAAGGGCGGGCCTGCGCCTGGACGCCGACGACAGCTATGTGGCCACCGTGGGCGGTGCCCGCCTGAGCGAACCCGCCATGGACCTTGCCGTGGCGCTGTCCATAGTTTCGGCGAAAACCAACATGCCGGTCCACGCCAAAATGGTTGCCTTCGGTGAGGTGGGGCTGGCCGGGGAGGTGCGTCCGGTGCCGGGCATCAACCAGCGCATCCACGAGGCCAGCCGGCTCGGTTACACGCACGCACTCGTACCCTTGAGTGCGGCAGGTCCCGGCGTCATTCCCCCCGACTTCACAGTCAAGGAAATTGAGCACATTGCCGAGGCGACGGAGATCATTTTGCACGGCTCCCACTAGCCCGGAAAGCGGCACTGACGGCCCCTCGCATGGCCGGTGCGGCGCCGGTCCCGGCGGCTTACCATCCGGTAACGGGAGGAAAAGACACAGATCGGTCAAGATCCGCTTCCGCCATGGTCTTTCGGACCTGTATTGGTGCCTCGTTCCCACTACTATGGGCATTGTGACTTGTGCGGATTCCCGCGCTCGAAAAGAAGGAACCACCCATGCAACGCAGTCCCGAAGAGGCCCTTAAAGCCACTCTTGCCCGTGTCGCGCCGGGGACCCCGCTGCGTGACGGGTTGGAGCGCATTCTTCGCGGACGCACGGGTGCACTCATTGTGCTTGGTTCCGATAAAACCATTGAAAGCCTCTGCTCCGGCGGCTTTGAAATTGGCATCGACTTTGCCGCGACCAGCCTTCGTGAGCTGGCCAAAATGGATGGCGCCATAGTGTGCGACAAGGATGCCACCAAAATCCTGCGTGCCGCCGTCCAGCTGGTCCCGGACCCCAGCATCGAGACCCAGGAATCAGGCACCCGCCACCGCACCGCGGAGCGCGTCGCCATCCAGACCGGCGTGCCGGTTGTTTCGGTCAGCCAGTCAATGCAGATCATTGCCCTTTACGTTGACGGACTGCGCTACGTGTTGGAAGGGTCGGAAAAGGTCCTCGCCCGCGCCAACCAGGCCCTGGCAACCCTTGAACGCTACCGCGCCCGCCTCGACCAGGTGACAAGTTCCCTCTCGGCCCTTGAGATCGAGGCCATGGTCACCGTCCGCGACGTGGCCATCACCTTGCAACGCCATGAGATGGTGCGCCGCATTTCCGAGGAAATTGCACAGTACGTCCTTGAACTTGGCGTTGACGGACGTTTGCTTTCCCTGCAGTTGGAGGAGCTTTCAACCACCCGCGGCTCCGGCGCCGACACTGTCATCCGCGACTACACCGACCCCGAAACCACCGACGTCGACGCAGCCGTCGTGGCACTTCAGGAAATCGACCAGGCTGACCTGATCGACCTGAACCTCATCGCATCAATTGTTGGCCTGCCCAGCGGCAATGACGCCCTCGAGGCCATCATCCAGCCCCGCGGCTACCGCCTGGTTTCGGGATTGAAGGCGGTTCCCCGTGCCGTTGCCGGCCGTCTCGTTGACCACTTTGGCGGGCTGCAGAACCTGATGGCCGCCACGATCGACGAGCTCATGATGGTTGATGGCATTGGCGAATTGCGTGCCCGCAATGTCCGTGAGGGCCTTTCGCGCATCGCCGAGGCAAGCCTGCTTGACCGCTTCCTCTAAACCGCTTATTGCAGTGTGAAGGTAACCTTTTCACTCGACCACTTGCCGAGGGTTGCCACCAATGAATAAGTGGCGCCGCCTCGCCCGGGCTGGCTCACGACCTTGGCGCAATCAGGCGCGTTGCGCTTGACCTTCCACACCATGTTGGCCGATTCGGAAGCGCCGGGAGCCAGGGTCTTCACCAGGTCGCTCGGGTCAACCTGGCAGAACTTCGAGTTGTAGATGATGTCCTCGCCGCTGGTGATTTGGTATTGCATTTGGCTGGTGCCGACGTTGATGTCGCACGATGCCTTGCCGGAATTTGTCACCCGCAGGGTCAGGACCGGCTCTTCGTCGGCACCATAGGAGGGCTTGTCGACGGCGGCGCTCACCTTAATGCCGGATTCATCGCACACGGCCGACGGCGGGGTCCCGGGTTTCGCTGCCGGCTTGGCCTGCGCCGGGCTGCCGGTGGCGACCGGGGCGGATACGGCGCCGTCCTTTGAGCCAAGCCCAAGCAGCCCGGCGATATAGAAGCCGCCAGCCACAAGTCCGCCAACAACCAGCAGGGCCAGGATTGCCACGACAAGGCGTCGCCGGCGGTAGACCATCGAGGAAACCTGCGGCTTGGCCGCTTGCGCGGACGGGGTTCTCGGCCGCTGTTGGGCGGCTGTCTTCGGGGCAGGCTTCGGCGAGGGGCCCTTGCCCGGTCCGGTTTTCCCTGTTGTTCCCACGTTCCAAGACTATCGAAGGCAGGGTCAAGAGGCGCAAACCACGCCGCCACGCCGCCGGTTGCAATGCTCACAGAGCGCAACGGGCTTGCTCGAGCACCAAGATCTGGACTGGCCAGCGACAGGGCGTGACCTAGAGTTGTAATGCTGTTCCGGCGCAGGCCGGACGCAGCACGGCAAGAGCCGGGGCCGATAAAGGACAACTCGTCGCAAGGAGCATGGTGTACACCGAAATCCAGGAATGGTTCAAGCGCGAGGCGAGGGACCTGCCATGGCGCGGCGACTGCTCGGCCTGGGGCATCCTTGTCAGTGAAATCATGCTGCAGCAAACCCCTGTCGTCCGGGTGCAGCCTGTCTGGGAGGAATGGCTTGGGCGCTGGCCCACCCCCGCCGACTTTGCCGCAGCCCCTGCAGCCGACGTGCTTCGCGCGTGGGGAAAGTTGGGTTACCCCCGCCGGGCGCTTCGCCTGCATGCCGCCGCCATGGAGATCGTTGAAAAGCACAGGGGCGCCGTGCCCGATACTTACGATGAGCTGCTGGAACTCCCCGGCGTCGGCACCTACACGGCAGCTGCGGTTGCCGCCTTCGCCTTTGGCCGGCGCACCACCGTGGTTGACACCAACATTCGGCGTGTCCATGCCCGCCTGGTCATTGGACAGGCGTTGCCGGCACCCGCGCTGACTGCGGCCGAGATGGCACTGGCCGCCGATCTGTTGCCGGAGGATGTCGCCGAATCGGTGCTGTGGAACGCTTCAGTGATGGAGTTGGGCGCACTTCTCTGCACCGCCCGCAGCCCAAAATGCGCAGACTGCCCCGTGCTTGAGAAGTGTGCGTGGATTGCCGCGGGCCAGCCCGAACCCACCTACATTCCCAAGGGGCAGCCATGGGCCGGCACGGACAGGCAGGTGCGCGGGGCTGTCATGGCGGTCCTGCGTGCGTCAGCTTCGCCTATCCATGCGGACCTGCTGTGGGACCCGGCGGCAGCGGCGCTGCACGCCGAAGCGGCACCGGAGCTGGGCAAGCTGCACGACCTGAACACCCATGCTCCCCAATTGCAGCGCGCCCTCGCCGGACTTGTCTCCGACGGCCTCGCCCAGCTGACGGACAGCGGCTACCGGCTGCCCGCCTAGCCGCGCACCAGCAGGCTAGAGCTCGCCGAAGCCGTTCCCCACCTCGGCCGTCACGAGCGCCACAGCCCGTTCGGCGTCGGGCCCGGTTGCCGTCATGGAAAGCTCCGTCCCCTGCCCCGCACCCAGCGTCATGAGCATCATGACCGACTGCGCGTCGACGCCGTTGATCTCGATGTCAACGTCCATGGCACCCAGTTCCCCGGCAAGGACGGCGGCCGGCCTCGCGTGCAGGCCCAACGGATTGATCAGCGTCACCGTTGCACTGACCGCCCCTGATGGAACCGGTGCGGCACGTCCCCCGGCTGCGGATGCCAGGTCAGGGATCTTCTCGGCACCGGGGTTCAGTGCCGTCTCCGCCGCCTTGCGCACAGCAGCAAGGGATGCCCCGCCCTGCGCGGTGACGGCAGCCGCGATGGCACCCTCCACGAGCGGGGCGTCGGCCAGCAGGATGTTTTCCGGGTTGCCCAGGAATTCCAACGCCGACTCCGCCGTCATGACGGCGGATCCCAGGTCGGTGAGAACCACCGCGCCTGCGCCCGAATCCGCCTGCCCCAGCGCTGCCATGACCTTTTCAAGGGAGGTCCCGATGCCGCCGTCGTCCATGCCTCCCGCGGGCACCAAAACCACATCCCGGGCCATCTGTGCAGCAAGTTCGACGACACCGGCGGCCAACTGGGCGCTGTGCGAGACGATCACGAGCCCGACGTTCATGCCCCTGCCCCTGCCGCTGCATCGGCGGCGGCCTGCAGGATCAGCGCCGAGGAGGCCGCCCCGGGATCCCTGTGCCCGATGGCGCGTTCCCCGAGGTAGCTTGCACGGCCCTTGCGGGCTATGAGCGGATCGGTCGATTCGGCGCCGGACTGTGCGGCCGAAGCAGCAGCGGCAAGTGTCTGGGCGGGGCTGAGACCGTTGGCTGCCGCAGCCGCGGCGGCGTCAACGGCGGGCGTCCACGCGTCGATCATGGTCTTCTCCCCCACCTCGGCCTTGCCCCTGGCCACCACGCCGTCCCTTGCGGCAGCCAGCGCGGCCGAAAGGAGCCCGGAATCCAGCTCGTCCGCGTCACCCACTGCCGTTGCCGCACGCAGGAACGCCGTACCATACAGGGGTCCCGCGGCACCGCCAACCTTTGACATCAGAGTCATGGCGGCCAGCTTGAAGGCGGCGCCAGGCGTTGCGGGCGACTCCTCGTCGAGTTTTGCCACGATCGCGCTGAAGCCGCGGTCGAGGTTCTCGCCGTGGTCGCCGTCGCCGATTTCCCTGTCAAGCTCGATCAGCATGACCCGGTTTTCGGCAACGACCGCGGCACTGCGCCGGAGCCAGTCAACGGCCCAGCCTGTGTTGAGCGTTTGTGCCACCCTTACATCCCCCATCGCAGGGCCGGCGTGTTGACCGGCGCGTCCCAAAGTTCGGTCATTTCATCGTCCAGGCGCAGCACCGAAATGGAGCAGCCCTGCATTTCCAGCGCCGTGATGTAGTTGCCAACAAGCGAGCGCTCCACGGTGATCCCGGCATCAGCGAGCACCTTTGCGGCATGCCTGTAAACGATGTACAACTCGCTGGCTGGTGTGCCGCCCATGCCGTTGACGAACAGGAGCACCTTTTCGCCGGCGTTCAGACCAAGGTCGGAAAGGATCGGTTCGAGCAGCCTGTCGGTGATGCCGTCGGCGTTCTCCATGGGGATGCGGTGGCGGCCGGGTTCGCCGTGGATGCCGATGCCAATCTCAATCTCGTCCTCGCCCAGCGTGAAGCTGGGGACGCCCGCGTGCGGGACGGTGCAGGCGCTCAGGGCCACGCCCATGGTACGCACATTGTCGTTGACTCGCTGCCCCGTGGCGGCCACGCTCTCGAGGTCGTCACCGCGTTCGGCGGCCGCACCGGCAATCTTTTCAACAAGGACCGTTCCGCCCACCCCTCGCCGGCCCGCCGTGTACAGCGAATCCTCAACGGCAACGTCGTCGTTGACCAGGACAGTTCGCACGTTGATGCCGTCGGCCTCGGCCATTTCGGCCGCCATCTCAAAGTTCAGCACGTCGCCGGTGTAGTTCTTCACAATATGCACCACGCCGGCACCGGCATTGGCGGCGACTGTCGCCGGAATGATCTGGTCGGGGGTAGGCGAGGTGAACATGGCACCCGGCACTGCGGCGTCGAGCATGCCGAATCCCACATAGCCCGCGTGCAGCGGCTCGTGCCCGCTGCCGCCACCTGAAACCAGCCCGACCTTACCCTCGCGCGGCGCATCCTTTCGGGTCACGAACAGGGGGTCCGGGTGGACTTTCACATGGTCGGCGTGGGCCGCACCGAATCCTTCAACCGCTTCATCCACAACAGCCCTGGGATCATTGATGAGCTTTTTCATGGTCACACCCTCCGAATCGCACAACGAACATGGAGTCGCGGGGTGGCCCCGCGCCTTCCCTGAACACTACCCGGGCACCTGGGCCGTTGGTAGGGCTGAGGTGGGTCGGTGCCGGGAATTATCAGCGGGGACGTGGCAGCCGCCTAGAGCTGGCGGATCATCCTTGTGTTGCCCAAGGTGTTGGGCTTGACCCGGGCAAGGTCCAGGAATTCTGCGACACCCTCATCGGCTGAGCGCAGCAGTTCGGAATAGACGGCAGGGTCAACGACGCTTTGGTCGGGCATGACCGTGAAGCCGTGGCGGATGAAAAAGTCCACCTCGAAGGTGAGGCAAAAGACGCGGCTGACGCCAAGTGCGCGGGCCTTGTCCAGGAGCTGTTCAACCAGCTCGTGCCCAATCCCCCTGCCGCGCCAGGCGTCGGCGGTGGCAAGTGTCCGGATTTCGGCCAGGTCCTCCCACATGACGTGCAGTGCACCGCAGCCAACGTTTTCGCCCTCAATCTCGGCTATCAGAAATTCCTGGATGCCCTCAAAGTACGTCACCGATTCCTTGGAAATCAGGATCCGCTTCTCGGCCAGGGGCGCAACCAGGTCCTTGATGGCGTAGACGTCTGAGGTGCGGGCGGGGCGGATTGTTAGCGCTGAAGTCACCAGAACAGTCTAAGACCGGATCCCGGATCCTGCCCGCACAGCCCTCGCCTGTCCATGGCCCCCTCCGCCCACGGCTGCATGAGCCCGGAGCTGTCCGCGTACCGCCACGGCCGACCCGGCTAGGCACGATGAAGGGCGCACAACCCGCAGGTCATGCGCCCTTCATCATTGAGCAGTTACGCGGAGGCCGTGATGGCGTCAGGGATGTGCGGCTTGGCCGTGCCCACAAAAGTGAACTTGGCTTCCTCGCCCTCGCCCTCGACGTCGACCGTAACGATGTCGCCATCCTTCAGCTCGCCAAAGAGGATCTTCTCCGAGAGGTGGTCCTCGATCTCGCGCTGGATGGTGCGGCGCAGTGGCCGGGCACCCATCGCCGGATCGTAGCCCTTGGTGGCCAGCAGGATCTTGGCCGCAGCCGTGAGCTCGATGCCCATGCCCTTGTCAGCCAGGCGGCCTTCCAGGCGTGCAACCATCAGGTCGACGATCTCAATGATCTCGTCCTGCGTGAGCTGCGGGAACACCACGACGTCGTCAACACGGTTCAAGAACTCGGGGCGGAAGTGCTGCTTGAGCTCCTCCGTGACCCGTGCACGCATCCGGTTGTAGCCGGTCTGCGTGTCAGATCCCGATTGGAAGCCGGTGGCCACGCTCTTGGAAATGTCGCGGGTACCCAGGTTCGTGGTCATGATGATGATGGTGTTCTTGAAGTCGACCACGCGGCCCTGGCTGTCGGTCAGGCGGCCGTCTTCAAGGATCTGCAACAGGGAGTTGAACAGGTCGGCGTGCGCCTTTTCAACCTCGTCGAACAGAACCACGGAGAACGGGCGGCGGCGGACCTTTTCGGTCAGCTGCCCGCCTTCCTCGTAGCCGACGTATCCGGGAGGGGCGCCGAACAGTCGCGAGACCGTGTGCTTCTCCGAGTACTCTGACATGTCCAAGGTGATGAGTGCGTCCTCATCGCCGAACAGGAACTCGGCAAGGGCCTTGGCCAGCTCAGTCTTACCAACACCCGTGGGGCCGGCGAAGATGAACGAGCCGCCCGGGCGCTTGGGATCCTTCAGGCCTGAACGGGTGCGCCGGATGGCCTTCGAGATCGACTTGATGGCTTCATTCTGGCCGATCACGCGCTTGTGGATTTCATCTTCCATCTTCAGCAGGCGCGTGGACTCGGCCTCGGTCAGCTTGAAGACGGGGATGCCGGTGGAGTTGGCCAGGACCTCGGCGATGAGCTCCTCATCAACCTCCGAGATGTCATCCAAGCCGCCTGACTTCCACAGACGCTCCTTGTCTGCACGGGCGGAGATGAGCTTCTGCTCGTCATCGCGCAATGAGGCGGCACCCTCGAAGTCCTGGGCGTCAATGGCGTCTTCCTTGCGCTTCTTTACTGCGGCAATGTCAACGTCCATGGCCTTGAGCTCCGGCGGGGCGGTCATGCGGCGGATGCGCAGGCGGGCACCGGCCTCGTCGATCAGGTCGATCGCCTTATCAGGCAGGAACCGATCGGAGATGTACCGATCAGCCAGCGTTGCCGCTGCCGTCAGCGCGCCGTCGGTGATCGAGACGCGGTGGTGCGCCTCGTAGCGGTCACGCAGTCCCTTGAGGATCTCAATGGTCAGCGGAACCGATGGCTCCTGCACCTGGATGGGCTGGAAGCGGCGCTCAAGGGCGGCGTCCTTCTCAATGTGCTTGCGGTACTCATCCAAGGTGGTGGCACCGATGGTCTGCAGTTCCCCGCGGGCCAGCATGGGCTTGAGAATGGAGGCGGCGTCGATTGCACCTTCGGCGGCACCGGCACCTACAAGGGTGTGGATTTCGTCGATGAACAAGATGATGTCGCCGCGGGTGCGGATTTCCTTGAGGACCTTCTTCAGGCGTTCCTCAAAGTCGCCCCTGTAACGCGAGCCTGCTACGAGGGAGCCCAGGTCAAGGGTGTAGAGCTGCTTGTCCTTGATGGTTTCGGGCACGTCGCCGCGCACGATGGCCTGCGCCAAACCTTCAACGACAGCAGTCTTTCCAACGCCCGGCTCACCAATGAGGACAGGGTTGTTCTTGGTGCGGCGGGAGAGGATCTGCATGACGCGTTCCATCTCGTGCTCGCGCCCAATGACAGGGTCAAGCTTGTTTTCCCGGGCTGCCTGGGTCAGGTTCCGGCCGAACTGGTCCAGAACCACCGAGCCCGCGGGCTGGCCTTCAGGCTGGCCGCCGCCGCTGGCTGCGGGTTCCTTGCCTTGGTAGCCGGAGAGCAGCTGGATGACCTGCTGGCGTACACGGCCGAGGTCGGCTCCGAGCTTGACCAGGACCTGGGCGGCAACGCCCTCGCCCTCACGGATCAGCCCGAGCAGGATGTGCTCGGTGCCAATGTAGTTGTGGCCCAGCTGCAGCGCCTCCCGGAGCGAGAGCTCCAGGACTTTCTTGGCGCGCGGAGTAAAGGGGATGTGACCGGCAGGTGCCTGCTGGCCCTGTCCGATGATCTCCTGGACCTGTTCACGGACACCATCAAGTGAGATGTTCATGGATTCCAGGGCCTTGGCGGCAACACCTTCACCCTCGTGGATGAGGCCGAGCAGAATATGCTCAGTGCCAATGTAATTGTGGTTGAGCATGCGGGCCTCTTCTTGGGCCAGCACAACAACACGTCGGGCTCGATCAGTAAATCGCTCAAACATTTCGCCACACTCCTTTTACTGCGTACTTTGATGCTACGCAGAACCCGGCCGCTATGGGGGCGTGTTCGCCACAGGGGAAATAGCAAAGGGTTGTCACGGGCTTGTCTTGGTGGTCAAAACGACGGCGGGGCCTCCCCTGATAAGGAGTCCCCGCCGTCGAAAGTGGGCGGCTTGCGCCCTAAAACGTCGTGCTGGGCCGGCAGGTGCTGGGCCGGCAGGTGGGGATCAGCCCTGTGCCGCGTTGTAGGCGTCGCGGATCTCAGCCTGGATGCGCCCGCGTTCGTGGACGTCGAAGCCGTTGTCACGGGCCCAGGCTCGAATCTGCGCAACATCGCTGCTGCCCTTGGGTGCCGCTGCCTGTCCGCGGCCGCGAACTGCGCGTCCGCCAACGCGGCGACCCGCCCCAATGTACTGCGCCAGTGCGTCCCGCAATGCCTGTGCATTCTCGGCGGTGAGGTCAACTTCGTAATTGATTCCGTCCAGGCCAAAGATGACATTCTCATCTGCGGGACTGCCGTTAATATCGTCCACGAGGGTGACGTGAATTTTCTGTGCCATGGTGAATAATCGCCTCACATTGAGTTGATGAATACTTCAGAACAAATTATCGTTTGAAAATTCATTCGCGTCAAAGACTGATTCGCGCAATGCCCTTTAAGATTCGGCTTCAAACTTCGCATCTGCGTCATGTTCGGCCTGCGCCAAAGCGTCACGCTCGGAGCGGTCCGCGTTGAATATTGCCTTCATGGCAAAGTAGAAAAGTGCACCGACGCCTAAAGAAGGCAAGATAACCGCAACATATTCCATAACAGTGCGCTCCTACTCTGGTTTCATCAAGGGGAAGAGAATTGCTTCGCGGATGCCAACACCCGTGAAGAGCATGACCAGGCGGTCAACACCCAAGCCGAGGCCGCCCATGGGCGGCGCGCCGTATTCCAGGGCGCGCAGGAAGTCTTCATCCAGCTGCATGGCCTCGGGATCGCCGGCGGCGGCCGCCAGCGATTGCTGAGTCAGGCGGTCACGCTGAATAACGGGGTCAATAAGTTCAGAGAATGCGGTTCCGGTTTCCCGGCCGTCAATAATAAGGTCCCACGCCTCGATCAGCTCGGGCTTGTCGCGGTGCGGGCGGGCCAGCGGCTGGGCCGACGGCGGATAATCGCAAACAAATGTGGGCTGGATAAGTGTCGGTTCAACAATTTCGCCGAATAGTTCGGTGACCAACTTCTCCGCATCCCACGCAGGGTCAATCTTTACCTCGAACCCGGCAGCAATGGCGCGCAATTCTTCAGCCGTGGTAGCCGGGGTAATTTCCTTGCCCACACAGTTGGAAAGGCCTTCGTAGACGGGAAGCCAGGGCCATTCACCGTCAAGATTGATCTGGCCGCGTTCCGTTTCAATGACGCGTGAACCAACGGCGTCGGCGGCAGCAAGAATAATGCGCTGCATGGTTTTTGCCATGGTGAATTGATCACCATAGGCCTCATATGCCTCGAGCATGGTGAATTCCGGGCTGTGCGTTGAATCAACGCCTTCATTGCGGAAAATGCGTCCGACCTCGAAGACCTTGTCCATGCCGCCGACAACTGCGCGCTTGAGGTAGAGCTCAATGGCGATGCGCAGCGTCATGGGCTGGTCAAAGGCGTTCAGGTGCGTGCGGAACGGGCGGGCGGAGGCGCCGCCGTGGATGAGCTGAAGGATGGGGGTTTCAAGCTCGATGTAGTCTTCGCCGTGAAGGGTGTCGCGGATGGCCCTGACGATCGCGGAGCGGGTCTTGACCTGCTCGCGGGCAGTGTCGCGAACAATCAGGTCAACGTATCGCTGGCGGACGCGCATTTCCTCGGAGAGTTCGGCGTGCAGCACGGGCAGCGGGCGCAGGGCCTTGGATGCCATGGCCCATTCGGCGGCCATAATGGACAGCTCGCCGGTGCGGGAGCTGATGACCTCGCCCTTGATGAACACGTGGTCCCCGAGGTCAACAAGCGCCTTCCAGTCTGCCAGAGCCTCTTCGCCGACATTGGCGAGGGAGAGCATGACCTGCAGGCGGGTGCCTTCACCGGATTGCAGCGTTGCAAAGCACAGTTTGCCCTTGTTGCGCACAAACACAACGCGGCCGCTGACGCCGACGACGTCGCCCGTGGCGGTGTCGGCTTCCAGCTCGGGGTACTTGGCCCGGATTTCCTGAAGCGTGTGGGTGCGCCCCACCCCTACCGGGTAGGCCTGTTCGCCCCGTTCAAGCAATTTGGCACGCTTATCCATTCGGACAAGCATCTGCTCGGAGACGTCACTGGATTCATGGGTAAGGGTATTTTCTGCGCTCACGATATACCAGTTTAGGTGCTGAATCTGGGTGTACCCTCCGTGCCGCCTTTATGCGCCCAATTTACGGCTGCGAATTGTCGAAGATCACTGCCCATGCGTCGAAAGTGTGGATCCGCGGACCACCAGCGTGGCCTCCAGGATCAGGTGCGGTACGTCAATCTCCTCGCCCGCGATCAGCCTCGACAGCTGCCGCCCGGCAAGTTTCCCCATTTCCAGCGCCGGCAGGTGGACGGTTGTCAGCCCGGGATTGGACGTTTCCGAATAGGGCAGGTCATCAAAGCCCGTGACGGCCAGGGCGCCGGGGACGGCAACGCCGGCAACCCTGGCTTCCTGCAGGACACCGTAGGCATGGGTGTCGGTGGCACAAACGACGGCGGTCACCCCCTTGCGCGACCACCCCGGCCAGGAGCCGGTGAAGACAAGCGCCGCCGCACCGACGTCGATGGTTGAGGATCCCTTGGCTACAACCTCGATGCCGAGTGCCGCCGCGGCCTCGGTGAAGGCATCGCGGCGGACGCGGAAGGTCTCGGTGCCCGTTGCGCTGTCAAGATAGGCAACCTTGCTGTGGCCCAGCCCGGCCAGGTGGCCAGCCAGCATGCGGGCCCCGTGGGCCACGTCGAAATTCACCGACGGGGCATCGCTGGCAATCCCGGCGGCGTCCAGGAGCACCATCGGGTCGGGAACGCGCAGTTCTTCAAGGAACCGCGCACTGGGCGCGTCGACTAGCAGTCCAGCCGGGCGTAGGGCAAGCAGCCGCCTGACGTCGTCGGGCTCGGGAATCTCCCCGGCCTCCGTCACCGACAGCAGCAGTTGGAAGTCCCCGCCAATGGCTTCGCGGACACCGGCGATGACCTTGGCGTAGAACGGGTTTGATACGTCGGGGGCCACAAGGATCACAATGTTGCTGCGCCCCTTGGCCAGGGAGCTGCCCAGTCCGTCGACCACATAGCCAAGCTCGGCGACGGCGGCGTCGACCCGGGCAATGTTTTCATTCGACACCCGCCCTGCCGTCTTCCCGCTCGTCACAAGGGAGACTGTCGCGGCGGACACCCCTGCACGGGCTGCGACCATTGCTGCGGTGACGCGGGTTTTGGGGGCGGCCGAACCGCGGGGCTGTGTGGTTGCTGGCGGCTGCATGAATCGATCGTATAACCGCAGCTGGATCTTTGCTGAAAACACCCTGGGTCAAGCGCTTGACATAAACCACGTTAAGCGCTTGACGTCAATGGGGCCGGGGTGCCAGACTTAGCTTCGATGCACAATTCCGGCTTGCCGGAACACCCCCAACGACGTGGAGAAACAAGTGAACACGGAATTCCCTTCCGCCCAGGAAGCAGCCGCCGGCACCGCAGCTGCGACGCCCCGCAAGATCATCCTTGACTGCGACCCCGGCCATGATGATGCCGTGGCCCTGCTGCTTGCACACGGAAACCCCAACATTGAACTGCTGGCAGTGACCACAGTGGTGGGAAACCAGACCCTGGAAAAAGTCACCCGCAATGCCCTGAGCGTTGGCACCATCGCAGGCATCACCGGCGTACCGTTCGCCGCAGGCTGCGACCGCCCCCTCGTGAGGAACATAGAAACCGCACCCGACATCCATGGCGATTCCGGCATGGACGGTCCTGAGCAGCCCGATTCCACCATCGAGCTGGACCCCCGTCACGCCGTCGACCTCATCATTGAGATCATCATGGCGCACGAGCCGGGCACCGTGACCCTGGTCCCCACTGCCGGGCTGACCAACATTGCCATGGCCGCCCGCAAGGAGCCGCGCATCGTTGAACGCGTGAAGGAAGTTGTCCTGATGGGCGGCGGCTACCACGTGGGCAACTGGAGCGCCGTGGCCGAATTCAACATCAAGATCGACCCCGAAGCGGCACATATTGTCTTCAACGCGGGCTGGGAAGTTGTCATGGTCGGGCTTGACCTCACCCACCAGGCACTCGCCACCCCCGACGTCGTCGCGGCGATCCAGGCAGTGGGCACCAAGCCGGCCAAGTTCGTCATGGAACTGATGGAATTCTTCACCAAGACGTACAAGGACGCCCAGGGCTTTGACTACCCGCCGGTCCACGACCCGTGCGCCGTCGCCTACGTCATCGACCCCACCGTCATGACCACGCAGAAGGTCCCGGTCGACATTGAGCTCACCGGCACCCTGACGCTGGGCATGACCGTGGCCGACTTCCGCGCACCGGCTCCCGCCGACTGCAAGACATCCGTAGCCGTGACGCTTGACCACGCCAAGTTCTGGAACATGGTCACCGACGCACTCGTGCGCATTGGCGAGGTTGAGCTGTGAGCACTGCCGCCACAAAAGTCATGAGCAAGCCAGGCAACATCACCGCCCTCATGGTGGCGCTGCTGACCGCCTGCATTGCCTTCCAGCTCAACGCCTCAATGCTCAGCCCCGCCCTTGTCACCATGGGCGAGGAACTAAACGCCAGCCAGGCCTCCATCGGCCTGTCCCAGACGTGGTTCTTCACCGCCGCAGCCGTCTTCTCACTATTCCTCCCGCGCCTCAGCGACATCATCGGGCGCAAGAAGGTCCTGCTCGGCATGATGATCATGATGGGCCTCGGTTCAGTCATTTCCGCCATGGCCCCCGACATCACGTGGCTCTTTGTGGGCCGCATCATCCAGGGTGTCAGCGGCCCCACGGTTCCGCTGGCTTTGATCATGCTGCGCTCCGCCGTGAAGGACCCCAAGAAGTACGGCGCACTCATGGGCCTGATCACGGCCGTCAACGGCGGCATCGCCGGCATTGACTCCTTCGTGGGCGGCTACTTCGCCGAGCATTTCGGCTTCCGCAGCATCTTCTGGCTCATGGTTGTCATCGCCGCCATCGCCACAGTGTTGATCTTTGTCCTTGCCGGTGAAAGCAAGCCTGGCGAAGGCACCAAGATGGACTGGCTCGGCGTGTTCTTCATCGTCATTGCCGTTGGCGCCCTGCTGACGGCGCTGAACGAGGCAACCAAGCTCGTGGGCGGTGTCACGACCGGCCCGCTGCTGACCTCGCTCGCCCTGGCGGTTGCCGCCGTCGTCGCTTTCATGGCGTTTTGGGCCGTGGAAAAGCGATCGACGCAGCCCATGGTCGAGATCGTGCACCTGCGCCAGCGCTCAACCTGGGCCCCGCTGCTGACAACCACACTGACAATGACTGGCATCTTCGCCGTCATCAACGGCATCGTCCCGGCTTTTGTGCAGGCCGTTGACCCCGGATTCGGGATCGGCGCCACGCAGATGAGCCTGCTGATCCTAACGCCGTACGCGCTGCTCGGCTGGCTGTTCGGACCCATCACCGGCCGCCTTGCCCCCGTTCTCGGGTACACGAAGATGCTGCGGATCGGCCTGCTGGGAAGCATCGCGGCCCTTGCCATCATCGGCTTCCTCGGACTGCACAGCCTGCCGTGGATGATTGCCGGCACCGTTTTGCTGGGCATCATGTACGCCGGTACGGTAAACATCATGCTCAATGGACTTGGTGTAGTGCTCTCCCCCCAAGGAAACCCCGGTTTCCTGCCAGGCATGAACGCCGGCGCGTTCAACCTGGGCGCCGGACTCAGCTTCCTGGTGCTGCCAGCCATCCTGGTGGCTACCGCACCGCTCGGCGGCCACGGTTCGTACCTGACGGTTGTTGTGGTTGCACTTGCCATCACGGCCGCGGCGTTCGCGGCTTCGCTGCTGGTGCCCAAGCCGGTTGATGCGGAGATCCCAGCGTGACAGCTTCCCGGATTGTGGTGGCAGGATCCCTCAATGCCGACCTCACCATTTACTGCGAGCGGCTCCCGGCCCCCGGCGAGACGCTGCACGGCAACGGCTTTGCCGTGAACCCCGGCGGCAAGAGCGCCAACCAGGCTGTCTCAGCCGCAAAGCTAGGCGGTGATGTCACCCTGATCGGCGCCGTCGGAAACGACGCCAACGGCGACATGCTCACAGCCTCAACTGCGGGTGCGGGCGTTGACGTCGGCAATGTCCGGCGCGTTGCGGAGCCCACGGGCGTTGCCGTCATTTCAGTTGACGCCCACGGAGAGAACAGCATCATCATCTCCGCAGGCGCCAATGCCACGCTGACCCCCGCCGACATGACCCCCTCCGTGTTCGACGGCGCCGGCGTGGTCTGCCTCTGCCTTGAGGTGCAGCTGGAAACCGTGCAGGCCGCGGCCCAGGCCGGGCACGACGCCGGGGCAACCGTCCTGCTCAACCTCTCGCCCTACGCTCCGATCACCTCGGAACTGGCGCAACTGACAGATGTGCTTCTGGTCAACTCCCACGAGGCCTCCGAGTTCCTCGCCGGCTTTGCCATGCCCACCTCCGACGCACCGGTTTCCGCGTGGCGTGGGGCCTTGGAGAAGTTTGCCGGGCGCGGACTGCACCAGGTCCTTCTCACGCTGGGCGCGGCAGGTTCGGTCGTGTTGGACTCAACGAACGCTTCAGCCCCCGTGGTCCGCATTGCGCCCACGGTGGTCGACGCCGTTGACACAACAGGTGCCGGCGACGCGTTCACCGGCGGGGTCGCGGCGCGCTTGGCCGCCGGCGACTCCCTCGTGGAGGCGGCCCGCTACGCATCTGTCGCGGCAGCCCTGGCAGCAACCAAGAAGGGTACGCAGACCGCCTACCCGAGCGTTGCCGAAGTGGCAGCTAGGCTTTAACCCCAGCCGACCCGCAGAAAACGCCGAAAATCAGGTCAAAATCTTGAATTTTCGCCGTTTTTTGCGGGTCAGCTACTTAAGGTGGGCGTTTAGCCCAGGGGGATGTTGTCGATGAGGCGGACGGAGCCCACCTTGGCGGCGACGAGCGCCAGGGCCTCCCCCGTGAAGGGCGTGTCCTGGCAGTTCTCGGCGCGGACGGCCAGCGTGAGCGGGTCGACCACCTCCAGGTAGTCGAGCTCGACGCCGGGCGCACTGTTCACCAGGTCCACGGCTGAACCAATGTCGAGGGGTTCGTGGGCGTCGGCCCGGGCCTTGAGCAAGCGCAGGGACCTGTAAAGGACAAGAGCCGACTCGCGCTCTTTTGCCGAGAGAAAGCGGTTCCTGCTGGAGGAGGCGAGGCCGTCGGCGTCGCGGACGATGGGAACGGCAACAATGTCGACGGGGAAGTCCAGATCTGCCACCATCCTGCGGACCAGTGCCAGCTGTTGGGCATCCTTCTGGCCGAAATAGGCCCTGTAGGCCTGACGTCCGCCGCCATCGGGGCCCGCCAGGCCGCCGTCGGGCATGCCAAGGTGCAGCAGCTTGGAGACGACCGTCAGGGCACCGTCGAAGTGCCCCGGGCGCGAGGCACCCTCGTACAGCTCCCCCAACTTTCCGGCGGTGACCCTGATCATGGGCTCACCGTTCGGGTACATTTCCTCCACCGACGGGGCAAACATGAAGTCAACACCTGCCTTATCCAGCAGCGCAAGGTCCGCGTCGGTGGTGCGGGGGTAGCGGGCAAGGTCCCCCGCGTCGCCAAACTGCAGCGGGTTCACGAACACCGTGGCAACGACCACTGAATTCTCCGCCACGGCGGCACGGGCCAGGGTCGCATGGCCGTGGTGCAAGGCACCCATGGTGGGCACAAGTCCCAGCGTTCCGGGCTTCCGCGCCGGGCTCCCCTCCCCGCCCTGACCCGCCAGCCCTGCGCGGGACCGCAGCAACGCGGCCGTCACGGCCTTCAGCTCGGCAATGGTGGACAACAGTGCAATGCTCATGCTCTTCGCTCTCTTCAATCAGTGCAAATCAATCAGTGCCAACAAATAGAAATCATCGGGCGGTCCGCCCCGGTGCCCGGTTATTGGCCCGAGACGCCGTCGTCTGTGCCCAAGGCGGCCTGGACCCCAAGATACGCCTCGGCCGACAGCAGCCTGCGCCGTGCCGCCCGGGATGCCGTTGCGCCGGCCATGGCCAGGTAGGCGTCAAGGACGTCTGCGGATCCGGTGTCGAGGGCATGTTCACGCAGCGCCGCCGAATGGGCGGCAACCGTGCCGACATCGCCGCGGGCCACCGGGCCTGTCAGCGCGGATTCGCCGGACGTGAGCGCATTTTCAAGGGAAGCGCGCAGCAGGGGGCCAAGCAGCTGGCTGGGTGCCTCGACACCGATCTCAGCCAAAATCTGCGCGGCCTGGGCTACAAGCGTGACCATGTGGTTCGCAGAATGGGCCAGGGCCGCATGGTAGAGAACGCGGTCGGCCTCGGCGATGACCACGGGTTCGGCACCCATCTCAACCACGAGCGCCTGGGCGATGGGCAGCATCGCGGGATCGGCCGTAACACCAAAACTGCAGTCGGTGAGCCGGGCCAAATCCAGGCTCATGCCCGTGAAGGTCATGGCAGGGTGCAGGGCCAGCGGAATTCCGCCCGCGGCCTTGACCGGGCCGAGGACCCCTGTGCCGAATCGCCCCGATGTGTGGGCCACAAGCTGCCCCACCTGCCATGCGCCCATGACGCCAAGGCCGGCCACCAATTCGGGCAGGACGTCGTCAGGGACAGCCAGCAGCACGAGTTCCGCGCGCTCAACGATCTCGCGCACCTCGAGTACCGGAACGCCGGGCAACAGCAATTCGGCGCGTTCCTTTGAGGCGTCCGAAACCGCTGAAACCCCGACGACGGCGTGCCCGGCGCCGCGAAGCGCCGCCCCCAACACTGCGCCCACCCTTCCGGCGCCAATGATTCCAATGCCAAGGCGGCCCGGCTTAATCGCCACTGTGCTGCTCCTCAATTGTGTGATGGTGTTCTGCTGCAACAGCTGCGCCCGCCGGCGGATCCGCTTGGAGCCACTTCTCGCTTCGGTGGATGCGCCGCGCGGTTGCCGCGCGGGCAGCCTGTTCGTCAAAAAGTTGGAGCCCGTTGGCCACTGACATGTGACGCACGAGCGGCCTGATGTGCCCCACGGTTGAGTGGAGTTCAAAGTCAACGAGGCCGAGCGCTGCCATGAGCGGCCCCTGGCGCAGCCCCAGCGACTGGGTCCGTTCGTGCGGGACGACCTGCAGCCGGCGGAACACGAGTCCGTGCCTGCACAGCAGTGCGGTCCCGGTGGCCCTGAAGGCATTGCGCCGCCAGGTAAGGGGGTCAATCCACAGTGCCGAGCGCGGCGAGTGGATGAAGCCTTCCGCATTGCCGTGCCCGCGCAGCCCGGCCGTGAACACCTCAAAGGGGTTGTCCACGCCGGGGTCAGGGAACACCAGGCCCAGCACGGCCATGACCTCATCGAGCGTGCCTGCCGGCAGGATGACTGTCCGGGAACCGTGCTGCGACGCGTCGGAACCGTAGCCGGCAACGTTCACATGGACCTTGTACCAGCCAAGGGGCCGCCACAGGGGACCCTGGCTGATGCCGACGGCCTGGACCCGCCCGGGCGGGATGGTTTGGGCCCGGGTTTCAAGCAGGCCGTAGTGCAGGCGGACCCCGTCGGGCGAACGCGCAATCCTGAAGTTGAAATCGCCTGTCACGGCCTTCCAATACGAGGCACCGATGCCGATGAAGATGGGCAGCGCCACAACCAGGGTCCCCGGCCGCCCGCTCCACGCACCCAGGCCAATCACCGCGGCAAGGAGTCCAAGCGCCACGACTGTGGTGCTGCTCAGGACGGCGGCGCCGACGATCCGCGCAGGCTTGAGCTCCAGAACCGGCGTTTCGGGCGCCTCCTGAACGAGCGCGGGCGAAGCGGCGTCAACCACGACGCCTGCCGCGCGGGCAAGAATTGCCGCCCGCAGCCGCTTGGCTTCGGCCAACTTCAGGAAGGCCAGCTTCATGGCCGACTTCCCGCCGTCGGCAACCTCAAACTTCAGCTCCGCCAGCCCAAACGCGCGGGCCACCAGTGGCTGCACGACATCGATGGCCTGGACCCTGTCAATGCGCGCCCGGCGCTGTTGATGGAAAATCACGCCCGAGTTGATGTGGACGTGGTCATCGGTGACCTGGTAGCGCGTGAAGCGCCAGGACAGGTAAAAGGCAACACCGAAAATAACGACGGCGGCACCGACCACCGCGGCGATGAGCCAGGGTGGTGCTCCTCCCGTCAGGGAGCTGCCGCCGTTCCAGCCTCCGGTAAAAAGTGAGTCAAGCGAGTTTCGGCCAAACACAAAAACGACGGCCGCCACCGCCACCCAGCCCCTGACAAGCGGGGAGACAGGGTGCACGCGGTGCCAGATTTCAGGGGCGTCGGTGGAAAAGTCCTGGTCGCCCCCGGGACGTTGTTCGCTCACAGCCCGGCCAATTTCGCCTCACCACGGGCCGACAGCTGTTCGCGCAGGCGGGCGGCCTCAGCTGCAGGCAGTCCGTTGATCATGGCGTTGGTTCCGGGCGAGGCCGTGTGCAGGTGGATGGTGCTCAGCCCGAGCATGCGCTCAAGCGGGCCCATGGTGACATCGACGTACTGCATGCGCCCATACGGGACCACCATGACCCGGTGGAACATGATGCCGCCGCGGATCAGCAGGTCTTCGTTGCGTTCGGCGTAGCCGATGGCCCGCACCTGGCGCGGGATCAGGATCATTTCCCAGATGACGGAGGCGAGGACCACGCCCGGCACCGACCAGGCCAGCCAGGCAGGATAGCCGGACCACACACCCGTCTGGCGCAGAATCAGCGGTATTGTGGCGACGGCTAGGAGGACAATGCCGATGATGCCGCGCTCGATCATGCGTGCGGCGGTGAGTTTGCCCGATACCCGCAGGAAGGTGACGCCGCCGGGATCGATGGCGCTGCGGTGCTGCCTAGGCAAACCCTTCCTCCGCATGGCCCATGAGCTTGGGGTCGTGCTTGGCCGGAGGATCACTGTCCTCGGGCGGCACCTTGCAGAATCGTTCGACGATGACGCCGATGGCGACCATGACCAGGCCGCCGGCCATGATCGCGACCATCTGCCAAACTATACCGAGGTCCGGGCGCAGGGAAATGGTGGGGATCTGGTCAAACAAGATGCCTGTGTGCCAGCCAAAAAGCACGGCCCCGGCATAGGCGCAGGCCTGCGCCAAGACAACTGTGCGGGCTGCAAGGAGCGGATCAAGGGCCTTCTCGCGCTTGCCGTCGCGCCACCGGCGGACCCGCATTCCCAGGATCAGGCACACGATCGCGATCAGGCCCATGGTCACCAATGAGCTCAATGGCAAAACCGGCAGGGCAAGGCTCGCGCGGGTGGTAATTTCGGTCGTCACCCAGCCGGCTGCTGCCAGAACAATGGCCACGGCCACCAGCCATGCAGGCCGGATGGTCCGCATCGTGCTTCTCATTGTTGCCTCATCGATTCGCGTTGGAACTACACATTCAACCGTACTGTCTTTTGGCCGTTTTAGACCTTTTTGCCGGTTTGGGCTTTCGTGCCCGGCGGCTCGTCCCCTACGTGCGCAGTTCCGGGCATGTCCGGCGCTGCGGCAGCCAGTTCAGCCACGGATTCCCCGGCCAGGGTGGCATGGGGTTCCATGAGCGACCATGGGTACAGGACAAAGGCCCGGCCCGACGCGCGCGGGTGGGGCAGCGTCAGTACGGGATCCTCGCTTGAAATCTCACCGTAAACGATGATGTCGATGTCAAGGGTTCTGGCGCCCCAGCGGACCTCGCGGGTCCTGTGGTGGGCCAGTTCAATCGCCTGGCAGTGGGCCAAAAGTTCGTACGGGGACAAAGTGGTGTCAACGGCAATCACCATGTTCAGGAAATCTGGCTGCCCCTCTGGGCCGCCGACTGCCTTCGTTCTCACGACGGGCGACACGTTTTGCAGTCTGACTTCGGGCAGGTCAACTAGGTCCGCGACTGCGCTTTGCAGCGTGCCTTCGCGCTCACCGAGGTTGCTGCCAAGCGCCAGGATGGCCCGGGTCAGCGGGCGGGCCGCGGTCACGCCTGTCCGCGGGAGCGGAAAACCGTGATGCTCACGTCGCCAAAGGGAACCTGAATGGGCGCCTTGGGCTTGTGGACTGTCACCTCTACGGCGTTGACGACGGGGAAGTCAGCGAGGATTTTCTCGGCCATGCGAACGCTGAGCGTTTCAATCAGGTCAAAGGCCTCGCCGGTCACCATGGACACGATGGTTTCGGCCACCGCACCGTAGTCGGCTGTCTTGCCCAGATCGTCGGTGGCTGCGGCTGCGGAGACGTCCATGTACAGCACGGCGTCCGTGATAAACGGCTGGCCGTCGCGTTTTTCATGCTCAAATACGCCGTGGTAGCCGATGGCCGTAACGCTTGAGAGCCTGATCATGTCAGCCTGCCCCGCTGCAACATCGCACGTTTGAGTTGCCGGGGCCTTCACTGGCCACCATCCTGGCGGCCAGCCAGGAGCCTGGCCTCGCGGTTGCGCCTGCCAACCAGCAACCGGGCCGCAACCTTCGCAGCGTCAAGGCTGGCGCCGACGTCGTGTACGCGTACTCCCCAAACGCCCTGCGCGCCGGCAAGTGCCGTGGTTGCCGATGTCGCGTCGTCTCGTTCCTTGGGGGCTGCGGCCTTGCCGGCGGTTGTCAGCAGCGAGCCGAGGAAGCGCTTGCGCGAGGTGCCGACCAAAATCTTGTTGCCCATCTCGGCCACGCAGTGCAGGTTGGCAAGGAGTTCCCAGTTCTGCTCGGCGTTCTTTGAGAAGCCGATGCCCGGGTCAACGATCATGTTTTCGGGCTTCACACCCGCCGAGTAAAACCGCTCGCGCACCTCTGAGAGTTCGCGGACCACGTCCTGGACAACGTCGGTGTACTGGGTCAGCGAGTCCATGGAGCGGGAGTCGCCGCGGCTGTGCATCAGCACGTACGGGACCTGGCGGGCCGCGATCAGCGCAATCATGTCATCGTGGACGCGCGAGCCTGAGACGTCATTGATCAGCGCGGCACCGGCGTCAAGCGCCAGGGCTGCCGTTGATGCGTGGCGGGTGTCAACGCTGATCAGGGCCCCTGCCTTGGCCAGGGTGGAAATGACGGGCAGGATGCGCTGCTGCTCCTCCAGCTCGTCAACGTCAGCGGCGCCGGGACGGGTTGATTCACCCCCGACGTCAATGATGTCGGCGCCGCCGTAATACATGCGCAGGCCGTGGGCGATCGCCGTCTCGATTGAGTCGTAGTCGCCGCCGTCGCTGAAGGAATCGGGGGTGCAGTTCAAGATTCCCATGACCACCGTGCGGTCGCTGGGTAGGGAGGCAAAGGTTGCCATTGAGCGCCGTGCTCTGAGCACGGGCAGCGGGGAGGTGGCCGGGCCCGTACCGGGTGCGGCTGCGAGGGAGTCCATGGACTTTGTTACCTTCCGAGAATCAGGCTCATGGCTTCGGCCCGGGTTGCGGGCTCGTGAAGCAGGCCACGGACAGCACTGGTGACCGTCTTGGCGCCTGGTTTTCGCACGCCACGCATGGACATGCACATGTGTTCACACTCGACGACCACAATGGCACCACGAGGTTTGAGGTGTTCAATCAGAGCATCTGCTATTTGGGTGGTGAGACGTTCCTGGACTTGCGGGCGCTTGGCGAAGATGTCCACCAGCCTCGCAAGCTTGCTCAACCCTGTCACACGGCCGTCCGAGGACGGGATGTAGCCCACGTGCGCGCTGCCGTGAAACGGCACCAGATGGTGTTCGCACGTTGAATAGAAGGGGATGTCCTTAACGAGGACCATTTCCTCGTGAGCAATGTCAAAGGTGGTATTTAGGACATCGGCGGGGTCCTGATGCAGGCCGGCAAAGACCTCACGGTAAGCCTTGGCCACGCGCTTGGGGGTTTCACGGAGTCCGCTGCGCTCGGGGTCCTCACCAATGGCAAGGAGGATCTCGCGGACGGCGGCCTCGATGCGCGGCAGGTCAACCTTGAATTCGTCCCCCGCAAGGGCGGCACCGTTGGTGCCGCCCTGTGCGAAGCCGTCGTCGTCGTAATCAGTCACGGTATGGTCCTATCGCCGGTTAGGGCTGTTCCGGCAACTGAGGGGCGTCGCCCTTGCCCAGATCAATTCCCGGCCGGCTCCCTGGCGCGTCCCATTGCCCGTCCAGATGCGCCTGGGCAATCTGGTCCTGCGGAGAGACAGTTTCGGGGCTTGGCTCCCCGGCGGCCGCAGCCTCCAGGCGTTCCTTCTCCGTTGTGACCGGAGGCAGGTCCGATACGGGGCGACTGTCCTTGGACAGCCACACCTTGCGCTCGGCAGGCTTGCGGAGGCCGGTGAAGATCTGGGCAATTTCGGCCTGGTTCAGCGTCTCGCGCTCGAGCAGTTCAAGTGCCAGGCGGTCAAGGACGTCACGGTTCATGATGAGCGCCTCATAGGCGTCGTCGTGGGCCTGGTCGATGAGCTTGCGGACTTCCTCGTCAACCATGGACGCAACGGCTTCCGAGTAGTCCCTGTCGTGGCCGGCTGAGCCGCCAAGGAAGGGCTCGCCCGCAGCCTGACCAAGCTTCACCGCGCCAATGCGTTCGCTCATGCCGTACTGGGTGACCATGGCACGGGCTGTGCCTGTGGCCTTCTCAATATCGTTTGATGCGCCGGTGGAAGGATCGTGGAACACGATTTCCTCGGCAACGCGGCCACCCATGGCGTAAGCCATCTGGTCGAGCAGTTCGTTGCGGGTGATCGAGTACTTATCGTCCTCGGGAACCACCATGGTGTAACCCAGGGCACGGCCACGGGGAAGGATGGTGACCTTGGTGACAGGCGCCGTGTTGTGCATGGCAGCGGCAACCAGGGCGTGACCACCCTCGTGGTACGCGGTGATCTTGCGTTCCTTTTCCTTCATGATGCGGGTGCGCTTTTGCGGACCTGCCATGACCCGGTCAATGGATTCATCGAGCGCACGGTCATCGATGAGCTGGGCGTTGGAGCGGGCCGTCAGCAGCGCGGCCTCGTTCAGCACGTTGGCAAGGTCGGCACCCGTGTAGCCGGGCGTCTTCTTGGCAACCGCATTCAGGTCCACGCCCGGAGCCATGGGCTTGCCCTTTGAGTGCACTCGCAGGATCTGTTCGCGGCCGAGGCGGTCGGGGGCCTCGACAGGGATCTGGCGGTCAAAACGGCCCGGACGCAACAGTGCTGGGTCCAGAACGTCGGGACGGTTGGTTGCGGCGATCAGGATGACGTTGGTCTTCACGTCAAAGCCGTCCATTTCCACGAGCAACTGGTTGAGGGTCTGCTCGCGTTCGTCATTGCCGCCGCCGATGCCGGCACCGCGGTGGCGTCCGACGGCGTCAATCTCGTCAACGAAGATGATGGCAGGTGAGTTGGCCTTGGCCTGTTCGAAGAGGTCGCGTACACGCGAAGCACCCACACCAACGAACATTTCAACAAAGTCAGAACCCGAGATTGAGTAGAACGGCACATTGGCTTCGCCGGCTACGGCACGGGCCAGCAGGGTTTTTCCGGTGCCGGGAGGGCCGTACAGCAGCACGCCCTTGGGGATTTTGGCGCCAACGGCAGTGAACTTGTCGGGGTTCTGCAAGAAGTCCTTGATTTCGTGGAGTTCCTCCACCGCCTCGTCGGCACCGGCGACGTCGTTGAACGTCACCTGCGGGTGGTCCTTGGTGAGCAGCTTGGCCTTTGACTTGCCAAACTGCATGACCTTGGAGCCGCCGCCCTGCATGCGGGAGAACAGGAACCAGAAGATCAGGCCGATCAGCACGAACGGGATCAACAGCGAGAAGATGCTTGACCAGAAGTTGTTCGACGCCGGCTGGTCATCAAAGGTTTTCAGGTTTGCGTTGTCAATGGCTTCAACCATTGTCGTGGCTCGGTAGCCGCCGTAGAAGAACTGCACAGTGGTGCCGGCATTCTGGCCGTCAATGGTTGTGTAGTTCGCCTTGAGGATCATGTCCACGCGGCCCTCGGAACCAAACACCTTGGCCGAGGCGACCTTGTCAGCCTTGAGCAGGGTCAGGCCTTCGGCGGTGTCGATCCGGGTCGTGCCTGTGCCGGTCAACGTGAAAAGGCCGGCTCCAATGAGCACAACCACGACAATGATCCAGATAAATGGACCTTTGAAGAGTTTCTTGACTTTCATGTGTTCGAGGCCTGGCCTCGTCCCTCCTGCTCAACCAATTCATACCTGTACAGGACGTTGCGACACGTTCCCAGTAATAGCTTTACACCGTTCGCATTGCTACACGCACGGGAAGGCCCTTTAGTTCCCTGAGGGCATAACGATTGACCCCTTTGGGCACATAATAGCCGCAGGAGCTGCTGTTTTGTTGCTGGCGGCAGCGGTAACGCGCTCTACTCGTAGATGTGCGGTGCCAGCGTGCCGATGAAGTCAAGGTTGCGGTACTTCTCGGCGAAGTCCAGGCCGTAACCGACAACGAATTCGTTCGGGATCTCGTAACCGACGTACTTGACGTCGATTTCGACCTTTGCGGCGTCGGGCTTGCGCAGCAGGGTGCAGATTTCAACCGAGGCAGGCCCGCGCGACATGAGGTTGGCGCGCAGCCAGGACAGGGTCAGGCCGGAGTCGATGATGTCCTCGACGATCAGCACGTGCTTGCCCATGAGGTCGGTTTCCAGGTCCTTGAGGATCCTGACAACACCCGATGACTGGGTGCCTGAGCCGTAGGAGGACACTGCCATCCAGTCCATCGTGACGTGACTGTGCAGGGCACGGGACAGGTCGGCCATGACCATGACAGCACCCTTGAGTACACCGACCAAAAGGACATCGCGGCCCTGGTAGTCAGCATCAATCTGTGCGGCCAGTTCGGCAACACGTGTTTGGATTTGTTCCTTGGTATAAAGAACATGCTTAAGGTCGGCTTGGACGTCTTGTGAATCCACCAATGACTCCTGTTTGTGAAGGTGTTGGTACTGGTTTTAGTACTGCGGGCGCTTACGTGCTGCGTCTAAGGACAAGCTTCCCATAGCCGGGGCCGTCCTGGGGAACGTCCTGGTTTCGGGAAATTCTCCAGGCACTGACTTTTCCGGCCAGCTGCACCGGTCCCGCAGACCCTTTTCGCTCCAGCAGCTTTTCCGCCGCAGCCAGCCGTTCAAGGCTTGGTTGCACTCCCCCAAGGTCGACGGCGGCCAGCGCCAACACCCTCATCCTCAGGGCCGGAGCCAGTCCCCTCAGGGCACCCTCGGGCAGGGTGATCTCAGGTCCGGCGTGCCCTGAGGCCGGTCTGCGCACGGCCAGGGTGGCATATTCTGCCGCGGCGAGCTCATCCAAGTAGTCGGCGTCATGGCCAAGGATGCTGGCGGAGCGGGCGAGCGACTCGGCAATGCCGGGGCCGAGCTCCGAACCCAAAAACGGGATGACACGGTTCCTGACCCTGACCCGTAAATAGGCAAGATCCTGGTTGGCCGGATCATGCCACGGCCGAAGTTCAAGGGCTTCGCATATGGTTAATGTCTCATGCCTGCGCAGCGCCAGGAAGGGGCGCAGGTACATGCCGCGGCGTTCCCGCATGCCCGCAAGCGAGCGCGTTCCGGAGCCCCTGGCAAGACCCAGCAGCACCGATTCGGCCTGGTCGTCCAGGGTGTGGCCGAGCAGCACGTTGTGGGCACCAAGCTCAAGTGCCGTCTCCTCAAGCGCGGCAAAGCGTGCCGCGCGGGCCGCTGCTTCCGGGCCGACGCCGTCGTGATTGAGGTCAACCCTGCGCACAACCACCGGGTCCAGGCCCAGCCCGCGCAACTGCTCCGCGGTGGCCTGTGCGACCTCTGCGCTACCGCTTTGCATCTGGTGGTCAACCACGACGGCGCCGACCCGCACCTCCCCGCGGGATGCGAAAAAAGCACACACGGCGGCAAGGGCGAGCGAATCGGGCCCGCCGCTGCAGCCGACGAGCAGCAGCGGGGGGTCCGCCACCACCCGGTTTTTCCCGGTGGTTTTCAAGCCCAAAAGCTGGCCAACCATGGCGCGCGCCTTGCCGACTGTCGGATCAAGGCGGCCGCGGGTGCGGCGGTCCTCCCGCGCTGTGTTTACAGGCTCCATTTACAGGCCCATCCGCTCAACCCAAAGCCGGGCGTTGTGGATTTCGGGTTCGGTGGGCAGGTTTTCGGACTGTGTCCACACAGTGTTGAAGCCTTCCATGCCGACCACGTCCACCACGTCCCTAACAAACTTGGCACCGTCGCTGTACTGGCGCATTTTCGCGTCAAGGCCCAGGAGGTTCCGAATGAATTTTTCAACGATCCCGCGGTCCTTGCTCCGGCTGTTGAAGCGCTGGCGGATGGTCCTGACGGTGGGGACGACGCTCTGGTCGACGCCGTCCATGACGACGTTCGCGTGGCCTTCAAGCAGGCTCATGACGGCCGTCAGGTGGGACAGCGCCGCCTTTTGTTCGGGGTTCTGGAGCAGGTCCAGGACGCTTCCACGGCTCGGGTCAGGGCCGCCGCTGTCCACCCCTGAAGAACGCCCGGGTTTGTGAACGGGCTTTCTACCCAGGGCCCTGGCCGACTGCAGGAGGCGTTCGCCAAAGTTCTCGGAGTCGCCCACCAGCAGGGCACCGAGCTTCTCAATCTCGCCGAGCATGTGGTGGCGCAGCCAGGGGGCGGCAGCGAACTGCACCCGGTGGGTCTGCTCATGGAGGCACACCCAGAGCCTGAAATCGGCGGGGTCCACCTTCAACTCACGTTCAACGGTGATGATGTTCGGGGCCACCAGCAGCAGACGTCCGCCCGAGGCCGCCTGTGTTGCGGGGCGTGTCGGGGCGAGGGCCGCAAAGGGGTCGTACTGGCCCAGGACCTTGCTAGACATAAAAGCCAGGACGCCGCCCAATTGGGCACCCGTGACAGTGGCACTCAATTCGGAGCCCGCATTGGACGAACCGCCGCCCTTCCCGGCGTCGTCCTGCTTGGCTGCGAGCGCGCGCAGCACGGGGTCCATCATGACGGCAAAACTTTGTGTGTTGGCCTTTGCCCAGGAAGCCCTGTCAACCACGAGGACGTCTGAGTCACGCAGGTCTTTTGCGGCCTCCAGCTGGCTGATTTCATGCACGTGGGGCACCGAGCGCTCTGCCATGAGTCTTAGGTTTTCCACGGCCGCGGAGATCTCGGAGCCACTCAGCTCGGGCCCGGCAGGCGCCAGATTGGCTGCTGTCCTGGCGGCAAGCTCCCAGTTGACCATGGCGTGTGGCGCGGGCGATGTTGCTGCGGATTTACTCTGCGGGCTCATGGATACCATCACATCACAGTTGGCTGGCCTTGCGCTGATATCTCTGGTTTAGTCCTGCGCCAGGACACTTGCGGCGGTGTCAACGACGGGGCGGGCGGCGGCCCCGTCGGTGAGGCCGTTGCCGATGATGGAGAAAACCAGCAGCCTGCCCTTGTCGTTGATGACATAACCGGACATGGACGTCACATTGTTCAGTGACCCCGTCTTGGCCCGCACAAGGCCGGCACCCGCAAGCTCGGGTGCCGCGAGGAAGCGATGCTGCAGGGAACCTGTCAGGCCGGCGATGGGAAGCCCGGGAAGCACCTGGGCGATGTCGGCTGCGGGCTCCGTCAGCATCAGGGACAAAAGCTGTACAAGCCGCTGCGGGCTGATCAGGTTGCCCACGGCCAACCCGCAGTTGTCGGTCGTGGTGATGTCTGCCATCGGCAGCCCGAGCTGGCCAACCACCTGGCGGATGGCGGCGACGGCTCCGGTGTTACTGGCTTCCATGCCCAGCTTTGCGGCGGTCATGCGGGCCAGGACCTCGGCCACGTAGTTGTCGGATTCCTCCAGCATGTACTGGGCCTGCTGTGCCACTGTGGCCGAGTCGAGAGATCCGAGTACGGTTCCCGGCTGGGCCGGGGTTCCTGATGTGGCATCGGCGGCGGCCGGCGCCTTACCCCGGGCAATGGTCCCGGTGGTGGCCACCCCGGCCGCCTCAAGCGCGTTCAAGAAGGCCTCGGCCACGGCAACGGCCGAATCCTGCGGGCGGGGTCCCTCAGGGACCTCCGGAGCAAGGCGTGCAGCGTTCAGTGCCATCGGGTAGATGGGGGCGATTTCACCGGCGTCGACGTCGCCGTCGTTCCATTTGGGGTTCAGTGGGGAGCCTGTGAAGAGGGTGTCGTCAATGGTGATGGTGACGGGGCCCTTGACCCCGGCCGCCGTGAGCGCCTTGGCTGTTTGTTCGGCTAAGGTTGCCATCCCGGCGTGGCCCATCACTGAATCGTGGGAACCTGGCCCTGCTGCCAGCATGGAGTCGCCGCCAGCCAGCAGCACAATCTCATGGGGTTTGGAGCCGGCGACAGCCCGTGTGCTGAAGCGTGTGTCGGGACCCAGCGTCTTGAGCGCGGCGGCAGCTGTCAGCAATTTGAGGTTGGAGGCGGGGGTTGCAGCGCTCGTCCCGGACTGGGAGAACAGCTCCTTGCCCGTCACTGCGTCGGCGACGTACATGCTGAAGGTGCCTGCGCCGTCGAACTCCAAGGCCTTTTTCAGGTTTGTGGAGAGCTTGGCGGTGTCGGGCAGGGGGGCGGAATCCGACAGCGGCTCCACGCCGGCCACCCCGCCAATTGAGGTGGGTGCTTCCTGCGGCGGGGGCAGGACCGCCACGGCGGCCGGGTCCTGCGGCAGGAAGGCCGGGAGGAGTTGAATTCCGGCCGGAACGCTCACGGCGGCCAAGGCGCATATGAGCAATCCGCTCGTCACAACTTTCGAAGTGCGTCCCATGGAGCAGGCAGTTCCTTCGCGGATGGTCCCGGCACGCATGTTCGGCGGGAAAAGGGCATGAATGTGGCCGGAAATTCCGGGCGGGTTTTTAGCGCAACGAAAGCGCCTCTATCCTTATACTAGACGGAATTTCTGTGCGAGGCCCTGTCCGGCCGCGCACACCCCCATCATGAGGAGCCTAACGATGAAGCACGACGTCACCATCGAGATCCCCCGCGGATCACGCGTCAAGTACGAAGTTGACCACGAGACCGGCCGCGTCCGCCTGGACCGCGTGCTGTTCACCTCAATGCAGTACCCCACGCACTACGGCTTCTTCGATGACACCCTCGGCGAAGACGGCGATCCCCTGGACGCCCTCGTCATGCTGCAGGACTACGACCTGCACCCGGGCGTTGTGGTGGATGCCCGCCCCATCGCCGTGTTCAACATGACCGATGAATCAGGTGGAGACGCCAAGGTCCTGTGCGTCGTCGACGACAAGCGCTTCGACCACATCCAGGAAATCTCCGACGTGGACGAATACCTGGTCAAGGAGATCGAGCACTTCTTCACCCGTTACAAGGACCTGGAGCCCGGCAAGTGGGTCAAGGCCGAGGGCTGGGCCGACCGCGCAGCTGCCGAGGCAGAGCTCGAAGCCTCCATCAAGCGCTTCGAAGACACCAAGCACTAATCCCCACTTGCCGGCCCGACAAATCGCTGACGCGATTTCCCGGATACCTGGCCAGCGTGGATCCAAGACTGACAACGGCGGCGCTTCCCTTCATTGGGGGGCGCCGCCGTCGTTTTTTGACTTGCCTGGGTTTTCTTAGTCCGTGGTGAGCAGGCTGCGCAGGATGGCGGCAGCTCCGTCCTCGTACACGGAGGCGGTGACCTCATTGGCTGCGGCCTTAACATCGTCCTCGGCCTGCCCCATGGCCACGCCGCGGGCTGCCCAGCGGAGCATCTCAACGTCGTTGCTGCCGTCGCCGACGGCCACTGTCAGCCCGGCGTCCAAGCCCAGGCTGGCGCGCAGCTTCTCCAGCGCGGAGGCCTTGGTGACCCCGGCGGCCGCAATGTCCAGCCAGGCACTCCAGCCCACGGCGTAGGTGACCCCGTGCAGCCCGGCAGCGTCGATGGCGGCCGCAAACTCGGCCGTGCTGGCCTCGGCGCTGTTGACCACAACGCGCACGGCCTGGGCTTCGAGCAGGTGGGCGAAGTCCACGCCCTGTGCCATGATGCCGAAGCTGGCGTCCTGGAAGCGTGAGGTGGAGAGGAAGTTTCCATTCGCGTCCTCGAGTGCGAAGCGGGCCCCGGGGATCTTCTCACGCAGAGTCGTCAGGGCCTCGCGGGGGCTGAACGTTTCACGGTTGATGATCTCGTAGCCGAGTTCAAGGGAAGGGTCCAGGCGAAGCGTGACGCCGCCGTTGGAGCAGACCGCGTAGCCGCGGGTGAGTCCCACGTGTTCGACGACGGGAAGGACTGCGCCGAGGGAGCGACCGGTGGCGATAATGACCTCGTGACCGGCGTCAACCACGGCACGGGCCGCGTCGCGGACGCTCGCGCTCATGTTGCCGTCGTGGTCAACAAGCGTGCCGTCCACGTCAAGGGCGACGAGGTGGCGGATGGATGTGGTTGCAGGGGCCGGGACTGCGGTTTTCTGGTCATCGATGCCAGACACGGCCATGGTTGCTGTCGTTGTCATATATCCAGTGAACCAGACCAATCCCACCTACTGCCATGAAGGACGCCACATTCTTCGTGAACAGCGGGTGAATGAATGCCGTGAATGGCCGGTTCAGCTCCTGCGTGTTCGGTGCGGTGTTCATCCTGATCCGGTTCCTGCAGGTGGTGCAGGGCTACAGTCCCCTCGAGGCATCAGTGATGACCATGTCATGGATACTTGCGCCCAGGGTGGTTGCACCGCTCGCGGGGATGCTCGCCGCACGCCTGGGGACGCGCACGCTCATCATGACAGGCGTGGCGCTGGGTGTTGCCGTGGCACTTCTCGCGGCGTTCTGGAGGCCAACCCCGAAGGCGTGGCCACATAATCGTAAACCCTTACAAAAGTGAACGCCGGGCAAATATCCACAGGAATATGCACACTGTGGATGTTTGCCCGGCGTTCATTCTCGGCGCGTGTTCGGCTACAGGACCGGGAACACTTCCATGCCGCCGAGGTACTTGCGCAGGGCCACGGGAACGTTGACCGAACCGTCGGCGTTCTGGTGGTGCTCAAGGATGGCAACGATCCAGCGGGTCGTTGCGAGTGTGCCGTTGAGCGTGGCAACGGCGCGGGTGCCACCCTTGCCGCCGTCGTTAGTGGTCAGACGCTCGCGGATGTTCAGGCGGCGGGCCTGGAACGTTGTGCAGTTGGAGGTGGATGTCAGCTCGCGGTACGCGTCCTGGGTGGGGACCCACGCCTCGCAGTCGAACTTGCGGGCGGCGGAGTTGCCGAGGTCGCCGGCGGCCGTGTCAATGACGCGGTACGGCAGTTCAACCTTTGCCAGCATTTCCTCTTCCCAGGCCAGCAGGCGCTGGTGCTCCTCGGCAGCCTTTTCAACCGTGGTGTAGACGAACATCTCCACCTTGTTGAACTGGTGCACGCGGATGATGCCGCGGGTGTCTTTGCCCGATGCGCCGGCCTCCCGGCGGTAGCAGGAGGACATGCCAGCGTAGCGGACGGGCGTCTCGACATTGATGATTTCCTCGGAGTGGTAGCCGGCAAGGGCCACCTCGGAGGTGCCCACCAGATAGAGGTCGTCCTCGGCGAGACGGTAGATCTCGGCGTCGTGCTTGACGTCGAAGCCGGTGCCTGCCATGGTCTCGGGACGCACCAGGGTGGGGGTGATCATGGGGACAAAACCGGCCTCGATCGCCTGGTCCATGGCCATCTGCATGAGCGCCATTTCAAGGCGGGCGCCAACGCCGCGCAGGAAGTAGAAGCGTGAGCCTGAAACCTTGGCGCCGCGTTCCATGTCGATGGCGCCGATGAGCTCACCGATTTCCAAGTGGTCGCGGGGCTCAAAATCGGGGAATTCGCGTGGCGTGCCGACGGTCTTGACCACGATGAAGTCGTCCTCGCCGCCTTCGGGCACACCGTCGGAGACGAGGTTGGGCAGTCCACGCACGAGCGCTTCTTGCCTCGCGTTGGCCTCGTCGGCCGCGACGGAGGCGGCTTTCACTGCGGCGGCAAGGTCCTTGACCTCGGCGAGCAGGGCCTGCTTCTCCTCGCCCTTGGCAGCGGCAACCCTTTTGCCAAAAGCCTTTTGTTCGGCGCGCAGGGCCTCAAAACTGCTGATCGAGGACTTCCTGGCGCTGTCGGCGGCGATGATGGAGTCCACCACAGACGGTTCGGCACCGCGCGCACGCTGGCTGGCACGGTAAATTTCGGGATTTTCGCAGAGGTCTCGTACATCGATCACCCCCTAAGCCTATCCAATCAAAGCAAGTTCACGGGATAGGGTAGGACAATCATGCCAACTGAAATTCTTGTCGTCGTCATTGTGGCCGCCATTGTGCTTGCCGTTGCCTTCAGCTGGCTGGGCGTGCGCAAGCTCGCGCAGAAGCACACGCGCAGCGCCGTGGCGGATTCCCCGCACAAGATTCACCTGGCAAAACAGCAGGTGGTGTTCATTTTCAACCCCACCAAGAACGGGGCCGATGACGCCAAGACTCTCATCTCCCGCTCGGTGTCAAAGGCTGACTGGCCCGCCCCGATTTTCATGGAGACCACTGCCGCGGACCCCGGTTACGCGATGGCCGCTGCCGCGCTGGAAGTCAAGGCCGACGTCGTCATTGTGGGCGGCGGCGACGGAACTGTACGCGCCGTGGCCCAGACCCTGCGCCACACGGAAGTCCCGATGGCCATCATCCCACTGGGCACCGGCAACCTGCTGGCCCGCAACCTTAGCCTTGATGTCACAGACATTGCCGCGAACGTGCAGATCGCGCTGTTCGGGCACCAGCGCCACATTGACGCCGGCCTGATGGAAATCGAGGACGGCGTCACGGGTGCGGTTTCCAAGCATTCCTTCATGGTCATCGCGGGCCTTGGCATGGACGCCGACGTCATGAATGACACAAAATCCAAGCTGAAGGAACATGTTGGCTGGCTGGCGTACAGCGAGGCAGGCCTGCGCCACATGGCCGGACCTCGCAAGAAGGTCAGCATCACCCTCGACGACGAACCGGCCCAGCAGCGCAAGGTCCGTTCGGTGATGTTCGCCAATTGCGGACTGCTCCCGGGCGGCATCGATTTCGTGCCCGGTGCCCTCATTGACGACGGCGTCCTGGACGTTGTGGTGGTCAGCCCGCGCAGCGCCCTTGGCTGGCTTGCGATGGCAGGCAAGGTGTTGTTCCAGCACAAGAACAACCTGCCTGTCATCGACTTTTACCGCTCCCGGAACCTGACAATCCGCACGGTCATGCCGGTGGCAACCCAGATCGACGGCGACCCTTCGGGGCCGGCGACGTGTGTGAAGGTCAGCGTTCAGCCGAAGGCGGTCCTGGTGCGCGTCGCAGCGCCAAACAACCCGGCCTAGGCCCCGAAGCAACGCGCCGGGGTTGCCGGTTCCGGGCCCTCCCCTGCAGTCAGTCCGTTTCCGGGCGCTGGGACTGTTCCCGGATCAGGCGTTGCTCCTCGTCAAAACGCAACTCATTCGCGTTGTCGCCCTCGTCGCGCACAGACGTATCCGGACCTTCATTCTTGCCGGGATTCACGATGTGGCCGGCCTGGCCATTGCCCTTGTCTGTCTGTGGATCCATGGTTCACTCGCCTCTTCCCTGCCGGGACCAACACTTCCCTCTCCAAAAAGACATTTCCTGAAGATACGCCAAGCATAGGCTCGGTAGTGTCACAGCGAAAGAGATCCAAGGTCGCGGTACTCTTGGGGGTAGACACCAACGTCTTTTATTTGTGGACCGGGAGTCACGCAGTGAGCAAACCTTTGCAGGAGAATCCGAAGAACCAGCAGCCCTACGCCATGTCTGGGCCTGCCGATCCCTTGGGCTTCAAGCTTCCGGGGAGCATTTTGCTCCTCATTCTGGGGACACTCACAACCCTGGCCTCGTTTGCCCAGGCACTCACCAACCTCATTTTCGCTCCCTGGTACCTGCTCGTGGCATCACTAATCGGGCTGGCCCTTGCACTTGCCGTTTTATCCACAGGCCTGCTGATGTACATGAGGCGGGGGTACGCCGAACGGCTGACGCCGCTTGCGGCCCTCATCAGCACCGGCGCGCTGCTGGTGATCAAGCTTGCGGGCTTGTTCTTCACCGGCGGGGGAACGGCCGACGTCTACATCACGGTTGCCCTGGTAATCCCCATTTTCATCCTTGTGGGCCGTGGCAGGTCCAGGACCAGTGACCTGATGCCTGCGCAGGCTCCACCCACTTAAAGCAACGAATCCACCCAGGCGGCCGCGTCCTCGAACGCCGAATCGGAGTTGTACTGCCGGATCAGTGGCGGCTGCTTGTCGGCGCGCGGGTAGGATCCCAGGAAGCGGATCTCCGGGGTTACCCTGTGTAATCCACGCAGCGCATCGGCCACGCGGGCATCACGGATGTGCCCTTCCAGGTCCACGCTGAATTCATAGTGCCCCAAGAACTGTCCCGTGGGCCTGGACTCAATGCGGCTCAGGTTGACCCCACGGCTGGCAAATTGCTCCAGGATGGCCATCAGGGCTCCGGGATGGTCCTCGGGCAGGGGGATGGCCAAAGTTGTTTTGTCTGCGCCTGTTGGTTCCGGCAGGGAACCCGGGGGCGCCACGAGCACAAACCGGGTAACCGCGCCGATGTTGTCCTCAATGCCTGCGGCGAGGATGTTGAGCCCTGTTTGTTCGGCAACAAGCGGTGCGCACACCGCGGCCTGGAACGCGTCGGTGCCTGTCAGCAGCGAATGCGCGGCAGCCGCCGTCGAATTTGCCGGGACGTGGGAGGCCAATGGCAGATGTACGCCAAACCAGTCGCGCGTTTGCGCCCAGGCATGCGGGTGGGTGCCCACGGCGTTGATGTCCGCCAGCTCAATGCCGGCGGGTGCCACCAGCACAAAGCTCACAGGCACCACAACCTCATGGATGATGCGCAATTCCATGCCGTTGGAAATGGCATCCAAGGTTGCAGGGACGCCGCCTTCGATGGAGTTTTCAATGGGCAGCATGGCCGCAAAGGCCTCACCCTTGCGCACCAGGGCCAGGGCCGCCGCAGCGTTGGTTGACGGGATCCGTGCCATGGCGTCCGCGCCCGGAACCTGCAACAGCGCTGACTCGGTAAAGGTCCCCTGCGGCCCGAGGAAGGTCAGCGGAAGCGCGGAATTATTGAGCGCGGAAATCATGGGTCACCTGTTCATTGCGGCAGTTAGGCGGGGGCGGGTTGAAGACCTTAGAGGACGCGCGGGGTTTCCCCGTTGGAGGAGACCATGGGCTTGTCGGCCTCAAACCAGGCACCCATGCCGCCGACCACGTTGAAGGCACTGTAGCCGTTTTCGTTCAGCCACGTGGTGGCCCGGAAGGAGCGCCCGCCCGTGCGGCAGATGATGTTCAGGTCCGTGTCGGGGTCAAGCTCTTCCAGGCGCGCGGGAAGCTGCTCGAGTGGAATGTGAATTGCACCATCAACGTGCCCGGCTTCCCACTCGTAGTCTTCACGGACATCCAAAATCACGGCATCCTCGCCAAGCTCGCCGACGGTGACGTTCATGATGTCTGACATGTGTTTTTCTCCTTGCAAAAAAGATACCGATACTGGCTAAGCCTAGCCCCCAGCAGGAAGCAAGGCACTTGCCGCCAAGGGCCCGGGGTGAGCGGAACGAGCCCACGGTAGGAGGTGGGAAACCAGAAGACCAACTAATTGCAAATGTGACGCGAGGCCCCAGTAATGCAAAAATTGAAGTCGTGAGTTCTCAAAATAGCCCCGCCATTTCGGCCACAGCACCCCCAATGACCCGCGACACATCATTCTTCGGACAGCCAAAGATGCTGCTGAACCTCTTCAGCGTCGAGCTGTGGGAGCGGTTCTCCTTCTATGGCATGCAGGGCATTCTTGCCTACTACATGTACTATTCCGTCACCGATGGCGGCCTTGGCATTGACAAAGTCACTGCCGTTGGCATTGTTGGCGCCTATGGTGGAGGTGTTTACCTCTCCACCATTTTGGGTGCATGGGTGGCTGACCGGCTCCTGGGTTCAGAGCGTGTGTTGTTCTACAGCGCGATCTTGATCATGGCCGGGCATATTGCCCTTTCCGCGCTGCCCGGAACCATTGGCCTGGCCGCAGGTTTGATCATGGTTGGCGTTGGCTCCGGTGGCTTGAAGGCAAACGCCACATCGCTGGTTGGCACCTTGTACGCCAAGGACGACGACCGCCGCGATGCAGGCTTCTCCATCTTCTACATGGGTATCAACATTGGCGGACTCATCGGCCCCCTCGTCACGGGCTGGCTGCAGGTCACCTGGGGCTTCCATATCGGCTTTGCCGCCGCCGCAGTGGGCATGGGCTTTGGCCTGATCCAGTACGGCCTGACCCGCAAGAACCTGCCGGAATCGGCACACCGCATCGCCAATCCCCTGCCCAAGGCACAGTACTTGAAGTTCGGGATCATTGCCGCGGTTGCTGTCGTAGTGATTGTTGCGGCAGTTGCGCTGAAGTTGATCACCGCCGGGAACCTGAAGTGGGTCATCGTTGCCGTGGTCATCCTCGCAACGATCGCCTACTTTGCCGTGATCCTGGCGAACAAGACGCTGACTGACGTTGAGCGCAGCCGGGTGTTCTCCTTCATGCCGCTCTTCCTTGCCAGCGCCGTATTCTGGTCGCTGTTCCAGCAGCAGTTCACGGTTGTTGCCCTCTACGCCGATACGCGTTTGAACCGGTCGGTGTTCGGCTGGGAAATGCCGCCGAGCTGGGTAACATCCATCAACCCGGTCTTCATCATCATCCTCGCCGGTGTGTTCGCCGCGCTCTGGACCAAGTGGGGCGCGCGCCAGCCAGGCACGCCCGTAAAGTTTTCCGTGGCGCTTGTCGTCATGGGCCTGGCGTACCTGGCGTTCATCCCGTTTGCCGCCACGGCATCGGTGCCCCTGCTGGCCATCGTGTTCATCCTGCTGCTGTTCACGGTTGCCGAGCTTATGCTCTCACCGGTGGGCCTGTCGCTGGCCACGAAGCTCGCCCCGGCTGCGTTCCAGACGCAGATGGTCGCCTTGTTCTTCCTGTCGGTCTCCCTCGGAACGGCCATGTCCGGCGTGCTCGCCCAGTGGTATGACGCCGATAATGAAACTCCCTACTTCCTGGTTGTCGGATTGGTTTCCATTGCTTTCGGTGTCCTGCTGTTCCTGGCACAGAAGCCCATCAAGAAGTTGATGGCCGGGATCCTGTAATTCCCGGCCAAGTACGACGGCGGCACCCGGCGAACGATTTTGCGTTGGCAGGGTGCCGCCGTCGTTTGGGACCGTTGGCGCCGCAGGAGGCCGGCGTGTCCGGGTGCCTAGTAGCTGCTGTAGGCGTTTGTTCCCATGACCGCCAAACCAATCAGGATGAAGGCGTACAGTGCGCCCCAAATCACCAGGGCCAGGTAGCTGGTGATCAGGCCGGTAATCGCAAAGGCCCGGCCCTGCGGGTTCTCCTTACGCAGGCCCATGTGACCCAAAACGATGCCGAGAATCTGCGGGACAATGAGAATTCCGAATCCGACCAGGAGCGAGGCCAGGCCAAGGATCATGCTCGTCAGGCTCAGGCTGCGTGGACCGCTGGTGGCGTCGATGTACCCTGGTCCGCCCTTGTAATACGTGGGGGGCGCATACTGCGGCACCTGATAGGCAGGAGGGGCGGCTGGAGCGTTGTAACCCGCCGGCGTGAAGCTGGGCGGCCGTCCCGTGTTGGGCTGCGGCTGCTCCGGTTCGTTCGACACTGCTGTCTCCTGCTTAAAAGTTTCCCATGGGCGGGGAAAACGGCTGGGTAAAGGTGCCTCCCATCGTAGTCGAGCATTGGCGGTCCGCAGGCAGGAACACCACCAGCAATAGTCAGGACCCCCGCCGCGCGGTTTCACAGAATGGGCAGCGCGTGCCATTGGGCGCCCTGTTCTGTCATGCTGGGTCCATGGCTAGCCGAGCGGGCACAGTTGCCCTACCCCAGGACCTTGTTGACATCACTGCGCTGCTTGATGCGTATTACGACCTGACCCCGGATCTAAACGATCCAGGGCAGCGCGTTGCCTTCGGCACCTCAGGCCACCGCGGCAGCTCACTGAAGACCTCATTCAATGAGGGGCACATTGCCGCCATCACCCAGTCCATCGTCGAATACCGCGCAGGGCAGGGCATCACCGGACCGCTGTACATGGGCAAGGACACCCACGCACTGAGCGACCCCGCGCAGAGTACTGCCCTTGAGGTGCTGGCGGGCAACGGCGTCGAGGTTTTGATTGATGCACGGCACGGGTACACGCCGACACCGGCGGTATCGCACGCCATCCTCAGCCACAACAAGGGCCGCACGGAGGCGCTTGCCGACGGCATTGTGGTGACGCCCTCCCACAACCCGCCGGGCGACGGTGGCTTCAAGTACAACCCCCCGCACGGGGGACCGGCCGATTCCGACGCCACAGGCTGGATCGCCAACCGTGCCAATGACCTGCTCGCGGACGGTCTTCGCGGCGTCCGCCGCGTGCAGCTGGTCGAGGCCATGGCCGCCTCAACCACCGGCAAGTTCGACTTCCTCTCCGGCTATGTCGATGACCTGCCCTCCGTCCTGGACCTTGATGCCATCCGCGCCGCTGGCGTGCGCATCGGCGCGGACCCCATGGGCGGCGCGTCCGTGGACTACTGGGGCGAGATCGGCGAGCGCCACAATTTGGACCTGACAGTTGTCAACCCAACAGTCGACCCCCAGTGGGCCTTCATGACCCTGGACTGGGATGAGAAGATCCGCATGGACTGCTCCTCACCGTTCGCCATGGCCTCGCTGATCAACAAACTTTCCGCGGGTGCCCCCTATGACATTGCCACCGGAAACGACGCCGACGCGGACCGCCATGGCATCGTCACCCCGGATGCCGGGCTCATGAACCCGAACCACTACCTCGCGGTGGCCATCCAGTACCTGTACACGCACCGCTCGCAGTGGCCCGCAACGGCAGGGGTCGGCAAGACACTCGTGTCATCGTCCATCATCGATCGCGTAGCTGCCGATCTTGGCCGTCAGCTCGTTGAGGTGCCCGTGGGCTTCAAGTGGTTTGTCCCCGGCCTGCTCTCGGGCGAGGGTGTCTTTGGCGGCGAGGAATCCGCCGGCGCCTCCTTCGTAAAGAAGGACGGTTCGGTCTGGACCACCGACAAGGACGGCATCCTGCTGGCCCTGCTGGCCTCTGAAATCACGGCAGTTACGGGCAAGTCCCCCTCGGTTCACTATGGTGAGCTGACAGATCGCTTTGGGGCGCCGTCGTACGCTCGCATCGATGCCGCCGCTACCCGGGAGCAGAAGGCCGCGCTGGGCAAGCTTTCCGCAGCGGACGTCAGCGCCACGACCCTGGCCGGGGAGACCATCACGGCCAAGCTGACCGAGGCGCCCGGCAACGGCGCAGCCATCGGCGGGCTGAAGGTCACCACCGAAAACGCCTGGTTCGCGGCCCGCCCCTCAGGCACCGAGGACGTGTACAAGATCTACGCCGAGTCCTTCAAGGGCGCTGAGCACCTGGCGCAGGTCCAGGCCGAGGCGAAGGCGATTGTGGACGGCGTCATTTCCTAAGCCGGGCGGAAGTTCCGCGCCCGCCTCCCATCAATGCGCCCTGTATACGAGGCGCATTTACGGGAGGCGGGCGCATTTTTCATTCAAACGGGGCGCGGGCTCTAATGGTGGGCGCCGAGTTCGTGCTTCGCGTGCCCGGCGGTTTCCAGCTGGAACGTAGAGTGCTCGATGCTGACCTCGAAGTGGCCTGCGACGCAGCTTTGGAGGGCGTCGAGCATTTGCGGGACGTGGCCGTCGTGAAAGCACTCGTCGTCAACCACCACGTGGGCCGACAAAATGGGCAGGCCGGTGGCGATCTGGCTTGCGTGCAGGTCGTGGACGCTGATCACGTGCTCGATGCCAAGGATGTGCCGCCTGACGTCGTCCAGGTCAAGGCCCGACGGCGTCGACTCAAGGAGCACGCTGACAGTCTCAAGCAGCAGCTTCACTGTGCGTGGCAGAATCAACGCGCCAATGAGCATGGCCACCACGGCATCGGCCTGCATCCAGCCAGTCAGCGAAATGACAATTGCAGCAATGATGACGGCCACCGAACCCAGCGCGTCATTGACGACCTCAAGGAAAGCAGCACGCATGTTGAAGTTTTTGCTGCGCCCGCCCAAGAGCACCAGCATTGACGCGATGTTCCCGGCCAGGCCGATCGCGCCGAAGACGATCATCTCCTGGGAGGCGATCTCCACGGGGTTGAAGAGCCGCTGGATGCCCTCCACCAGGACAATCAGTCCGACGGCGAGAAGCACCGCGGCCTGCGCTGTTGCCGCGAGCACTTCAGCGCGGGCAAATCCCCAGGTGCGCCTGCTGGTTGCCGGGCGCACCATCAGCCGGGCCGCCAGCAGCGCCATGGCCAGTCCGCCGGCGTCGGTCAGGACGTGGGCCGAATCAAAGAGCAGCGCGAGCGAGCCTGTGAGGATTGAACCTATGACTTGGAAAACAAAGACGGCAAGGGTGATGCTCAGCGCTACGGCGATGCGGCCCTGGTGGCTTTCGCCGGGGGCGCCTGCATGGGAGTGGGAATGATCGTGGCCTGACATACCTCAATAGTACAGCGAACACTGAATTCAGCAACTGCTGTATGATATTGAGAATGAAGCCCATTAGCAATGCAGCAGTGCTGGCCAGGTTTGGCTACGCCCTCTCCGACCCCACCCGGGCCGAGATCTTGATGAGCCTTGCCAAGTCGCCGGCGTATCCCGCTGACCTGGCGGCGCAATTGGGCGCCTCCCGCCAGAGCATCTCCAACCACCTCTCCTGCCTGCGCGAATGTGGTCTGGCTATTGCCATCGCCGAGGGGCGCCGGTCCCGATACGAGCTGGCTCATCCCCAGCTGGCCCACGCACTCAACGACCTGCTCGGCGTCGTACTTCTGACAAGCGAAGGCCACGTTCCACACCCTTGAGGCAGCTACGGCGCGGAACCAGCAGGTGGTTCCGCCAAAACCATCCTGCGGGCCGGCTCCTGCGGCAGTGGCGTCGACGAAGTGATGTTGAGCCCCGCGTCGACGTGGAGCAGCTCCCCTGGTGCCAGCATCCGCCATCCGGGGTCGCCGTCCATGGGCTCGGTGGCGATGACCACCGACCGGCGCCCGGCCAACGCGTGGCTGTGACCATGGATCCGGCTGCTGTCAACGGCGAGGGGCCGGTCCTCAAGGTGGCCGCCGGGGGCCCGCTCGAGCACCTGCAGCTCGTGTGTTTCCGGGTATCGCAACGCCCACAAATCCGTGGCAGTGGTGATGACAAGGTTCAGGCTGTACACAGGTAGGTTGTTGGCAATCCAGCTCAGTGCCGCCGTGATGCCTGCCGCCACATCACCGCCGTGGCGCCTGGTTTCGACGGTGATCAGGGCAAACATTCGTTCGCTGTCGGTCTGTCCCAAGACCAGCTCCGTGCCGCCCAGGCCTGCCAACCGGGCGTCGAGCAGGGCCAAATCCCCGAACGCGCCATTGTGGGCGAAAATGCGCCGGTCCTGCTCGAAGGGGTGGGTGTTCACCTCGGTGTGGGCGCCCGTGGTGGCGTACCGCACGTGGGCGATGAAGGTGGTGCTCTCCAGGTCCCGTGCAGCCACGGCAAATTCCGCGTCCTCAAAGGCCGCGATTGCCTGTTTGGAAATTTGCGGCAGCCCGCTTCCGGTAAAGACGCCGATACCCGTGCCGTCGGGCTCCCGGCGGCTCTGCTCCGAAAGGCTGTCGGGGGCCTTGAGCAGCCAAAAGGTGGCCCTGACCGGGTCCGCGCCCGCATGTAGTCCGAAGAGTCGACACATGCTGTGATCCTAGCGCCGAACGCTCCCCGGTGGCGGATTGGTGCCATTTCCCGCCCCTGCGGCGCGCAAGCGGCCCGACAGCCGATATTCTTATCTGCGGACTGCGCACGGGCGCGGGAAGACAATGGGAGAGCGTAGATGAGTTTGCTGGGCACAAAATGGACTGTCCACGGGGATGGCAAGACCATCAAACCGGGACAGGTGGTCTCCCCCAGTGAGCGGTTGAGCTGGCCCCGCACCATCGGCATTGGTCTGCAGCACGTGGTGGCCATGTTCGGGGCGACCTTCCTTGTCCCCATCATCACAGGCATGCCGCCGGCCACCACCTTATTCTTCTCCGGCATCGGCACCTTGTTGTTCCTGGCGCTGACCCGCGGCAAGGTGCCCAGCTACCTGGGCTCCAGCTTTGCGTTCATCGCCCCCATCATGGCCTCGCAGCAGCAATTCGGCGTCAGTGGTGCGCTCGGCGGCGTCGTCATGGCCGGTGTCACCCTTGCCGTGCTTGGCCTGATCGTGCAGAAGTTCGGCGCCAGCTGGATCAACCGCCTCATGCCCGCGCCCGTTACGGGCACCATCGTGGCCCTGATCGGCCTGAACCTGGCACCCGCAGCGTGGGGCAACTTCAAGCTCGCCCCCGTCACCGCCATGATCACCCTGACCGTCATCATCCTGACGAGCGTGCTGTTCCGCGGCATCCTGGGCCGCCTGTCCATCCTTGTCGGCGTCGTGGCGGGCTACCTCGTAGCCGTCCTGCGCGGCGAGGTTGACTTCTCCAAGATCAACGACGCCGGCATCATCGGCCTGCCGCATTTCCAGACCCCCACCTTCCACTTTGCCGTGGTCGGCCTGTTCATCCCCGTGGTGCTTGTCCTTGTCGCCGAGAACATCGGCCATGTGAAGTCAGTTGCGCTGATGACCGGCGCTGACCTTGACCCGTACGCCGGCCGGGCCTTAATTGCCGACGGCGTCGCCACCACCCTTGCAGGCCTTGGCGGCGGTTCCGGCACCACCACCTACGCGGAAAACATCGGCGTCATGGCAGCGACGAAGGTCTACTCCACCGCCGCCTACTGGGTTGCAGGCGTTGCTGCCCTGATCCTGAGTTTCTCCCCCAAGTTCGGCGAAATGATCGCCACGGTTCCTGTCGGTGTTCTGGGGGGCGCGGCAACCCTGCTGTACGGCATGATCGGCGTGCTGGGTGTGCGGATCTGGGTCCAGAACAAGGTGAACTTCTCCAACAACATCAACTTGACCACAGCCGCCGTCGCCCTCATTGTGGGCATCGCCAACTTCGAGTGGAACCCGGGCACGCTGCAGTTCTCCGGCATCGCCCTGGGCACCGCCGCAGCCCTGATCATCTACCACGGCATGAGCGCCCTGGCGAAGTGGCGCGGCACGGCCGCCGAGTAGGGTCCAACCACTCCCAGCCACAAAAATGACACCGCTCGCGGCTTTCGACACCGGTCTACCGGTAGCGAAACCCGCGAGCGGTGTCATTTTGCATCAGATGCCGTTGAGCGCCTCGGAGGTGGCCCGCGAGGTGTAGCGCGCCGCGTCGGCCAGTGCAGCCTCAGGCGAGCCCGCAACATCGGTGGCACTGACGGCAGAAACAACGCCATGCGCGGCAAGCTGCGCCGGCGTCACGGTGATTCGCCCGGCAACCACGACGACGGGCAGCCCGAGCGCATGCGCGGCGTCGGCAACGCCGAGGGGTCCCTTGCCGGACAACGACTGTGCATCAAGTGATCCCTCACCCGTGATGACCAAATCAGTCTGCGCCAGGGCCGACTCGAGGTCGATCAGGTCCGCAACGAGGTCAAAACCGCGCTCAATGGAGGCCTTGGCATACGGCACAAACAGGGCGGGGAAGCCACCGGCCGCACCGGCGCCCGGAATGTCGATGTCAATGCCCGTCGCCGCCCTAACCACGGAGGCCAGGTTGCGCAGGCCCGCGTCAAGAAGTTCGACGGCGCCGGCATCGGCACCCTTTTGGGGGCCGAACACGTGGGCGGCACCGTTGGGCCCGTAAAGTGCATTGTCCACGTCGACGGCCATGCGGATTTTAACGCCCGCCAGGCGCGGGTCAAGGCCGGTGGCATCCACGGCCACAACATCGATGAGCGAGCCGCCGCCGAGGGGCACAAGGTTTCCGTGGACGTCCACAAGCTTCAGCCCCAGGGCACGCAGGGCGCCGGTTCCGCCGTCGGTCATGGCCGAGCCGCCAAGCCCGATGATGATTTCGGTGGCGCCGGCGTCGAGGGCGGCGGCAACCAGCTGGCCCGAGCCGTAGGAGTGGGCGCGCAGGGAATTTTCCACCGTGGGTTCACTGAGCAGGTAGCCGCTGGCCTGCGCTGTTTCAATGACAGCCACCTTGGTGCGCTCGTGGAAGGCCCACACCGCGCCCACAGGCTTCAGGATGGGGCCCACGACAGCGTTCAGGCGCTCGGAGTAGCCGGCGGCGACCGCGGCCTCAACTGTCCCTTCACCGCCGTCGGCAATGGGCAGGGCAGTCACGACGGCGTCGGGGTAGACCCGCAGGGCACCCTCGGCCATGGCAGCTGCTGCTTCCGGGCCCGTGAGGGTCCCCTTGAATTTGTCGGGGGCAATCAGGATTCGCATGTGTCCATCCTGCCACCGGTCACCGACATGGCTGAACCGTTACGCCAAAAGGCCCCGCCTGCGCATGACGTCAACGAGCAGGTCAGCCCTGTCGGTCATGATTCCGTCAACGCCAAGGTCAAGGAGCCGCTCCATGTGGGCGGGCTCGTTGATGGTCCAGATATGAACCTTCAGGCCCAGCCCGTGCGCGCGGCGCACAGTGGCCGGCGTGACAATTTTTACGCCCCTGTAGTGTGTGGGGATCTGCAGGACGTCAACATCCTGCATCAGGCGCAGGAGCAGGGCCCGGGGCAGCCACGATTCCATCAGGAAGTACGCCGCAAGCAGCCGGATCCCCGGGGAGCTTGCCACCGGGCGGCTCAGCCGTGACAGCACGGCGCGGCGGCGCTTTTCCGAGAACGACGCCACACAGACCCTCTCATGCAGGCCGTGATTCTCGATTGCCGCGGCAAGCGGGGCCACGGACCCGCCATCCTTGACGTCAATGTTGAACCGCGCACCGGGCAGCGCGGCGATGAGTTCCTCGAGCGTGGGGATGGGTTCCCTGCCACCAATGCGCGCCTTCTTCACCTCCGAATAGGGCAGCTGCGCAATGATGCCCTTTCTGTCGGTGGTGCGCTCAAGGGTTGAGTCGTGAAACGCCAGGGCAACCCCGTCCGCCGTGGTATTTAGGTCAGTTTCCACGTAGCGGCAGCCAAGGTCGAGTGCGGCGTTGAACGCCACGAGGGAGTTTTCCAGGCCGTCACGGGAGAAGCCCCTGTGCGCCATGACCAGGGGCACGGGCGAGTCCAGAAAAGGTTTCGGTGCGTTAGTCCCAGACATGTTTGCCTCCCTCACGCCCGGCGCAGGGCGGACAGGCGGGACTCGATGACCTGGGCGACGCCGTCGTCCTCGAAGCTCGGCGCCGTCAGGGCGGCGGCGGCGAGCGCCTGCGGGTGTCCGCTGGCCATGGCGTATCCGGCACCGGCCCAGGCCAGCATTTCAAGGTCGTTTGGCATGTCGCCGAAGGCCACGACGTCGGCGGCGTCAATCCCCCGGGCGGCAGCGTACCGGGCTAGCGTCACTGCCTTGTTCACGCCCAGCGGGCCCATTTCAAGCAGGGCGAGGTCGGGGGCCGAATGGGTGACGGCAATGAGCGAGGCGACCCCGGGGGCGACAGCCGCGAGGAATTCGTCGGCGCTTCCTGTGTGCAGCACGGCCAGCATCTTCACGATTCCGCCGTCGGCAATGTCCGGACCCAACACGGCAGGCACAACGTTCAGGCTGCCGGCCGGAATCCGTCCACCCAAGAAGCCGTCCTCAACGTGCAGCCCTGTAAGGGATTCCAACGCAAATCGAGCCTTCGGCGCCAGCGCCAGGATGACATCCCTGACCTGGGACACTGTTTCCCAGCTGATCACATGGGAGCTGAGGACTTTTTCGGCGCCGAGGTCATAGCTCACGGCTCCGTTGGAGCAAATGACTGTGCCCGTGTGGCCGATTTGTTCCCGGATGGGCTCAAGCCACCGCGGCGGGCGCCCTGTCACGAACACAATCTCGACGCCCGCATCCGCGGCAGCTGCGAAGGCGTCAATGGTGCGGGTGCTAATTTTTCCGTCGTGGCCCAGAATGGTTCCGTCGATGTCGCTGGCAATTAAACGCATACCCAAGGCTATCCAACTTCCTTTCAAGTGGCGGCACTGTGGCGCGGGACCGCCTCCACCCAGCCGCTAGACCTCAAACAGGGCGGTCAGCCTAGCCCTGGCCAGGGTGTGGAAGTGCAGGTTGAAGCCAAGGGCGGCCGCGGACGCTTCGGGGTCCAGTCCAAGGGACTGGACGTCGAGCGCGTGCACCACCACCATGTACCTGTGCGGGCCGTGCCCGGCCGGAGGTGCCGATCCCATGTAGGCCGGGGACCCGGCGTCGTTCTTCAGGGTCAGGGCACCGGCAGGCAGCGTGGCGGAGGCACCCTCGGCCAGATCGGTCACCCCAACGGGCAGGTCCGCCACGGCCCAGTGCCACCAGCCGCTGGCAGTGGGGGCGTCAGGGTCAAACATTGTCACGGCAAAGCTTCGGGTCCCGGCGGGGAAACCGCTCCAGGACAGCTGCGGGGACAGGTCCTTGCCATCGGGGTGCACGGAGGGGTTCACCTGCGCGGGGGCGAAGGTTTCCCCGTCCGCGAACGACCCGCTGCGCAGCTCAAAGCCGGGGACGGGCGTCAGGAAGGAATAGGGGTCGTAGTCATACATGGCACTGCCCTTCTGTCGGTTACTTTGTCAGTTCAGCTCGGCTGGGCGGGTTCGCCCCGGCCCTGGACACCGTAATGGCTGCGGCTCGGGCGGCGTAGGCGATCACCTCGGCCAGGGTTGCCGTGTTGATGGCCCGCAGCTCCGGCCTGCGTTGCGCCCCGTCCAACTCCCTGTCAACGAGCGCCGACAGCAGGGCTGCCATGAAGGAATCCCCGGCACCCACGGTGTCCGCAACCTTGACGTGCGGCACGGCACAAGCGCTCTCGCCTGCGGCGCACACGGCCCACGGACCCTCCCCGCCCTGTGTCACAACCACGACGGCGGGGCCTTGCGCACCGCCGATGGCAAGCCACCTGCGGGCGGATTCCTTCGGGTCAATGCCCGGGTATAGCCAGTGCAGGTCCTCGTCGGAGGCCTTGACGACGTCGGCGAGGCGCACGAACTTCTCGGCCTGTTCGCGGGCATAGTCAATGTCGGCGATGATGCTCGGGCGGCAGTTGGGATCGTAGGCGATGGTGGCTCGCGGATGGGCGTCGATGACGGCGGCAAGCACCTGTTCGGCGCCGGGGGCCAGCATGGTGGCGATGGAACCGACATGCAGCAGGGTTGTTGCTGCCAGCATGAAATTCGGTGCGCCATCGGCGGTGCGCAGGTCCGGCAGCGACCAGTCAAGGGAAAATTCATACGTAGCCGCGCCTGTGGAATCTAGGGTTGCGCGCGCCACCGACGTCGGCTGCGAGTCTGCAACCAGGGGCACCATAACGTGGTTCGCCTGCAAATGGCCGGCCACCATGTCGCCGTACGCATCCCGGCCGAACCTGCCCAGGAACTGCACAGGATGCCCCAGGCGTGCCAGTCCCACAGCCACATTCATGGGGCTGCCGCCAACGTGCGGGACAAGTTCGTGCCCTGCCTGCACCACTTCATCAACCAACGCTTCACCAATGACAGTCAACATGGCACCAGCCTACGGTGCGTTGGGGCACTTGCCCCGGTCCGCCGTCGTTCATCACGGGGACGCCCCAAGGCTGGAGCCAAACGACGCTGTGGCGGTCGGGGATGTCCCCAACCGCCGCAGTCTTGGCTAAAGTTCTTTCCATGAGCAATCCCCCTTGGAGTGACAAATGAGCAGTTCGGGCTCCAGGCCCCCGGGCATCCGTGACGTGGCCGGAATTGCAGGGGTGTCACCCCAGACCGTCTCCAGGGTCCTCAACGGCCACCACAGCGTGAAGCCGGCCACGAGGGAACGTGTCAGGGCGGCCATCGAGGACCTCGGCTACCACCGCAATTACGCCGCCCGCAGCCTCTCCACCGGACGCACCCAAATTATTGGCCTTGTCATGTTCAACACCGACTCGTATGCGCGCTCCATCGTAGTCGGGAGCATTGAGCTGGCGGCGTCCGACTTGGACCACTCGGTCATCACCTCGCCGATCTCCTCCATGGACGACCATGTCATTGAAGCGGCCGTTCAGGGGCTGGTTGACAGGGGCGCCGACGGGATCATTCTTGCCGTTCCCATGATCCAGTCCAGTCCGCTGGTGTCCAAAATTGGCAACACCACCCCGATCGTCACCCTTGACGGCTCTCGGACCGAATCAAGCGAACTGCTGGCCATCGACCAGGGGCTCGTCGCCGAACTCGCGACGCAGCACCTGCTTGACCTGGGGCACGAGAGCGTATGGCACCTGGCAGGGCCGCAGAACTGGATCGAGGCCTTTGCCCGCAGCGAGGGATGGCGGAACACGCTGGAGCGTGCGGGGAAGTCCGTGCCGCCCGAGCTGCAGGGCGACTGGTCACCCGAATCCGGGTACAAGAACGGGCTCATTGCCGCCCGCATCCCGGATCTGACGGCCATTTTTTCCTCAAGCGACGAGATGTCCTTTGGCCTGATCCGTGCACTGCACGAGAGCGGGAGGCGGATCCCCGGCGACATCTCGATCGTCAGCGTGGACAACATTGCGCTGGCCGAATTCAGTTCGCCGGCTCTGACGACAGTGGCCCAGCCGTTCAAGCTGATTGGGACCCTGGCCGTCCAGCGGTTGCTGCACAGGCTGGATTCCGATCAGGTCCCCCTGCCGCCCTTTGCCATGGTCCCGGAGCTGATCCTCCGCAACAGCACGGGCGCGCCGCCGTCGAGGTGACTCCGGGCGGGGGCCTGAGCGCGGATTTTCCTTTGGAACAATCGTGTCACAGTCGGCGGGCCTGCTCGCGCCTGTGCCGTCGTGACCCTTAAACTCGTAATATGGGTAGCAACTGGGATCGGCTCGATGAATCACTGCGGCCTGCCGTCGCCGCCTCGGTAGCCGACTACGAGCGCACGAGGCCGGCCCTTGAAAAGGTCACCGCGGAGATGGAATCGCTGGTTCGCGAGGTCCTGGCCGAGGCGGATGACAAACCCCTTTTTGTCACCAGCCGCACCAAAAGCGTTGAGTCGTTCAGGGAGAAGGCCTCACGCATGGTGGCCGAGCCCGACGCCACCCCTGTCCTGCAATTTCCCGATCCGCTGCGCAACCTCACGGACATGGTGGGAGTGCGCGTCATCACCACGCTGCCCGGAGAAAACGCACAGGCCGCCAACCTGATCAAGCGCAAACGCAGCATTTTCGACTGCCGCGGCGACACCGAGAAGGACATCGGCTCCATTGAATCAGGCACATACGGCTATTCCAGCCGGCACCTGATCCTGCGCACGATCCAAAACGACATGGTGCGCGCCTACCAGGAACTGCTTGATCCAGAAATGAAACCTAATGGCAGCTACTTTTTTGAATGCCAGATCCGCACCATTTTCGCCCATGCCTGGAGCGAGATTGAACACGACATCCGCTTCAAGTCCCAGGACCCGCGCGCCTGGAGCCCCTACTTCGACAGGCAGTTCACTGCGACGGCGGCCATGCTTGAGACCGTCGAGTCGGCGTTCTCGGAGCTCCACGAGAGGTATGAAACCGTCACCAGCTATTGGGACACTGACGGCGAGGGCAACATTTCCCTCACCCCCAACAGGATCAAGGCCGTATGGCAGACCCTGTTGCCGCACGTTGACAGGAAGTCCGACGACGACTGGGGTTGGGCAGCCGAGCTGGTCGCCGCGCACGGGCTGAGCAAGACCGTGGACCTTGCGGCGCTGTTGCAGCCGGAGATCATCTCAAATGTCCGCAAGGCGCTTGACCACAGGTACTCCCCCGGTCCCGACAGGCTGCTCGATGACCTGCTGCTGTGGCAATTCGGTGAAAGCCACATCGATTTAACGGCCGAGGAGCCGTCATCGGAGCAGACACCGCGCCGCGACAGCCTGATCAGGCGCCATCAGCAGATGCAGCGCTACCGCAAGGCTCAGGGGTTCTAACAGGCCTGAGCCGCTGGAGTTTAAAGGCGAAACGGCCCCCACAAAAAGGTGGCGGCCGTTTCCAGGTCCGGATCAGGCCGGGGTTAGCACCAGTGAATTCCGAAGAAGTAGCATGGTAGCGCTCCCATTCCATAGCTTGTGGCGACGTCGCCACTGCCGGCGCTAGTTACTGATGTTGAGGGGGCGGGAACAACAGTGCCCGTGCTGGCCGAGGCAGGGGACAACCCGGGGGCTAGGATGAGGCCTGCTGCGAGGACTGCTGCGGCACCTGCGGAGACAAAGCGAGATTTCATGGCGGTAGCCTTTCAAAGACGTAGAATGTGCCCAGCGTCGCATGGACGCTCTCCAGCCTATTGCGCCAAACACTGTCCGTATACGTCAGGGGCACCGTCCGGCCCTGTCCATTCGGACAGTCTTTTCGAGTTGGTCAGTCGACGAGGCCTGTCCGCAGGGCAGTGATGACCAGTTGTAGGCGGTCCCGGGCCTCAAACTTTCGACCCAAACGGACAAGGTGGTACTTCACGGTGGATTCCGAGAGGTATAAGGCGGAAGCGATCTCGCTGTTGCTGTGGCCTTCACACAACAACTTCAGCACCCCTTCTTCCCTGTCGGATAGTTCAACGGCGGGCTTCGGACGCGAGGCGGGCAGGCTCTTGCGCACGTCGGCAACCAGCAGGTGCGTGACGGCTGGGTCAATGGGACAGTCGCCCGCGTTGACTTCCCTGACAGCTGACACAATCCGGCCAGGCTCGGCATCCTTGACCACGTAGCCGCTGGCTCCTGCGATCAGGGCGGCCTTGAGGTAGATGTCCGAAATATGTCCCGTGACCACCAGAATCCGAATCTCGGGCAGTTCCGCGACAATCTGGCGGATGGCGGCAATGCCGTCCATGACGGGCATTTGAATGTCGATGAGCATGACATCCGGGTGGTGCTCGTGCGCGAGGCGGACGGCGTCGACGCCGTTCTCGCCTTCGCCCACCACCACCAAGTCCGTGGCTTGGGACAAATATGTCCGCAACGCCCCACGCACGAATTTTTCGTCGTCAACAATGATCACTTCGATCGGCGCCAAGGCGTCAATCAGCTCGGACACTTCCGCACTCACAGTCATGTTGACAGTCTACTGATGAACCGGGCTCAGACCGCGGGTTCCGGGATCGTGCCCGTGGGCCAGATGCCGGAAGACTTCACTGCACCGCGCTGGGGCCTGTGACCCGCGCCGAATGTGTGCATTGTCTTCATGGTTTTCTCCTTGGAACGAGCGTCGTGTGCGTTGGTTTCACGTGAGCTTCACCGCGCCCTCTTGACGCTACGGATCCACTGCCTGACTTTCAATGAATCAGGGGCAGGTCCGACCGAACGGACAGCGAATTTGGGGCTGAAATTGACTTTATTGGCCATTTGGCCAATTTTTGACCTTCGGTGGCTGCGGCCACGCCCGGATGTCCGGACCGCCGGCCGGCCATTATCAGCCAAGCGATCGTCGTCCGGTGAATGGCAAGGTGGCCCGGACAACCCACCAACCGTCCAATGGACTTGCTTCAAGGGTTCCTCCCAGCCTGGACGTCCGTTCCAGCAGTCCGGCCAGGCCCGTGCCTGACACTGGCAGCCGCGGCTTGCCCGATGTCATGCGGTTGCGGATTGTCAGTTCCACACGACTGTTCTTAATCTGCATGGAAATGTGGCATTCCGTGCCGGGACCCGAATGCTTGGCCACGTTGGTGGAACTTTCCTGCAGTATTCGCAGCAGGGTGGAGCGCAACCCCTTGGGTATGCTCTCCACGAGCCCCGATGTTTCCACCCGCGTGGGAAAGCCCAGGCCTGAGAGCCGTTGTTGCGCGTCGGCAAGGCTTTGGGCCAAATCGATTGTCGCCGAGCTTTGCTCGACGTTGGTGTCCGATACTGCTCCCGCTGGCAGGTCTTCTGTGCGCATCGTCTGGAGGAGACGGCGCAGGTCATCGAGTGAGTTCCTTGCCATCGAGCCAATTTCCGTCAGCGCATGATGCCTGTCGTCCCCGTCCTGGGAGATCGTGCCGAGGTGTGCCTGCACGGCAATCATCGTCAGCCCGTGGGTCACCACGTCATGAAGTTCCCTGGCCAGGGCCGTGCGTTGTTCAAGGGCGGCCCGCGCCGCCGTTTCCTCGGCCTCCTTTTGTAACCGTTCCACCTGCAACGCCCGCTCCCGCAGTACCTTGACGGCCAGTCCGGGTGCAACGAGCAACAAGGTGGCGGGGACGTACCCCCACAAACTTTCCGAACCCATCCTCGACACACCCAGCACCCAAGTAAACTGCCACACAAGGAAAACGCCCACGATGCCAGCCAGCACTCGCGTGGAAATCCTGTAGGATGCCACGGCGAGCGCGGAAAAGGTCAGCATGAGGATGCCGCCGGGTCGTGCCTGCGGATACATGGCCACCAACAGCAGAACAAAGAAATAAGGCGCCAGCTTCGGCCTGAAGGCAAGAGCCATCCAGACAGCCCAGTACATTACGGCGCCGGCCACTGCAAACTTGGAGAGCATCCCTTCCGGGCGCGTGAGGATGAAGAGCCGCACGTCGTCAAACGCGGACACCGTGACGAGGATGGCCAAAAGCATTGAAATCCACATCGGCATCGGCGAGATGCCCATCTTGAGGAATACCCCAAGTGTAAAGTTCCGCCGCGGCCTGGGGGCGTGGACGCCGCTTCTGCGTTTCATGACAGTACTGCCTTTCATTATCAGCACTGCCATTTCCTGCGAGCGCCATTCACCGAAGCACAAACCCCAGCCCCAGGTCGTCGTCGGAGTCAAGCGTGAACTTACCCTCCCCCACCGGGAACGCACGTCCACTGACCTCCACCACGAAACCGCCGTCGGGACCGCCAACCCGGTCAACTACACGGGCCGCAAAGCGCGAATCTATCATGGAAAAGTGCTCCAGCACCTCTCCCTCCGGTAAATCGCCGCTGTCGCAAAGCAGGGCAACGCGGGCGGCTGTGCCCGACCCGCTGGGTGACCTGTCAACCTGCCCGTCGGCAAAGACACTCACATTTCGCTGTGCCAGACCCGCCCCCTCATGCTCCACGGGCTCGTGGAAGATGATCCCGAAGATGCCTTCAAGCCGCGTGTCGCCCGGGTGGCGGGCGGCCGGATGGTCGGCCAGTCCGGCCGCCACCTGGTGACCCGCGGCAACAATCCTCGCCAGGTTTGACGGCGCGACCTCAAGTCCCGCATCAGCGGCCGGAAGCGACGCGTAGAGCGCTCCGCTCCAGGCCAGATCAACCCGCAGGAGGCCGAAGTCCGCCGTCTTGACTTCGATGTTCCTGGCAACGACGTACGAGGGCACGTTGTGATAGGCCACCTCGTGAACCTTTCCCCCGGCCATCCTTACCCTGGCGGTGACGCGACCCGAAGGAACGTCAATCACCACGTCAGTTACGCCGTCGTCCGGGGCCCGCACAAGGCCGCTGCGGACGGCCCAGGTCCCCAGCGCCATGGTCCCGTGGCCGCAAACGGTGGAGAACCCCTCACGGTGCCAGAACAATGCCCCGAAATGGGCGCCGGAATCATTGGGCGGGACCACGAACCCGCCGTACATGTCTGCATGGCCGCGCGGTTCGTTGACGAGCAGCTTGCGGATCTTGTTGGCGTCCCCGGTGATGGCATGCTCCCGGCGTTCAAGTACCGTGGCCCCTTCGATGGGGAACGGCAGGGCAGGCACGATCCGGAACGGCTCGCCCGCGGTGTGATAGTCAAAGGTCTCAATTTCCCACAATGACGATTTCACGGTCGCATCTCCTTTGGGGTTGGCAAACCATGGCTGGGGCGGGGCCCGGCCACTGCCGTCAATATGGCACGGCCCACTTGGCCTGTCAATGATCCGGCACGGCGGGCCCCGCATCATTCCGGGACCGGCGTTTGTACTTAAGTGGCTCGCGCGTCAGCAGATCACCGTGGGTTAGCGGCGGCCGCGCTTTTGTGCGCGTGCCTTGCCACCGGGGCGACCGCCGCCGCGGAGGTTCGCTCCGGAGGTCTTGCTCTTGGCCGCGGGGGTGCGGGCCGGCGTCGTGCTCTTTTTGGCACCCTTCTTCGGTGCCGCATCCTGCTTGGCCTGGACTGAAGGCTGGCGGGAGCTTTGCGCGCTTCGCCCGCGCACCACGCCGATGAATTCCTGCAGGACTGCCTCATCCTCATCAGGCAGCGGAACCATGGAATCGATCCAGGCCAGGGCGATGCTTGTCTCCTCGACGCCGTGCAGCAGCCGGGAACGCAATGTCTTGCGGCTCAGGAGGCGGCCCACTGACATGGGCAGAATCAGGATGCCAAGCCCGGCCTCGACCAGATCAAGGGCTTCCTCGATGGAGGCCATGGGCGGCAGGGGCTTGCGCGTTCCGGCCGCAATTTCGGTTGAAATGTCACGCCACTCGGGGAACTCGTCGGGATCGGCGAGGAGATACTCGTCGGCCAGATCCTCAACGTTGAGCTCGTCGAACGCCGCGATGGGGTGGTCCTTGGGCGCAACCACCACTGAAAGTTCGCTGTAGAGCGGAATCACGTGGAGTCCGGTCTTATCCACTGGCAGGCGGACGAAAGCCATGTCGACCTCACCGGCGCGCACGGCGTCCAGTTGGCGCGATTCCGGCACCGGCGTGGACACGAGGGGCACGCCGGGCATGCGCTCCTGCCAGCGGTGGATCCACTTTCCGGGGGTCACACCCGGGACAAAGGTCACTGTGAGTTCGCGGGGTTCAGACACCTATTTAGCCTAACGCACCACTTTCCCACTAAACTACCGCCCGTCCACCGGTACCCTTGATATATGAGCATCAAACCTTCCCCCCAAGCAATGAAATCCGCCACAGCGGCCAAGAAGCTGGGCATCCACCTGCCCGCCGCCCCTGTGGAATTCCAAGAGAACGCGATCAGCCGGGAGGAATTCAAGGTTTTGCAGGAAAACCCGCCGACCTGGCTGGAAGAGCTGCGCCGCAACGGACCCCACCCGCGCCCTGTCATTGCACAGAAGCTGAACATCTCCATCGGCGGCCTGAACCGTTCAGATGTCACCGAGGCACTCACGACGGCGGACATCACCGCGCTGCTGCAGGCTCCCCCCGCGTGGCTGGTTGAGGAACGCGCCGTGCACGCAAAGGCACGCGCCGAGGCCAAGCTGGCCAAGGAGCGCGAAGCCGCACGCCGGCCCAAGAGCTAGCGCTAGGCGTTAAATGACGCCGCTTGCGGGTTATGACACCGGTATAACGGTGTCATAACCCGCAAGCGGCGTCATTTTTGTCAGCGGAACCTTGCGGTTAAGGGTTGTAGAGCTGGCTGGAGCGGCTGAGCACCTGCCCCTTGAAGAACTCGGGGCTTCGCTTGTACATGATGAGCATGAGCACCACGCCGAGCAGGATCACGCCGCAGCCAAGGATGAACACCATACCCAGCCCGGCAACGTTCGAGCCGGATCCGTAGCTCGGGTCCATGGAGTCGTAGGCGGTCTTGAAGAACATGACCAGCAAGATGACACCGCCAATCAGCGGGGCAAGGAACTTAAAGACGAAGCTTCGCACGCCGCGGAATGCCTCTGCGCGGAAGTACCAGACACAGGCCAGTGCGGTGATGCCGTAGTAGAAGCAGATCATCATGCCGAGGGCGGTGATGGTGTCCCACAGGGCGTTCTCGGACAAGGTCCGGGTGACGATGTAGAAACCGGCAGCTGCGATGGCCGCTGCAATCGTCGCGTAGCCCGGGGACTTGTACGTGGGGCTGATCTTGGCAAAGCTCTTCGGCAGTGCCTTGTAGTGGCCCATCGACAGCAAGGTACGCGCCGGTGAAACAAAGGTCGACTGCAACGATGCGGCGGAGGAGCTCAGGATTGCCAGCGACATCAGGATCGCAAAGGGTCCCATGATGGGCCCGGCAAGGACGGCGAAGATGCTGGCCTGGTTCTCGGGGTTTCCGGCCCCCAGCCCCGTGGTGCCGATGCCGGCATAGGAGAGGGTGGCCAGGGACACCGTCATGTAGATCAGGACAATCACAATGACAGTGGCGGTCGCCGCACGGCCCGGGGTCTTTTTCGGGTTCTTCGTTTCCTCATTCATTGTCAAGGTCACGTCCCAGCCCCAGAAGATGAAGATGGACAGCGAGACGCCGGCGGCAAACTGGGAGAAGGATTCCACGGCGAACGGGTTGAACCAGTCGGCCTGGATGGGGGTCGCGTCAAAGGCCGAGCCGTTGGCAACGTGGGCGAAGGCGGAGATGGCAAACCAGCCCAGGACGATCAGCTGGAACGCGACGAGGATGTACTGGAACGACTTGGTGGTCTCCATGCCGCGATAGGAGATCCAGCACGCGCCTGCAATGAACACCAGTGTCGTGGCAATGTTCAACGGCAGGATCGTTGTCAGGTCAGCCAGGGACGGGTTGGAAAAGATCTGGCCCAGCATCAGGTAGAAGAAGTCCACCGCCACGGCCGCAAGGTTTGAGAGCACAATGATGGTGGCGGCGATCAGGCCCCAGCCGCCCATCCAGCCCAGCCACGGACCAAAGGCGCGCGATGCCCACGTGAAGGAAGTGCCGGCGTCGGGCATGGCATTATTCAACTCGCGGTAGCCAAGGGCCACCAGCAGCATCGGAATGAAGCCGACAAGGAAGATAGCCGGCAGGTGCACGCCGACCTCCGACACCGTGGGGCCCAGAGCGGCCGTCAGGGTGTAGGCGGGCGCGATGCAGGAAATGCCGATGACGACGGCGCCAATCAGGCCGACGGAGCCTGCCTTGAGGCCCTTCTCGCTGATGCCGTGGTCGCCGACGGCATTCTTTACTGTGTCCCGGGAAGTCATTTCGCCACCTCTGTTGGGTCCGCCGCGTCAAGGACGGGAACCTGGTTGGTTTGGAGCAGGTCGTCGTCGGTCCCCACGTAGTCGCGGGGCACAACGATCATGGGAACCGGCAGTGCGCGCAGGATGCGGTTGGCCGTGCTGCCGAGAAAGATCGAGTTTTTCTGGGCGAGCCGGCTGGATCCGATCAGCAGGATTTCGCCCTTTTTCCACGGGAGCGCGTCAACTGCGTCCTCGATGGTCCGCCCGCTGCCAACCACGACGTCGATGTCCAGTTTGTCCAGCGTGCTCGCCTCAAGCGTCTGGCTGGCTTCTGCGATGCTGCGCAGGTGTTCCTTTGCATCCGCGACCGAGGTTCCGGCGTCCTCGCTACCCAGGGCAACGAGGGAGACGAGCCGCAACGGCAGGCCGCGGCGCTTGGCCGTGGAGACTCCGACCGTGAGGACGCCCTCGGCCCCTTCCCGCGTGCCGACGGCGCACGTCAGGCGCGTGATGGGAGCTGTGCGGCTGTAGCCGGACGGTGCTAATACGACAGGAACCGGGGACGCGTGCAACAGGGCACTGGCGACAGATCCGATGCTGAAGCGCTTGAAAAGCCCCGTGCTGCTGGCACCGATGACAAGGGCGGAGGCACCGAGTTCCCCGGCTGCCTCAATCAGGACAGCGGCCTCGGATTCGCCGCGGAAAACGTGTGCCGCGGCGGGCACATCCTCGGGGATCATGGCCAGGCCATCATCCAGCCACTGGGAAACCTGCTGGGCCAGGATGCTCTCGAAGCCGGCCACCGGCGGGTAAACGCCGTTGTAGGGCGAGTCTTCCGGCAGAACCATGACAAGGTCCAAGGTGGCTCCCTGCCGGCGGGCAAGTGCCACCGCAAGGTTGACGGCATCTCCGCCACGGGCGTTTGCCGTATATCCAACTACGTAACGCATAAGGGGTCCTCCTTTAGGACGTGGTTGTCATCGCATTAATCCGGGCCGGCCGCGAACGGGCCGCCCGCTCGCGGGCCGCAGTGTTACTTCAGTTCTGCAATCAGCTTGGCGGCGGTGAACTGGCCCATGCGGACAGCCCCGTCGACGTGCTGGTAACCTTCTGCGGCCAGGTCGGAGCTTGACCAGTGGATGGGTCCGACGGGTGTGAGCTGGTCTGCGCTGTAGCGGTGCAGGCCGCCCAGGTCGTAGCTGGAGGCGTAGGCGCCGCGGGTCCATTCCTCCGAGCCCCAATCGGACTCGTAGTAGACAACGGGCTCTGCTGCGGCATCACCCAGGAAGTCTGCGAGCGATGCGGTGATTTCCTTCTTGCGCTGCTCGGCGGTGAGAGTGAAGGCGTAGTCGGCCTTTTCGTCGGAAATGAAGCCCACCAATGTGCCGCGCGGGTCCTGGTGGTTGGTGTTGTCGTAGACCTCCTGGACCAGTGAGGAAGCGCTGAAGCCTGTGCCGGAGAGCCCGTCCTCGCGCCAGAACGGGGTTTCGTACACGGCGTGGACCTTGATGACAAGGCCAAGGGACTGGTGCTGGTGCATCTGGTGTTGGCGGCGCGGCAGGGGCGGGTCGAAGGAGACGCGGCTGTACAGGTTCGGCGGGACGGCCATGACCACGCGCTTGGCGGTGACGGTTGCGCCGTCGGCAATCACTGTGACGCGGTAGCCGCCGTCGGTCTCTTCCCAGCGGATGGTGCGGGCCGGGGAGTTCAGGATGACGTCCTCGCCCAGGTCCGCGGCGATGGCGAGGGAGACGCCCTGCATGCCGCCGACAACGCGCTTATCGAGGATGAAGTTGTCATCGACAAGGTTGGAGAATGAGCCGGCGGAGGCGGCCATCAGGACGGCCTGCAGTGCCGAGAAGGCGTGGGCGGGCTTGGTGAGCATGCCGCCGGCGATGAACAGGCCGATGTTGTTGCAGGCCTCCTCGTTGCCCGACTGGCCGCGCAGCCAGTGGTGGAAGGAGATGATGTCCAGTTCGCGGGCCGCCGGGTGCTCCCACGGCTTGGCGGGGTCCATGGCGGCGGCGAGTTGATCGAGGAGGTCGATGAGCTTGGTCATCTCGGTCTGGGTGTCGGCGCTGACAGGGAACATCTCGCCGGTGTAGCGGGTGCGGGTGCCGTCGGGTGCGATGTAGACGCTGTCGCCGTCGCGGTATCGGGGGTAGGTGTCCAGGCCGAGTTCGTCGAGCAGGCCGATAAGGGCTGTCTGGTCCGGGGAGACCCACTGGCCGCCGATTTCCAGCCAGGCGCCGTCGATCGTGTTGGACCAGGTGCGCCCGCCAACGCGGTCGCGCGCCTCAACCACGGCCACGCTCAGCCCGGCCTTCTTCAGCTCACGGGCCGCTGTCAGTCCTGACGGTCCGGCACCGATGATGACGACGTCGCGGTCGATGCTGATGGGGTTTCCTGCGGATGTCATTTTTCCCTTTTCCGTGAAGCCTGCGGTGATGGGCTTCACTAAATGAATGGCGTTCATTTAGATTAGACTGTAACTGACATCACCGCCTTCCGTAAAGGGCGTGCGGAAAATCTTGCGCCCACATCGCGCCGGAAGGGGAACTGGCCTTGGCTGCAGCACTGGATGAGTTCCGCCACGTTCGACGCCGGGCGGGCCGCCCCCCGCAGGCACTGCTCAGTTCCACCCGGATCACCAAGGCGGCCCTGAAGCTTGTCAGCAAAGACGGCTACAAGGGACTGACCATGGCGGCCCTGGCAAAGTCGCTGAACGTGGCCCCGTCGGCGCTGTACAACCACGTGAGCTCAAAGCAGGACGTGCTGCTGCTGGTCGAGGACCACCTGATGGGGCGCGTTGACGTGTCGGCGTTTGGCGTTGAACCGTGGGAATCCGCAGTGCAGACCTGGGCGCATTCCTACCGGGATGTTTTTGCCGCGCACCTGCCGCTGATCCCCGTCATCGCGCTGTTGCCCGTCACGAACGCACCCGCAACCATCACCATGTACGAGGCAGTCACGAACGGTTTCCTTGCCGCGGGCTGGGCGCCGGAAGCTGTCATTGACGCCGTGGTGGCCCTCGAGTCGTTCATTTACGGGTCCGCCTATGACGCCAACGCCCCCGAGGACATCTTCGACGCCGGCACCAGGGGGCCGGAGGCACCGAACTTCAGTGCCGCCGTCGCCCGCCGCAGCAACACCGCCGGGCTCAACGACGCCGACGCGGCCTTCACCCTGGGCCTGCGGGCCATGGTGGCCGGACTTGCGGGGACCCTGGGGCCCGGCGCCTGACACGGGCGACGCCGGGTACTAGCCACACAGGGCCGCCAACCCTAGGCTGAACTCACCACCATAACTGCCTGACACCTACGACACAGGAGACCCCATGGGATTCAGCATCAGCAACGCAGCACTCCGCCTTGTTTCAGGAGCCTTCATCCTCAACTCCGGCATCGGCAAGCTTCACCTGCCCCCGGAACACGCAGCAGGACTGCAGGCCTCGGCCCAGCGTGTGATCCCTCAGGCGGGAAAGCTGACCCCTGAGCAATTCGGCCGCAGCCTGAGCGCTTCCGAGATTGCCCTCGGCGTCTTCCTGCTGACACCCTTCGTTCCCAGCCGGCTTGCAGGGCTGGCCCTTGGCGTATTTTCAGGCGGCCTCCTGGCCACCTATCTCAAGACCCCCGGCATGACTGAGCCCGGCAGTATCCGCCCGACTCCTGCAGGAACGGCCATGTCCAAGGACATCTGGCTCGCCGGGATCGCCGCCGCCCTGGTGTTCCATCGCAGGCGCCCCGCACGGATCCGCCACACCGGGCTGCCGTCGCAGAACCCGGGCTAAACCAATCCTTCGAGCGGCCACGATGGAAGCTGCCAGCAACAGTCCACAGCGCAGACCCCGACGACGGCGCCACCTGGCTTGTGCCGATGCGCTCAGCCGCCCCTATTCTCATTGACGCGGCAGGCGTGGACAGGCGCCTGTACGCAACCGCCCAGGAGCGCCCCTTGTCAACACCGCCCACCCCGGCTTCGCCCGCAGCCGCCGCCATCCTGAACCGCGACGACGTCGTGCTCCATCGGGGGCGCCTTGCACTGGTCAATGTCTCCTTGACGCCGCACGAAGCCATGGTCGCTGACCTCCTTGCAGTCCGCAGCGTCCTTGACGCATGCTCCATCGAGTACCTTTTGGTGCGCGGCAACGACCTGCGCCCCGTACTGGCTGTTGACGGCGCATCGCGGGATTCCCTTGAAAGGGCCCTGGCCGGGGAACTTGCGCTCGAGCCCTTTTATGCCCGCAGCGTCGACACAAAAAAGGAAACTGTTCTGCTGGCCGACGGGTCTTTGGCGAAGGACCCGGCGGCGCGGATCCTGCGGCTGTTCCGTCCCCGGGTGGAACCGGGCGGTGGGCTGTATTACGGGGCGGCATGGGGTGTCCAGATCGAGTTGTGGAACTTTTCCCCCACGCACATCGAGCTGCCGGTTGAGAATTCACTGACCCGGCGCAGCATCGGGCGCAGGGAGGCCGCGCGCAGCTCCGTTGAGCTTTACGGCCAGGTCTGGCCGACCATCGAGAACATGTTCATTGACCAGGTCTTTGACATCCGCTTCGAGATTGACATGGTGTTTTCCTGGGTCGACGGCAGCACGCAGGAGTACCGGACAGCACGGCGGGAACTCGAAGCCGGGGCGCTTCTGGGCGAAGGGGACGACCACGAGTCCCGCTTCAGGCACCTTGACGAGCTGAAATATTCCCTGCGTTCGGTGCACATGTTTGCCCCGTGGGTCAGGCACATCTTCATCGCCACCGACTCCCCCGCGCCGATCTGGCTGGCCGATCACCCCAGGGTCACACTGGTCCGCAGCCGGGAGCACTTTGCCGACCCTTCGGTGCTTCCCACACACAATTCCATGGCGGTGGAGTCCCAGCTGCATCACATCGAGGGCCTGTCCGAACACTTCCTCTATTCCAACGACGACATGTTTTTTGGCCGCCCGCTGGGCCCGGACTTGTTCTTCACACCAGGTGGGATCACCCGCTTCATGCTCTCCCCGACCCGCATAGGGCTCGGTGAAACCGACGCTGAACGCAGTGGTTTTGAAAACTCCGCCCGGGTGAACCGGCGGCTCTTGTGGGATCGCTTCGGCGCGTTTACGACCCACCATTTGGAGCACAGCGCAGCCCCCTTGCGGCGGTCTGTATTGGCCGAGCTGGAGCAGGAATTCGCACCCGAGTTCGCGGCGACTGCAGCCAGCACATTCAGGGCCGCAGGCAATATTTCCGTGACAAATTCCCTGTACCACTACTACGCACTGCTGACCGGACGCGCCGTCATGCACACGAATGCCAGGGGCGTCTATGTTGACACGGCCAGTACCGCCGGGCTGGCATCGCTTGAGTCGATCCTGGCCCGGCGCAACGCGGATTTCCTGTGCCTCAATGATGGGAGTTTTGGAAACGTCACCCACGATGAACGCCGTGCGGCAGTGACGGATTTCCTTGAAAGATACTTCCCGTTCAGGGCGCCCTGGGAAAAGTAGCCCCTTAGGGAGAGGCAAGTCCAAGTGCGGCAAGGATGAGCTGTTCAGGACTCTCCGCGGCTGACCCTGCCGAGCCTTCCACGGCTTCAAGGTTGCTTGCCGACACGGCGTCGAGCACCTCACTTCGGTGGATGCTGACGTCCCGCGGGGCATCAATGCCGATGCGCACGCCCTCGCCGCGGCCGCCGTCGAGGATGGTGATTGTGATGTTTCCGCCGATGACGATCTTTTCGCCAATCTTGCGTGTCAATACCAGCATGCGGTTCCTTCCATGGAGGTGCAATCGGGGGAATATTAGAGTTCGGTGGATGTCGACTGGCGGCCGTCAACCCAGCCAACAGGGATCAGGAGTTCGTTGACGGTTTCAGGGGTCGCGGTATCGGTGGCACCGACAACTGCCAGGGCGTCCGGAACCGCATAGCGGCAGGCCCGCCTGACCCAGGAAGCGGTGTCATCTGGCTTGTGGGCCGCATCCACCACCAGCCACAGCTGGTCTGGCCGGACCGATGCAAGCACCGACAGGTTCGAAGACCCGCGCTGCCCAAAACTAAATGCTATCAACAGCGGCTTCCCGGCACTTGCAGCCTGCGCCTGCGCATTCTTTACCCCGACGCTGTCGAGGAAGACGTGGCCGACGCTGCTGGAGCGGTGGTCCCCGGCAGTGAGCAGGTCGGCGCCGCCCTGGAACGAACCGGCCATGCTCCAGGCCATGTGCAACGGTTGTTCGCGCAGCCCTGCAAGGATGACAAGGTCACCCGGCCGCTGGGAAGGCCGGGGCGTGACCCGCACCATGTCGCCGGTGTCCAAGGCCGGTGCCGGGGCGAAGGCAGGGACCTCGGCAGCTGAATCATCATCCAGGCCGGACAGTGCCCCCATGATGGCGTCAAAATCGGGCTTCCGCTCGACGGCCCGTCGTGGCCTGGCCGGGCCGTCGGCGTTGTCAGCCTCGGCCAACAAGGCGCCAATTCCGCCCCTCGGCGCAGCCGCGCGGCGGGCGGTCCGGGGCGCTTGCGGACGCACGCCGGCCACCGCGCCAGCGTCGGGCTCGGGACGGCCGTCGACCTCCACGCTGACTTCAAAGGTTGTGGTTGCGCCCATGCCGAACAGCCCGCCGGTCTGGATCCGTTCGGCCCGGACGATGCGGGCGCGGGAACCGTATTTTTCGAAGAGCTGCCAGCGCAGGCTCTCCATGCTGTGGCCCCTAAGCTGAAATTGACTGGGCACTGCGTACCACTCCCACTGTGTCGATCTTTGGATTTCCATCTGTTGCCTCGGTGTAGGACAGGACCGGGAGCCCCGGCACCCGTCCGGCCACGAGCCTCCGCACCGCAGGGCGCAGGGCCGGCGCACACACCAGCACCGCCGTCCGTCCGGCAGCCTCGGCATCCGCCGCCACAGCGGCAACTGAGCCCAGCACGGCGTCGAGCTTGTTGGCGTCCATCATGATTTGCGTGCCCAGCTCCGACGGGCGCAGCCCCTCAAGCATGCCCTGCTCCAGGGCCGGGTCGATCATCAGGACGGCAAGTGTGCCGCCTTCAAGGTACTTGTCGGCGATGACGGGGCCAAGCGCGCCGCGTGCCGCCTCGATGAGCCCCTCAAGGTCGGTGCCCTTCTTGGCCTGCAGCGACAGTGACTCGTAGATGCGTGGCAGGTCGTTAATGGGAACCTGTTCGCTCAGCAAGCCCTGCAGCACGCCTTGCACCTCACCGAGCGAGAGCAGGCCGGGGACGAGTTCCTCCACCGTGGACGGCGAGACTTCCTTCACGCCCTCAGTCAGGACCCGCACGTCCTCGCGGCTGAGCAGGCGGGCAGCGTTGGCGTTGACAACGGCTGATAGGTGCGTGACCAGGACCGAAACCCTGTCCACCACGGTGGCTCCTGCCATTTCGGCGCTGTGCCGCATTTCGGCAGGCACCCATTTCCCTGCCAGCCCAAAGACGGGTTCCACCGTCGGCGTGCCCGGCAGTCCCGCAAGGTTGTCCCCCAACGCCAGCACCCGTCCTGCGGGAGCCATTCCCCGTCCGGCCTCCACTCCGGCTATGCGGATCACGTAGCTTGAGGGCGCCAGCTCAACGTGGTCGCGGGTTCGCACGGGCGGCACCACAATGCCCATCTCCATGGCAACCTTGTGCCGCAGGGCGCGGATTCGTGCCAGCAGGTCGTCAGCTGATCCGTTCACCAGGTCAACCAGGTCGGTGGCGAGTTGGATCTCCAGGGGCTGGACCCGCATTAGTTCAATGATGTCCTCGGTGGTTTCGGTCTTGGCAGCCGATGGCATGGCCTCCAAGGCCGCGGCCGTGGCAGCCTTTTGTTCCGCCGCCTTGACCCGCTGCCCCAGGAACAGCATGAGCGCCCCAACCGACAGGAACAGCAACGCTGGCATGCCGGGGATCAGCGCCATGATGATCGCCGCAATCCCGGCCACCATCAGCGCCGGCCGAGACTGCGTGAGCTGTACGGCTGCCGTCGTGCCCAGGTCAGAGGAGGCGTTGGACCTGGTGACGATCATGCCCGTGGCCACTGCCATGAGCAGCGCCGGAATCTGGGAGACGAGCCCGTCGCCCATGGACAACAGCGAATAGGTCTGGAGCGCGTCGGAGATGCCCATGCCGCGCTGGAGCATGCCAATCGCGACGCCGCCGAGGAGGTTGATGAGGATGATGATGATGCCGACAATGGCGTCACCCTTAACGAATTTCGAGGCGCCGTCCATGGAGCCGTAGAAGTCGGCCTCGGCGGACACTTCAGCGCGGCGTTCCTTGGCCTCGGCGTCGGTGATCAGGCCCGCATTGAGGTCGGCGTCGATCGCCATCTGCTTGCCCGGCATGGCGTCAAGGGTGAACCTTGCACCGACCTCGGCCACACGCTCGGCACCCTTGGTCACAACAACAAACTGGATGACAACAAGGATCAGGAAGATCACGGCACCGATGATGAGGTTGCCGCCGATCGTCACCTCGCCAAAGGCCTGGATAACCGCTCCGGCATGTGCCTGCCCCAGGACCAGCCGCGTCGAGGCAACGTTCAGGCCCAAGCGGAACAACGTAGCCACGAGCAGCAGGGACGGGAACACCGAGAAGTCCAGCGGCTTCTTCACAAACATCGTGTTCATGAGCACCAGCAGCGCAAACACAATGTTGATGATGATCAGCACATCAAGCAACAAGGTGGGTATCGGCACAACAAGGAGCAGCACAATGCCGACCACACCCATGGGGATGGCCATGCTGGATACATTGCGGTTCACGTGAGGTTCCTTAGTTCTAGAATGCGGGACGGTTGGACTGTCATGCGGGGGCCAGGTTTGCGGGGATGGTTGATCCGGCCGGCAGGATCTGGTGCGTCCCGGCCGATCCGCCGCGTTTCTTCAGCGCCATGACAAAGGCAAGGACGGCGGCCACCTGGTTGTACAGCTCCACAGGAATTTCGGCCCCCAGTTCGCAGGAGCCGTGCAGTGCCCGGGCCAGCGGAATGTCCTTGACCAGCGGCACCCTTTTCGCCTCGGCCTCGGCCCTGATGCGCATGGCCACCCGGTTGGCCCCCCTGGCCACCACGCGGGGCGCGGACTTGCCCGGTTCATAGCGCAGCGCCACCGCAACGTGCGTGGGGTTCACCAGCACCACGTCGGCAGTCGCCACCGCGCTCATCATGCGATTCCGGGCCATCGCCAGTTGGCGTTGACGGCGGGCGGACTTGACCAGCGGATCACCGTCGGTGCTCTTGTGTTCATCCTTGACTTCCTTCTTTGTCATGCGCGTCCGTTTCCGGTTGCGCTTGGAGACGACAAAGACGTCGGCGACGGCCAGGACCATGCCGGCGACGACGGCGAACTGGACCAGCTGGACCAGCCCCTGGCCGGCCGTGGCCAGCAGCTCGCTGATGGGCAGGGCCCCGGAAGCACGCAGCAGGGTCGCTGCGAGCCCCTCGATGACAACGAACAACACCAGGCCAACGACGGCTGTCTTCAGCAACGCCTTCGCGCCGTTCCACAGCGCCTGGGTGCCCACCACGTTTTTCAGTCCCTTGAGCAGGTCGAACTGTTCAAATTTGGGCTTGAACTTCTTAAAATGCACCCCGCCCTGCATCACGGCGGCGGCAAGGACAGCCACCATGACTACGATGAACAGGAGCCCCAGAATGCCAGGCAGGGAGGCAAAGGCATCCTCCATGGCCTGCACCGCGGCGCTTGGTTCGGGGTTGGCGGCAAGCGCCGTGATGGTGAACATTTGGTCCGCCAGCGCATTCGAGGCGCTTGAAATCACCTGCGGGATCATCACGGCGGCCGCCCCCACCCCCACCCACGCCGTCAGGTCCTGCGAGCGGGAGAGCTGGCCCTTTTGGCGGACTTCGCGCATTCGTTTGTCGGTGGCTTGTTCGGTTCTTTCCCCACTGGGCTCATCCGCCATGGCTGATCACCGCCGTCAGCTGCGTCATGGCGGTGGTCACCAGCGAGGCGACCACCGGCCCAAGCGCCATCACTACGAGCCCGCCAAGCGAGAGGGTCAGCATGATCTTCAGCGGGAATCCCAACGCAAAGGCGTTCAGCGCCGGGGCCACCCTGGTCAGCAGCCCCAGACCGGCGTCGGCAAGGAAAAGCACAACCATCAGGGGCCCGGCAATCTGCACCGCGGCGAGGAACATCTCGGTCACGGCGCCGACCACGGCCGCGACGGGGTGCGTGAGGTCAATCCCGCCGCCGATGGGAATGGCGCCAAAGGAACGAGCCAGCCCGTCAATGATGAGCTGGTAGCCGTCGGAGGCGAACAGCAGGGCCAGGGTTGTCATTTGGAACAACTTAGTGAACTGGGCGCCGTTGACCATGGATTGCGGGTCAAACGCCTGGGCCATGGAAAATCCGCCGAACAAATCGATCAGGGACCCGGCCGACTGCACGGCGGCAAACACGAGGTAGACAAGGAAGCCCAGTGCCGCACCGACAATGATTTCAAGAACGACGGCAGCAACGAAGGGCCCCGTCTCGCTCACCACATGCCCCACGGCCACACGGTTTGTCACGGCGATGCCAAGGCCCAGCGCCAGCATCCCCTTGATCCGCAGGGGGATGGCGTTGTAGGAAAACGGCGGCGCGATGACGATGAAGGCCGTTGCGCGCACAACGGCCAGCAGTGCGGCCTCAAGCCACCCCATGTCAACGGGAATGTTCACGTATCCGGCCTAACCGGCCAGCAATGCGGGGATCTTGTCAAAGAGCTGGTGCGTGAACGTGACGATCTCGGTGATCATCCAGTGTCCGCAAATGACAAGTGCTATCACCACGGCCGCCGCCTTGGGCACAAAGGACAAGGTGGCTTCCTGGATCTGGGTGATTGACTGCAGCAGGGAAATCGCAAATCCGACGACGAGTGCGGTGATCAGGATCGGGGCACACAGCTTCGCCGCCACCCAGAGGGCCTGGACGGCGATGTTCAGGACTTCGGCGGAATTCACGGCCCACCCGCATAACTTTGGATCAGGGAGGTGATGATCAGGCCCCAGCCGTCGACAAGGATGAACAGCAGGATCTTGAAAGGCAGCGAGATCATGACGGGCGGGAGCATCATCATGCCCATCGACATCAGCGCCGAGGCAACCACAAGGTCGATGATCAGGAACGGGATGAAGATGACGAATCCGATGATGAAGGCTGCGCGCAGTTCGGAGATCATGAAGGCGGGGATCAGCGTCAGCATGGGCACGTCGTCGGGCGATGCAGGGTTTTCCCGGCTGGCCGCCCGCGTCATCAGGGCGATGTCAGCCTCACGTGTGTGCGGCAGCATGAAATGCCGCAAGGGCGTCCCGGCAAGGTCAAAGGCCTGGCTGACGTCGATGCTGCCGGTCAGGAACGGCTGGACGGCTGTGGTGTTGATGTCGGCGAGGGTGGGCGCCATGATGAACAGCGACAGAAACAAGGCCAGCCCGGCCAGCACCTGGTTCGGGGGAATCGTTGGAAGTCCGACGGCGTTTCGCGCCATGGCCAGCACCACGAAGATTTTCGTGAACGAGGTCATCATCAGCAGAAGGGCAGGCGCGACAGACAGCAAGGTGACGGCAAGCAGGGTGACGATGGCGGAGCTCGGGGTGCCGCCCAGGCCATTGACAGTGACGTTGACGCCGCCCGTTCCGGGGGCTGTTGGGTCAGTGGGCGGCGTCGGCGGCAGCGGGGCGACCGGGTCCAGGGCCGTCATGGCATGCGCGGGTGCGGCGTAGGCGAAAAGCGTCAGGTACAGAACCGCCACGATCAGGAACCCGATGATGGCCGCCTGGACATAGCTTCGCCGGTGCATGAGGGGTGCTCTCACAGATTAAGGCCTTTTCGCACGGCTGCGCCTGCCTGCGCCCAGGTGCTGGCGGCAAAGATTGACCCGTGCAGCGACCCGGTGTCAGAGGCGTTTCGAAGCCGCCTGGCCGCGGCGACGTCCTTGCGCAGGGCCGGTTCGCCGGCAGCCTTGAGCACTTCGGCAAAGGCGGGATCATCCGCGGGGTACACGCCGTTGTCTGTCCCGGCGTATGCAGGGGATGCCTCCGCGCTGTGCAGGACGCTGATTGAATTTTCGGTGACACCCAGCAGGAATCGCAGGCCCTCGGCTTCCACCACCACCACAGAGGCCTTCGGCCCGACGCTGCGGCGGCCAACCACCTCAACGACGGCCTGCTCACCGGGGCGCCCCGCCTTGGAGAAGCGCTTCTGCGCCATCCACAGCAGGACCATGACCACACCGAGGGACAGTCCAACCCGGAGGACCAGGAGGAATGCGTCCACCTAGCCGACCGTCTCAGCCGTGTCCAGGATCTTGGTGATGCGCACGGCATAGTCCTGGTCCACGACAACAACTTCCCCATGGGCGATCAGCCTCCCGTTCAACAACACGTCGGCGGGAGAACCGGCGGAGCGGTCAAGGTCCACAACGTGGCCCGGCTCCAGCCCCAGGACGTGGGCAACGCTCATGCGGGTGCGCCCGATCACCACTGACAACGCCATTTCCACGTCGTGGATGCGTCCGAGCTTCGCGGCGCTCAGTTCCCCGGCGCCCTGCGCGGCGGAACGGCGGATCTTGATTGCCAGCCAGGCGAACGGTTCCTGGTTCGCACCGGTACTGCCGCCGTCGTGCAATTCAAAAAGGGTGGAATCGCTGTCCTGGAAGAGGGCGGCGGAGGCGTTTTCGTACACTTCCCCCAAAACACCGGAGCCGAGCTGGGCCGTAGCCGCCTCAAGGGCCGGCCGCATGACGTCGGCCAGTGCGAACGTGCCGGCGCCGCCCGCCGCACGTGCGGAGGACTCGGCGCGGGCGGAGAGAACCACTGAAATCTCGGCCGACAGCGGGCCAACATAGTCCACAAGGATGCCGACGTTTCCGGCGGGGGCGGCGGCACCTTCGGGCGCAGTTGCGACAAGGGACGTCGGGGAAGGCAGCAGATTGGCCAGCGCGGTGGCCGCCGCCTGGGTGGCCGGGGTCATGGTCATGGGTTTGTCTCCTCGGTAGTAACAATTTGCCCGGCCTTGCGGGATCCGCGGGTCACGCCGATGGCACAGGCAATCGGCTTGCCTCCCACTGTCAGGTCAAACGGCCTCGAAGTGGGGTGGGGAAGGTTCAAGACATCGCCCACTGCCAGATTCAGGATGGTGTCGGGGGTGACGGGCACAGGGGTCAGCGCCAACGCGACGTCAACGGGCACCCCGCCCAATTGAGCGCGTAACTGTGCGGGCGCTGCGGCTGTGTCACTGAGCGGGTTGCTGCTGCCCAATTGCTGGACGAGCACTTCGGCGGGGAGCGCGATGGTGGCCCGCCAGCTGCGTTCACTCATCCTGACGGTGAAACCGGCAACAATCATGAGCGTGTTCGTGGCCGCGGCCTGGGCGAACTGGGAGTTGAAGTGGATGCCGTCGACGGCGGGTGCCTCCACCAGCAGGGAACCGAAGGAGTACCGCAGGTCCTCCAGCGCTTCCTCCATCAGCCGCTGGACCAGCGCGTGCTCAATTTGGGTGAACTTCCGATCAGGCACAGGAGCGGTGGTGGACCCGCCGAGCATGCGCGTTACCCACACAAGTGCCGCCTCGACGGGGAACTGTATGACACCCTTGGATTCCTTGCCGTCCAGGGAAAACAACACCATGGCTGTCGTCGCCGGCAGGGAAGCGGCGTATTCGTCGTAACTTGCCATGGTCACCTGGTCGGTGATCACGGTGGAGGCGCTGCGAATCTTGGTCGTCAGCTGGGTCCCCCACTGCCTAGCGAATGTTTCGAAGGCAAGCTCGAGGACGCGGCTGTGTTCGCGGGCAAGGGTTGTGGGCCGCCGAAAATCGTAGACCTCTAACACCTGGCTGGCCCGGGACTCGGGCAGGGCTGAAGCAGGGGAAAGGACTGGCATATCTGTCACTATCGGCAGGTAGGGACGAGCCGTTAGGAGGAAACCGCCTTTGCTTTCAACGCTTCGGGAATAAGCGCCCGCACAGCCTCGGGCTGATCAGAGAGCACCACGATGTCAACGCGGCGGTTTAGCTCGCGCAGCGCTTCGGTCGAGTTGTCGTTGACCGGGCGTGAGCTGCCGTAGCCGATGGCTCCGATCGTCCGGCCCGGAATTCCCCTGCCCTCCACCAGGTGCCGCACCACACCAACGGCACGTTCTGCTGAGAGTTCCCAGACGGATGGATAGTTCGTGATGGCGTTGGCGGCGTGGCCTTCCACTGAAATGTCCAGTCCGGAGGACTTCAGCACGGGGGCGATGGTATCGAGGACCTCCATGGCCCGGGCTGACAGCTCGGGACTGTCGGGCTGGAAAAACGACTGCGATCCGACGAGTTTCACGCTCAGGCCGCGCTGGTCGATCTGAAATTGCACGTTCTCGGCGAGGCCTTTTGCGTCCAGGCCGGACCGCATGGCTTCCTTCAAGGCGCTAAGCTTGTCCACCTCGACCACGGCGAGGTCCAAGGGGGATTTCACCAGGCCCCCTTTCTTGGCCACATCCTTGGGCGGCACGATAATTCCCGATGCGGTGTCGACCTTGCCGACCTCCACCTGGCCGAAGCCGGTGGCCAGGGATTCCCGAAGCTTCACGTATTTGTCATCATCGACGGTGGACATGGCGTACAGGACAATGAACATGCACATCAGGACGGTGACCATGTCCATGTAGGAGGCCATCCAGCGTTCATCGGGATGGCTTTCCTCCGGCTTGCCCGGGCGTTTACGGCCGGATTTGCGCCCCTTGCTCATGCCGCATCGCGCGCCTGGACGCCGCTGCCTCCGGATTTCTTGCCACCGTGTTGACGGTAGGCAGGCACCATGGCTGTCAGGCGCTCTCGCAGCAACGTGGGCTGCGAACCGGCCTGCACGGCCAGAACGCCTTCGGTGATCAGTATCATGCGGTCCACCTCAAGTTCGGACAGGCGGCCCAGCCGTCCACCAATGGGAAGCCAGATAAAGTTCGCGGACAGCAGTCCCCATAGGGTGGCAACAAACGCGGCGGCAATCATATGGCCGAGCTCTTCGGGTTTGGACAAGTTCTCCAGCACGTGCGTCAGCGACACGACGGTGCCGATGATGCCCACTGTGGGCGCGTAGCCGCCGAGGGTTGTGAAGAACTTGGCAGCCGTGTGGTCGCTCTTGATCTTGGTTTCCACGGCATCGTCAAGAAGTTCCCGCAGGTCTTCCCCGTCGGTGCCATCGGCGATGTTCTGCAGCGCGTTGCGCAGGAACGGGTCCTTTGTTTCGGCCGCGGCAGCCTCCAATGACAGCAGGCCCTCACGCCGCGCCTTGTCTGCCAGTGCAACGATCTGCTCGATGCTCTCCCCCGGCTTCGGCGGCTTGCCGGTGAAGGCCTTCGGCAGTGACTTCACCGCGTGGACAAAGTCCTTCATGGTGGAACCTGCCATGCCGACAGCCACCGTGCCAACCAAAACCAGCAGCATGGGCGCGGGCAGCGTGATGCTGGCAACCGAGGCACCCTCAAGGGTGATCGTGCCGAACAAGGCACCGAAGGCTATGAGCAGGCCGAGAATTGTTGCGGGATCCATCGGTTTACGATCCTGACGTGTGGGGGTTTCCGGAAGGGTGGATGATGCTCAACTTGGGCGGCGTCGGCAACGGCATTTCTTCTTCGACATAGTCGCGTGCCATGGAGATGATACGTGCACGAAAGCAGGCAATCTTTTGGATTATCCCCGCCATGGATTCGGTGACAATGTAATTTGCCCCGTCGGCCATGACCACAGTCGTGTCGGGTGATTCGAAAATGCGTTCAATCAGGTCCGGGTTCAGCGCGAATTCCCGCCCATCCAGACGGGTGACAATGATCATGGACTCATCCTTATGCTTACTGGGACGCCAGCCGTCCCCCACCAGTACTGTCGGCTGTACAGGCGTATTAGTTAGGCAAGGTCACTACGAAGATTGCCCAAAAGGATGATGTCGCCGCCCGCAGCAAATGAACATCCGTGCGGACGACGGCGGCCGGTGGGGGCCGCCGTCGTGCTTGGGACGCCTGCTTACGCGCAGCGGCAGGGCCGTCAGCGCTTGAGCTGGGTCAGTTCCTGCAGCACCTCGTCGGAGGTGGTGATGATGCGGGCGTTCGACTGGAAGCCGCGCTGGGCGACGATCAGGTTGGTGAATTCCTGCGACAGGTCCACGTTGGACATTTCCACGTAGCCGCTGGCCAGGGAGCCCAATCCGTTGCTGCCTGCCGTTCCGACTGCGGCCGCACCGGATGAGGCGGTGGCCCGGTAACTGGAGTTGCCAGCCTTTTCCAGGCCGCCGGCGTTGGTGAAGTGTGCCAGGGCGACGCGGCCGATGATCATGTTTTCGCCGTTGCTGAACGTTCCCGTCAGTGTCCCGTCGGTGCCCATGCTGAAGGAATCCAGGGCGCCTGCCGGGTTGCCGTTGCTTTCGGTGACGGCAACAGTGGCCATGTCGGCGAAGCCCGTGACGGCGCCCATGTTCACGGCAATGTCGCCAATGTTCATGGTCCCTGCCCCGTTCATGGCGCCATTGGTGAAGGTCAGCGCCGTTGTGCCTGTTGCACCGTTGGCGTCGGCGCCGGTAACATCCCAGCCTGCCGTCGACTTGGTGAACGTCAGGGTCACGTTGCGGGCGTTGCCGTTGGCGTCATAAACCTTCATGTCGCGAATCTGCTGGGCGTTGATCGCGGCGTCGCTGGGCAGGTTGCCGCCAAAGGTTGCTGTGGTCGTGGCAGCTGCGGGTGCCACCATTGCCTTGGAGACGGCAACGTTGCCCAGCCCGGCCCCGGCGTTGATCCCGCCGTTGACGGCCGACCAGCCCTGCAACAAGGCACCGTCGGGCGAGACAAGGCGGCCTCGGGAGTCGAAGTCGAAGGAACCGGCTCGCGCGTAGAGCTGCTGCCCGCCCTTGGAGGTGATGAAGAAGCCGTCACCTGAGATCATCATGTCCGATGAGCGGCCTGTCGCCTGCGCCGAGCCCTGGGCGAAGTTGGTGGAAACGCCAGCGACCTGGACGCCGAGACCCACCTGGGCCGGGTTGTTTCCGCCGGCAGCCGCCCGGGCAGCCGAGCCTGAACGCGTTACCTGGGACAGCGTGTCCTGAAACTGCACGGTGGAGGACTTGAAGCCGGCCGTGTTGACGTTGGCAATGTTGTTGCCGGTGACATCAAGCATGGTCTGGTGGGCACGAAGCCCGGAAATGCCTGAATACAGGGAGCGAAGCATGGGTGAAGCCTTTCAGTGAGCGTAGCTGGTGGCTAGCTGGTGCGTGTGTCAGGTGTTGGTGCCGCCTGGGGCATGGGGTCCGGGACAGGCAACGGTGCGGGTTTGGATATTTCTGTGCCGGTGATGCTCTTGGCACCTGAGATGTGGTCGAGGGGTATCGTTTTGTCCCCGACATTGACCAGGGGGACGGCGTTGGCGAAGGAAACTGACTTGGCCACACCGCTGTGCTTGGTCCCGTCGGCGTCCTCCCACGTGACCTGTTGGCCAATCAATGCCGATGCGGCTGTGCGCATCTGCAAGGAGAAACTCTCCGTGGCGGTCCTGTCCATAGCGGTCAGCTTTTCCATGGTGGCAAGCTGGGTGGTTTGGCTGATCATTTGATTGGTGTCCATGGGTGAGGACGGGTCCTGGTGGCGCAGCTGGGCGACAAGGAGGTTCATGAAAACCTCGGAATCCATGACCTGCTTGGGCTCGCGGCGCCCCGGGGTGGTGTTGATCCCGTTGACTACCGACGGCGGCGCCATTGAACTGCCGGTGTTCGTAATCGGTGGAATCGCATTCTCACTCATGATGGGCGTGCCTTTCTATACAGTGATATCGAGTGAATCGTTGGCGGCAACGGGGTGTTCCGGTGCGCGAGCCCTTGGCGTTTGCCTGTCCTGTTTGGCGTCCCGCCCAGGGGGACCCCATGGATTGGCGGGGCCCTGGAAGCTGCGGTGTCCGCCGTGGTCCGGGGTCGTGTTTCCGCCGCCCAAGGAGAGCGTTGACGTCATGCCGCCAGCGGCCAGATCCCTTCGCAGGTCCGCAAGGATACTGCGCAGGCCCTCCCTGCCGGCCTCGGAGGCCGACATCAGTTCGATACGGACCCCATCGGCACCAAGGTGGGCACGAACGGTGACCGGGCCAAGGGAATCGGGGACCACATCGATTTTCATGACGTGCTCGCCCAGCGGTGCCGCCGCCAAGGTGAACAGCGGGCGGGCCAGCTGCTCGGCCAGCGGCGAAGCATGCACCGGGGCCGAAACGGGCACGGCGACAGGGGCCGGCGCCTGGACCTGGGCCTGCGGCGTTGGAGCCATGGCGACGGTGGGCAGGGCCGTCGCGTCGACGTGGACTGCAAGATGCGCTTCGGTTGGGGGCACAGTGCGGGACGACGGCCCGACGGCGGGCTCCGTGACCGCGGCACCAGCGGGCGCACCGGCAGCCACAACGCCGGATGCAATGACTGGCGCAACGCCTGCGGGGGCACTTTGGCTGGCCGCCGCACCCCTGGCACCCATCGCGGCAAGGCCTTCCGCCTGCAAAGCTGCCGTAGCAGCGGGCTCCCCCCCCGCTGCCTGTATCTGCTGCGCGGCGTCAGTTCGCCCGGTTTGCAGCGCTGAATCGGCGGCGCCTGCCTGCACGGCGGGAAGCTGAATGGCCCAGAGTGTGCCGGCGGCACGTGCCGCGGCAGGACCCGGAGCCAGCTCCTGCCCTGCACCCTGAACTGCGCCCGGCTGCGCGCCGTCGCCGCCAGCGCCGGAGGTGTCGCCGTCATCTCCGGCGTCGGAGTCATCGGCGACGGCGTCGCCCGGCAGGCCCGGCAAGGTCGGCAGAGCCTGGCCGGCTACCAGAAGGTCCGCCTGCTGCAGCGCCGTAGCCCAGAAATGGCTGATCGAGGCAGCAAAGGCAGGCGGGCGCCCGGGCAGGGCCGGCCCACCCGTGGGGGCCGGGGACCCGGCGTCGAAGGTTTCGGAAAGGTCCGCAGGATTGCCTGCATCGGACAGGTCCCGTTCCGTCATGACGTTGCGTCCCGGCGCACCGTCAAGCACACTATCTAGGCGGGCATCAAAACTTGCACCCGCATCGGCGGCGGCGCCCGCACCGACAGTGCGCAGGGCACTCTGTTGCACCGGGGACGGTGCGGCAACGGGCTTCACCGGTTCCCCTTCAACGACGTGGCCGTGCCCTGGGTGGTCGGGTCGCCCGCCCGCGAGACCGCATGCTCGTCAAGGAAAAGCTGTTCATCGCGGAGTTCCATCTGATGGCGGTCGAGCTGGTGCCGGCCCGCCAATTTTTCCAGTGATGCCGCGGTTTTTTTGGCGGCCAAAAGTCCCCGCTGGGCTGCCGCGGCGTCCTCGTCCGCGGAAGCCGACAGTGCCGTAAGTTCAAGGAGCATGCTGCGCGAGGCAGACCTCGCGGCAGCGCTGGCCCGCAGTGCGGCGGCCGATCCGGGATCCGTCGGCGCGCCCGCCAGGGTGCCGCGTGCAGTATTGACGGAATCCTGCCGTTCCTTGCGCCGGGCGTTGGCATGGGCCAACGCGGCCGCTGCCTGGTCCTCCTGCGCCTGGCGGAAGCGCAGGAGGCCTGCGAGGCGGAATGTGCGGTCCATCTATGCTCCTGAAATCATGGTGGTCAGGGCGTGCAGCTGTGCCCACGACTGTTGGGCCGGAACTTGTTCGTCCATGCTTTGGTGAAGAAAATCATTGATTGCCGTCCCGTGCTGCACGGCCGCATCAACCAACGGGTTGCTGCCGCCTTGGTACGCCCCGACGTCGATCAGGTCCTGGGCCGCCGCCTTGGCCGCCATCACCTTGCGCAACGTTCCGGCGTCGCGCTTTTGGTCCTGGCTGCACACCTTGGAGGCAACCCGGGAGATCGAGCCCAGCACGTCGATGGCCGGGAAATGCCCCGCCACGGCGAGCTTGCGTTCGAGCACCACGTGGCCGTCGAGGATGGAGCGGACGGCGTCGGCGATCGGCTCGTTGTGGTCGTCGCCGTCAACGAGGACCGTGTACAAGCCGGTCACGGAGCCGGTTTTGTCGGTCCCGGCGCGCTCAAGCAGCCGGGCCAGCACGGAAAAGGTCGACGGCGGGTACCCGCGGGTGGCGGGCGGCTCGCCGACGGACAGGCCAATCTCGCGCTGCGCCATGGCCACGCGGGTCAGCGAATCCATCATGAGCATGGCGTCGACCCCGCGTTCCCTAAAGGACTCCGCGATCCGGGTTGCCGTGAAGGCGGCGCGCAGGCGCAGCAGGGCGGGCTCGTCACTCGTGGAGACCACCACGATGGAGCGGGCCAGACCTTCGGGCCCTAGGTCGTCCTCGAGGAATTCACGCACCTCGCGGCCGCGCTCCCCCACCAGTGCGATGACCGAAACATCGGCCTCGGTCCCGCGGGCGATCATTGACAGCAGCGAGGACTTGCCAACCCCCGAACCGGCAAACAGGCCCATCCGCTGGCCGCGTCCCGTGGTGGTCAGGGTGTCCAGGACCCGCACACCAGTCTGCAGGGGGGCGGTGATGCGTGCCCGTTCCATGGAGTTGGGCGCCTTATTCTCCAACGACACCCCGCTCACACCGGTCAGCGGTCCCAGCCCGTCAATGGGGCGGCCCAGCCCGTCAATGACCCGACCAAGGAGTCCGTCGCCGACGGGTACCAGAAGGGGTTCACGTTTGGCGCGCACGGGGTCGCCCTCGCCGAGCCCGTTCATGGATCCAAGCGGCATGATCTTCACGCTGCCTGCACCGACGGCGACCACCTCGGCGTCCACAGGGTTGCGATCACCAATGCTCACCATGTCCCCCACGGCGCAGCGCAGTCCGCTGACCTGGGCTGCCAGGCCAACCACACCCGTCACCACGCCAACCCGTTCCGGGGCAGCTGCCCGCACGGCCGAGGCCAAGCGGTGCGAGCCCGGCGATGTCAGTGCGCTCATGCCTGCCCGGCCTCGGTGGCGGGCATGCCGTTGTTGGGCGCGGCGGCGGGCAGGGAATCGCCCAGCAGTGCGTCCCGGGCCCTGCGAACGGCAGAGGCAAGGCGGGCGTCGAGGAACCCGTCCGGGTATTCAGCAACGGCGTCCCCCCTGCTGATGGCGGCGTCTTCCGCCAGCACCACGCCGTCGGGCAGCTCTGTGCCCGCCAGTGCGGCGATGTCCGCTGCGTTCATGTGGATGCTCAGCGGAACCTCAGTGCCCACCTTGCCGCAGGCCCGGGCGAGTGCCGCGCGGGCGGACGTTTCACCGTCGCGCAGTTCATGCCCCAGCAGTGCCTCGGCCAGCTCAAGTGCATGGCTGAACAAGGCCGCCTCGGCGTCGGCCAGGACAGGCGCGGTGCGTTGGATCAGCGCGGCACCGGCAAGTCGCAGCGCGTTCAGTTCGGCCGCATTGCGCGCGGCCGAGGCGGCCATCATGGCTGCGTGGTCGGCGTCCTGCCGTGTCCGTGCAACCTCTGCTTCCCCGCGGGCCAGCTGCAGTCCCGCCGCGTAGCCTGCCGCGTGGCCCTGGGTGAACCCGCTGGCCTTGGCGGCCGCGAGGGCCTGGGTCTGTGCTGAAGTGGAGACTACAGGGAAAACAGCCGGGATGGGAGGGGGGTTGTTAGTAGACAATGTCGTCCTCGTCTCCGCGCCGGACGGTAATGTCCCCGACCGCCTCCAGTTCGCGGATGATCCGCACAATGTCGGCCCGCGCCTGTTCCACGTCTGAACTGCGTACAGGGCCCAGCGCCTCCAACTCATATTCAAGCAGTTCACGGTTGCGCTCGGAAATGTTGGACCGGATGGCTTCCAGGACAGTTGCGTGCGCACCCTTCATGGCCAGGGCCAGGATGTTGGCGTCGAGGCCGCGCAGCACCAGCTGCACGTCCTGGTTGTCCAGTTTCACCAGGTCGGCGAAGGTCAGCATGCGTGAGCGGACTTCCTCGGCCAGCTCCGGGTCCCGCAGCGCCAGCTCTTCCAACAGTGCCCGTTCCGTGGCAGCGTCCGAGCGGTTGATGATGTCCACCAGCGGCTGGACGCCGCCAATCACTGCTGTCTGCTCGCGAGGGCCCACCAGTGCTAGGGCACGCTGCTTCAACGTTTCGGCCACGATTCCAAGAGCTTCAGGCGTTGCCGAACCCATGACGGCGATGGCCTGGGCGACGTCGGCACGAAGGTCCCGCGGCAATCCCGCAAGTGCCGCCGATGCCCGGTCCGGACGCAGGTGGGCAAGGATCAGGGCAATGGTTGCCGGCAGTTCGTCTTCCAGCAGCGACAACAGCTGCCCCGGCTCTGCTTCATCCAGAAACTCGAAGGTCTTCCCGGCCATTGAGGAAGCCAGCCTGTTCATGAAACCGGCAGCCCTTTCGCTCCCGAAGGAAGCAGCCAGCAGGCCTGCCGCAAAATCCTTGCCGCCCAGGGCCGCATGCCTGCCCCTCACCGCCATGCCATGGAACTCATCAACAACGGCGTCGGCAACCTCGGGCTGCACCCTGCGCATGGTCACGATCTCCGCGGCAATCGCCTCAGCCTCCGCATCCGACAGGTGGGACATGACGGCCGCCGCCGCGGTTTGGGAAAATTGCATCAGCAGGGCCGCAGCCTTCTGTGTGCCAGACAGTGTTTCACTGGCCATCAGACACTGGCCCGATCATCCATGAGCGAGCGCAACAAGGAGGCTGTCTTTTCCGGGTCGGTGGTGGCCAAGGCCTCCAGCGAGGCGCGCTTTGTTTCGGCTTGGCTGCTTTCGCCCACGGGCAAGGCCACGGGTGCCGGAATAGCCGGCAGCGCCGTCGTGGTGGGTTCAGGGTCCACCGGCACCTTGCTGGCAGTCACCATGAGAGGCGTCTGCTCGCCGAGGTCCACCAATTCCCGCACCTGGCGGCGGTTCTTGCGTGCATAGATGACAGCCGCGATCAAGAGAGCCAGCAGCACCAGGCCGCCGATCATGAGGTTCTGCCACGTCTTTGCCGTCGCGGCTGCACCGGCTTCGGCCTTGGCCGCATCAAGGGCGGCCTTGGCGGCGTCCGCCTGGGCCGTAGAGAAGGGCACAACCTTCATGCTGACGGTGTCCCCCCGCGCGGTGTTCAGGCCTGCGGCCGTTGAGACCATTTCTGTCAGGGTGGCAGCGCTGATCTTGGCTGCCGCGGCAGTGTTGATCGCTACGGCCAGTGACTGCCGCTGCACCGTGCCGGCAGGAATGGCGGTGTTTTCAGTGACCTTGTCGACGGCGTTGTTCTTCGTCGTCGAGCTTGACTTCGAGGAACTTCCTGCCGCGCCTGCACCACCCGGGACGGCGATGTTGTCGGGGCCGAGCACACCGGCACCCGAGCCGGTTCCGCCCGTCACCGTCTCGGCGGAGGTTGCCTCGTTCAGCGCCGGGGCCCCTTTGGGGGAGGTGAAGGATTCCTTGACCCGCTCGGTCGCTGAGTTGTCCATGGTCGCCGTCAAAGTCACCGTGGCGTTGCCAGGGCCCACCACCTTGTCAAGCATCGACTGCACGGCGGCACTGACGCGTTGTTCGTAGGCTTGGGCCTGCTTGTCGCCGCCCCCCGTGGTGCCGGTACCCGCCGCGGAGAGCACGGCTCCGGAGGCATCGACGACAGAAACGTTTGAAGGCTTCAGTCCCTCAATGGAGGATGAGGTCAGGTGCACTATGGCGTTGACCTGCTCATCGGAGAGGTGCACGCCCGGGTTCGTTTCAATGAAGACCGACGCGGTGGGATCCTCCTTGGTGGAGGTAAACACTGTCTTTTCCGGGACGGCAAGCTTCACTGAGGCGGTCGTGAGGCCCTTCATGGCCATGATGGTCTGCGCCAGTTCGCCTTCCATGGCGCGTTTGTAGGTGATGTTCTGTTGAAACTCCGAGGAGGTGACGCCCATGCTGTCAAGCAGCGAGTAGCCGGCAGTGGTTGCCGCGGGCAGCCCTGCCGACGCCGCCTTGAGCCGCTCGTCATACACGTTGGCGTCGGGCACCAGAATGGTGGAACCGCCGTTGACCAGCTGGTACGGGACGTTGTCGGTTTTCAGCTGCGTGACGATGGCGTTGGCGTCAGCTGCGGCAAGGCTGGAGAAGAGCGGCGAGTAGCTGGGTTTCGTGAGCCAGCTGACTAGGGCAATGCCGCCAAGGACAAGGACGGCGAGGCCGATCACGACCAGTGTCTTCTGGGCGAAGGAGAAGCCCTTGGCCATGCCGGAGAATCGTGCAGGCAGCGCGGTGAGGAACGGTGGCATCAGCCCTGCATCCTCATGATCTCGTTAAACGCTTCGACGCCTCGGTTGCGTAGGGTGGAGACCAGCTCGAGGGTCACTGCGGCCCGCGTGGAGGCGATGGTTGCCTGATGGATGTCGTCGAGGTTTCCAGTGACTGCCTTAAGGCTCAGTTCGCCCGAGGTCGACTGCAGTGACTGCAGCTCGGAGAGGGCACCCGTCAGGGACACCCCGAAGACTCCCCCGCCGCTGCCTTCCACACCGCTGTCGATTTTCGGCAGGTAGCCTGTGCCGGTGCTTGCCAGCACGCCTTCGATTCCCGAAACACTCATCGGTTACTTTCCAATCTGCAATCCGGATTCGTACATGGCTTTGGCCCGGTCCACCACAGCGGCGTTGGACTGGTAGCCGCGTTGGGCCATGATCAGCTGGCCCATTTGGGAGGCGAGGTCGATGTCCGGGTACCGCACGTACCCATCCTTGTCAGCCAGGGGATGGTCGGGTTCGTGCACAAGGCGCCCTTCGGCGCTGCCATAGGCGGCACCGGCCACGTATGCGCCGGAGTCACCTTCGCCTGCCCGGGCGATGATGTATCGGGCGCGGAAGGCTTCAGCGTTGGTGGCTGTGGCGTTGTTGACGTTGGCAAGGTTGTCGGAGACGGCATCCAACCATTTGCGGTGCAGTGTCAGGCCAGTGGATGCAATGCCTATTGCGTCGCTCAATTACTGGGCCTTCAGGACGGTGCGCATGGAGTTGAACTCCCCATTCACTGCTTGCGCGGCAAATTGGTAGCGCAGCACGGTTTCAATGTTTGACAGCGTTTCCGTGTCAAGGTTGACGTTGTTGCCGTTGAGCTGGGTCGGCTCAAGGGAGCGTTCGGTCGTGGCCCGGACATTGCCGTCGCGGCGGCTGACGGATTCGGCCAGGGCTTGCTCAAATTTCACCCGCTGGGCCGTGTATCCGGGGGTGTTGACGTTGGCAATGTTGTCGGCAATGGCGCGTTGGCGCAGGGACAGTCCATCCAAGGCGCTCGTGAGCGCCACAGTGACCACAGAATCAAGCACTGCGCTCTTCCTTGATAAAAATGGCGGCCTGTCCGTGGCCAAAGGGGTGAGCCATCCGTGCTCGTCTGTAACTATCGGATGCCAGCGTGCTCCGGTAAGTCTCTTTTCAAACAATTCTTGCTACATCCATACTGCTGCTGGGTCCTGCCAATCGTGTGGACCTGCTAACCCATGACGTCAAGGTAGATCGGCGAAGCATCTCGGCGGCCCGGTTTCAATGCCGTGAGCTCTTCGGCCGCCGCGTCCAAGGAGGAATCGAGTGCCGCGACGAGGTCTTCCTGCGCCAGGGCCAGCTGGCGGGCCCGTCCCAGCAGAGCTGCGGGCAGGGGTCCAAGGTTCGACGGCGGGAACCAGTCAGGCTCGTTTGCACCCTCCAAGGAGAGCCGCCCTTCCAAGTCGTCAAGGACCTCTTCCCAGGGGTCTCTCGTATTGCTCATGGCTACATCTTCCGTGACCCCGGCGAAGTGTGGCCAGGTCATGAGCTGTAGCTGCCATCCGGAGCCACGGGTACGGCCGCTGACGGAAGTGCAGCCGCTTCATGCCACGTGAGCCGCAGGGGTTCCAACAAGGCGATGCACTCCCGGGTCAGGGCCGGATCTCGTTTTATATTTGCCGTCATGAGCGAGGTTCCGGCGTAGTTGTAGATTCCCAGAAGCTGGTCGGCACCCGACCACAGCTCGGGCTGCAGCGAACCGGAAAGCTCGCTGATGATTTCCTGGGCGTGCAGCAGGTTTTCACTGGCAACCGCCCAATCGGCGTCGGTTTGCGCGGCTTCGGCACGGGCCAGATCCAGCAGCAGCCTGTCGTAAAGCATTGTCAACAGGCGGGCAGGGGAGGCCGAAAGGATGGCCTCGCGCTGGTAGGAGTTCAGCGCTCTGGCGCGGTTAGTGGCGATCATTTCTTGCCCGCCGCATCGAAGGAACTGATCTGGGCGGTGAGCCAACTTTGCTGGGACTGCATCTTGCTCATCTGGACCTCAAGGTTGGTGTAAACGGCCTGCAAGGTGGCCCGCCGGCTTGTCAGCCTCAGATCCCAGTCAACAATCTGGGCGTTGAGGCTATCAATGACCGTTTGCTGCCCCTTGACCCGTTGTGTGAGAGCACCGTCGTACGGGTCAGAGATTGACTTGGCTGCCTCGGCAACACGGGAGGCGATGGTTTGGAGCGTTTTCTCCGTGGCGGCGGGGTCCTTGGCGTAAGCAGCGGCAAAGGTTTCAGCATCAAAGGCCAAATCACCGTTCTTGGTGGAGTTGATGCCAATGGTTGACGGGGACAGGCCGTTCACCGGTGCGGTGGCGGCCGTGAACAGCTTCGTTTTGGCATCTGAAACGGTTCTTTCGCCGGTAAACAGTCCACCCGTGGCGCTGGCAGTGCCACCGGCCCCCGATCCAGCGGTCACCGTGGACTGGGTGAAAATAGAGCCGAGAATGACGTTGACGGCGCTGGCCAGCTCCTTGGCGGCCGTTGTAACCTTGCCGGCATCCCGCGAGACGGTGACGGCGACAGGATCTGGCGAAAGCTTGTTGACGGTGATCTCGATGCCCGGCGCAATGGCTGCAAAAGTGTTGTTGGCCGAGGTGATGGACTGCACGGCACCCGTGCCGGCCCAAAGAGTCACCTGCGCGTCCTGGCCTGTGCGCAAGGTGGCCGAACCGGTAACCCCGGTCAGGTCCGTGGCGGTGCCAGCCTCAACCTCGGCAATCGATCCCTGGTGGGCGGTGAAGGCGTTTGCTGTTCCTGTGTCCTTGGCCGTGAACTGCAGGCGGTACTGCGCAACGCCGGCTCCGTCCACTCCGGAGGCGACCTTCACGGCGGAGATTCCGGCGGCTGAGTGGTTGATGGCGTAAGCCATGTCATCGAGGGAGCTGGTTTCGGCGGTGACCTCGGTTTTGGAGCCGTCTGCCTTGACGAAGGTCATGACGGCGGGCGTTGTGGGCCATTCCTTCATGGGGGCGCTGACCATTGAGTGCGCCTGGGCCAACTTGTTGATGGTCAAGTCCAGGCTTGTGCTTTGGGCTCCGGCGCCGATTTTCGCGGTGATGGCATCTGAGGAGGTCTTGGCCTGGTACATGTCCAGGCCGCCGGCCTTGGCCACGACGGCTGTCTGGGTTGTTAGGGCTGAGAATTTTGTGTTGAGCGCCTGCATGGCCGTTACCAGGGCGGTGTCGGTGGCGACTTTGCCCTTCATGAGGGTCTGTGGACGCGCCTCCGCGGCAATGAGCGCATTGATAATGGCCGTGGTGTCCAGCCCGGACGTCAGTCCGTCGATTCCCATGCCCATGAGGTGGTTCCTTTTCGCTGTGCAAATATGGTGCGTGCGTGATGCCGGGATATCCGGCAGTGGCCGCGGGAGCGATTTTTCACTCCCGCGGCCACTGAAGGGGTGCCGGCAATGACGCCGGCGGGCTACTCGATTTAGCCGAGGAGCTTCAGGACGCCCTGGTTGGACTGGTTGGCCTGGGCCAGCATTGCAGTACCTGCCTGGGACAGGATGTTGGAGCGGGTGAAGCTGACCATTTCCGAAGCCATGTCGACATCTGTGATGCGCGACGCAGCGGCGGTCAGGTTTTCCTTGCCCACGTTCAAGGTGTTGACAGCGGACTCAAGGCGGTTCTGCACGGCACCGAGGTCGGCGCGGGCTTCCGAAACCTTGTTGATCTGCGTGTCGATCAGGTTCAGGGAAGCCTGCGCATTGATAGCTGTGTCGAACTTCAGCCCACCTGTCACAGGGGCACCCGCGACACCGGCAGCCAGACCGGTTCCGGCTGCTGTGGTGTCAACCGCGCCGCCATCCTTGGCGGTTACCACGATGGCGATACCGGCACCGTTGTCGTCCTTCTTCACGCTCACGGAGAAGTTGGCCGCGAAGTTGGCATCAGCACGCAGGGCGGATGCGTATTCATCGACGCTCTGGAACTTCGCTGCCGAACCATCCAGCGTGTCCTTCAACGTTCCGGTGGTAATAGTCGTTGTGACACCCGCGGCGGTCGTGCCCGTGAAAGTCGCTGCTCCGGTCGTCAGCGCGGTCACATCGGCAATGGTGAACGTCGTGCCGGTGGTTGTCAGGTCACCGCCGGCAAGCGTTTTTGCAATGGCCCCGACGTTTGCCTTGGAAAGATCGACGGAGATCTGGTTGCTCTCGTTGCCGTCCGCCCCGACCTGGAACTTCATTTCGGCCGTCGACCCGTCCAGGAGCGCCTTGCCGTTGAACTTCGTGGACTCGGACATGCGGGTCAGTTCCTGGGTGAGCTGATCCGTTTCCGCCTTGATTGCCTTGCGGGAATCGTCATTGTTGGAATCGTTGCCGCCCTGAACTGCCAGGTCGCGCATGCGCTGCAACATGGAGTGGGCCTGGGTCAGCGCACCTTCAGCCGTCTGGACAACGGAAATGCCGTCCTGGGCGTTGCGGGCTGCAACGGTGTAACCGTTGACCTGTGACTTCAGGCCCTCGGAGATGGCCATACCGGCGGCGTCATCGGACGCACGGTTGATGCGCAGGCCGCTGGAGAGCTTCTCCATCGACTTGCCCAGCGCATTCTGGGTGGTGCTCAAGTTGCGGTAAGCGTTGTTTGCCGCGAGGTTTGTGTTGACTTGCATTCCCATGAGTAAATCCTCCGTGAGTTGGGGTGGTGTCGAAGCCGCCCATCCATGGGCAGCTACACCCCACTGTCGGCACCCCGTGGCCAAGCGTTAGCAGCAACACATAAATTCCTCGTCTAACCGGCTGCATGACCGCCGGGGGGCATGCCTGCGTAACGCGCCTTGCCGGCCATGGCCTGTCGGGCGCGGGTGGCTCCTCCGTAGGTTCGCGTACCCAATTCGGCCAGGTAGTCTTCCCTGCGGGACGCGGCGATGCGTGCATGGGCCGGAGACTCCGGCGTCGAACTTGCCAGATAGTGCCGTTCCAAACCGTCACGCAGAAGCCTTATACCCTCGGCCCGCTGTTGGGACACGGCCGAGTGGCTTGAGCCCAGCTCCGCGGCGAGTTCTTTCACGCTGCGGTCATGGAAATAGACCTGTTCCACCACGTAACGCATCTTCTCCGGCAGTGCTGCGACGGCCTGACCCAGGAATTCCTCATGTTCGGCCTGCACCACAACTTCCTCGGGGCCATGGGCGGTGGCGACGAGCATTTCGGCAACAACGTCGGTCAGCGGTGTGATGGTGCGGGTGGCGTCGAGTTGCGAGGCTTCAACCACTGCCCGCTCCACCCCAAGCGCTGCAGCCATTTCGTCCACGCTAGGGGCACGCTTGAGCGCCCTGCCCAACGTTTCCTTGACTGCGGCCAGCTCCGACATGCGGCTGCGCGCGCCCCGTGTTGCCCAATCGTCGCGCCGCAATTCATCGGCAAAGGCACCCTTGATGCGGCGACGGGCATAGGCACCAAACGGCACACCCATCCCTTCATCGAAGGACTCGGCACATTGGATGAGTGCAACTGCCCCCACCTGCGCCAAATCTTCCCTGCTCAAGTGATCCGCCCTCAGGCACATCTCAGCCACCAGATACCCCACCAGAGGCAAATTGTGCACAACTAAAGCGTCGCGCCCCACGCGATTCAACTGAAGACCCCCTATGAAACACAAATAAAGACCTCGACGGGCAATCCTCCCCAGGATCATGCGACCGTCGACTGCGCACAAATTCAATCAACTGTATGTCACAAACGGGCCGCCAACCCCTCAGAGTCCCCCAGTGTCGCGTCAACTGGTAGCGTCAGGGAATCCCGCTAACCAAAAGGTCAGGACTGCCGATAGTCATGGACGAAGACAGGTCAGCCCGATGAAAGGACTTAGCCCATGGGTCTTGAGGCATTGACCGCACTATTGTGGCGTGAACGCGAGTTGCTTGAACTGCTCGTTTTTAAGTTGGAGGAGGAGCATTTGATCCTTACTTCAGGGAAAACCCGTTGGCTCGACAACGCAACACGCGAAGTTAGCCATGTGGCTGAACGCCTGCGCACCACCTCGCTGGAGCGCACGGTGGTGGCCGCAAGTATTGCTCTGGACTGGGGCCTTGCCGAGGACTCCGGGTTGCTGGATTTGGCCGAAGCCGCCGCAGCCGGGCCCTGGCAGGAGATTTTGACTGACCACCACCGCGCCATGCTTGCTACGGTGGAACAGATCCGCGGCCTGCGCAACACCAATTTGCAGTTCCTGCGGGCCGGATTGCGGTCTGCCCAAGACACCGCCGCCAACCTCAGCACAGAGGCGGGCACCTACGACCACCATGGACACACCACTCAGGACGCCGTTTCATTGCTCCTGGATCGAAGCGTCTAAAGGACAATTGAGGACTCTTGAGTACTTTTGGCGGCCTGAACACGGCCCTTTCAGGACTGAATGCGGCGCGAACCGGCATTAACACGACGGCGCAAAACCTTGGCAACGTCAATACGCCGGGCTACACGCGCCAGCGCGCCGAACTTTCGGCAGTGGGCGTCCCCGCCCGTGGCGCCCTGAACGACCTCGGCATCCGCACCGGTCAGGGTGTTGGTGTCACGGGAATCAGCCGATTGGGCGATGCCTTCCTTGATGCGCGCGTCCGCACCAGTTTCTCCGCCGCCGGCTACACCGGCGCCAGGGCCCAGGCATTGGCGGACATCGAAGGCACGCTCAACGAGCCCGGCCCCACTGGAATCTCCAGCCAGTTGCAGGGCTTGTGGACCTCCTGGCAGGGCGTCGCCAATTCACCCGGCGAGGCCGCGCCGTCGGCCGTGTTGTTGGAGAAGTCGGCCACTCTTGTGGCGAGCATTGCCGCCGGCTACTCGGCCATGGACAGCCAGTGGTCCCAAACCCGGGCGAATGCGAACGCTGTGGCCCAGGACATCAATTCCACCGCCACCCAAGTCGCCTCGCTGAACAAGGGGATCCGCTCGGCGGCCGCTGCCGGGACCCCGCACAATGAGCTCATTGACCAGCGCAACGCCCTGACCACCAAGATTGCGAACCTGACGGGCGGCACCACACGGGACCTGCCCGATGGCACCAATGAGATCCTGTTAGGCGGTAACGTCCTGCTGTCCGGCTCCAGCAGCAACGAGGTGAAGCTCGCCGGGCCGGGAAAAATGTCCGACGGCGGCACAGTGCAGTTGGAGTGGGCGCACCGGCCCGGCGCCGCCGTGGAGCTTGACGGCGGCAAATTGGCCGGCCTGCTCTCGGTGCTCAAACCGGCTGCTGAGGGTGGCGTGATCGCCCAGACCGCAGCCTCCTACAACACGCTGGCGCAAAAATTGGCCGACACCGTCAACGGCGTCCACCAAGACGGACTCACCCCCGACGGCACCACCGGGCATGCCTTCTTTGAGTTCAAGGCTGGAGTCCCTGCCGCGTTGGGCCTCGCCGTAGTCCCCAAGGACGCCAGCGGCATTGCAGCCGGAAAACCCGGCGTAGGCGGGAAGGACGGCTCCCTTGCGGAGGACATTTCCCAGCTGGGCATGGGCCCCGGCTCCCCCGACAAGATGTGGTCGGAAACCGTGGTGAGCCTCGGCGTCGAAATTCAAGGCGGTCTCCAGCAAGCGGTGCTGTCGGATGTTTCACTCACGAATGCCCTCGGCAACCAGCAGGCCAACGCGTCCGTGGACATTGACGAAGAGAATGTGAACTTGCTGGCGTTCCAGCACGCCTATCAGGCGGCGGCCAGGGTTATGACAGCCGTTGACGAGGCACTGGATGTGCTGATCAACCAGACAGGAAGGGTGGGCCGCTAACATGATCAACCGCGTCACCATGCAGACCACATCAACCGCGTCACAACGCGGAATGCAGGCCAATGCCGCCAAGCTGGCCGAAGCCCAGCTGCGGGCCAACACCTTGCAAAAGAACGTCAGGCTCTCCGATGACCCGGCAGCTGCGGCCGAATCGATGGCCGTGCGCGCAGCCCAGGCCCAGGCTACCCAACACGGGCGCAACATCGACAGCGGCGACGCGTGGATGACCACGGCCAACGGCGCCTTGGACACCTCGGTTTCCTTATTGCAGCACGTCCAGTCTCTGACGTTGCAGGGTTCCAATGCTGCCCTGACCCAGGAGGCCAGGGATGCCCTTGCCACGGAGTTGGATTCCATCCGCGGAGAGTTGCTGGTTCAGGCGAACACGAAACTTGTGGGCCGGAGCATTTTTGCCGGCAACTCCGATGCCAAGAGCGCTTTCCTGGACGGCACACCGCCCACCTTCACGGGCGAGCCGAACAGCACCGTCCAGCGCCGTGTCAACGACGCAACAACCATCCGCGTCGATGCCGATGGCGCCGCCATCTTCGGTACGAATGACAGGTCGGTCTTTGGCCTGATTTCCCAGCTTTCCGCCGATCTGCGCTCGGGTGTAGATATCTCTACCTCGATCGACCCCGTCAACGCCGCCCTGAACAACGTAATAGGCCAACGCTCCGAATTGGGCGCCCGTCACGCCGAACTGCTGCGCGCAAAGGACTCCAATATCACCGCGCAGCTTGATTTGGAATCCCACCGGGCTGGCGTTGAAGACCTCGATCTTGGGGCGGCAATCCTTGATCTGAAAACCCAGGAACTGGCCTACCAGGCCTCCTTGGGCGTCACCGCGAAGGTGCTGCAAACAACGCTGATGGACTTCCTGCGATGAGCCGGCTGCCAGTACCGTCCTCGCAGCTGCGTTTCCTCAGCCCTCCCCCAGGGCTGGCCCCCCTAGTTGATTTCACGTTGGCGCAGCTTGACGGCACCCCGGGGCTGTTTTCACTGACGGCACAGGACGGCTCGGTGCGGTTATTTGTTCTGGATGCCACACTCCACGTGCCGCACTACCTGCCCCAACTGCCGGCATCAGGGCTCGAGTCCATCGGTGCGGAGACCGCTTCGGCACTGATTCTCGTCGTGGTCAGCCCCGGCGCTACGAGCACAGTGAATCTGTCGGCCCCCATCGTGGTGAACCCTGCAACCGGCGCCTGCCTGCAGATCATCCTGGATGGGTCAGACTGGCAGTTGCGCCACCCACTGGGCCCGCCTGCCTCCTGACACCTGTCTTCCGGGTGATCACATGCGAGTCCAAACTGCAGCTGATGCTGATTTCCAGCCCGGAAACCAGCATCAGCTGCAATTTGAACGCGGAGTCAGGCTAGTTCAGGTAGCCGTTGGGGTTCAGCACGTACTTCGTGGCCGCACCGGCGTCGAATTCGGCGTAGCCGCGCGGCGCATCGGTGAGGGCGATGGCCTTTGCGTTTACGTTCTTGGCGATGGAAACCTTATCGTGCAGGATCGCCATCATCAGGCCGCGGTTGTACTTCATGACGGGGCACTGGCCGGTGGTGAAGGACAGTGACTTCGCCCAGCCCGTGCCAAGGCTCAGGCTCAGGGCACCCTTTTGCGCGGCGGAGTCGATGCCGCCCGGATCGCCCGTGACGTACAGGCCCGGAATGCCAAGAGATCCGCCGGCGGCAGTGATGTCCATGAGCGAATTCAAGACGGTGGCGGGGGCCTCCCCTGCCCCATGCCCGTGTCCTTTTGCCTCAAAGCCAACGGCGTCAACGGCACAGTCAACCTCGGGGACGCCCAGCAGCTGCTCGATCTGGGCACCGGGATCGCCGTTGCTCAGGTCGATGGTTTCACAGCCGAAGGTGCGGGCTTGGGCCAGACGGTCCGCGTTCATGTCACCGACAATCACGACGGCGGCCCCCAGCAGGTGTGCGCTTGTCGCGGCGGCGAGGCCGACCGGCCCTGCCCCGGCGATGTAGACAGTGGATCCCACGCCGACCCCGGCCGTCACGGCGCCATGGAAGCCTGTCGGGAAGATGTCAGAGAGCATGGTCAGGTCAAGCATCTTCTCCAGCGCTTGGTCCCGGTCCGGGAACTTGAGCAGGTTCCAGTCCGCGTACGGAACCAAAACGTACTCGGCCTGTCCGCCGACCCAACCGCCCATGTCGACATACCCGTAGGCGCTGCCGGGACGGTCGGGGTTGACGTTCAGGCAGATACCCGTCTTGCGCTCCTTGCAGTTGCGGCAGCGCCCGCAGGAGATGTTGAACGGGACGGAGCAGATGTCCCCAACCTTGATGAACTCGACATCGGGGCCCACCTCAACAACCTCACCGGTGATTTCGTGGCCCAGGACCAGGTCCGAGGGTGCCGTGGTGCGTCCTCGCACCATATGCTGATCGGATCCACAAATGTTTGTTGCCACTGTGCGCAAAATGACACCGTGGGGAACTTTGCGCCCCACGTTCGCCGGGTTGACGCCCGGTCCGTCCTTGAGTTCAAACGTCGGGTAGTCGATGTCAATGACCTCGACAACACCCGGTCCCTTGTAGGCAACGGCTTTGTTTCCTGACATGGATATGCTTCCTATCTGTTAGTTCAGACGACGACATTTGACGCCCTCTAGTGCAACGAGAAACACCCCCGCTGCCGCTACCGGCACCTGCCACGCAAGCAATTCCTTACGTGGTGCTAGGAGCGGGTGGTGGGGTATGCCCCAGCCTAGGCCCAGAATAGGAATTATGTAAGGAAAGTCACGATGTGACGTCACCGCGCGGCCAGGGGCTGCCTTCCAGCCGCTCCACATCACCGTTAAACTCCTGGAGCGAGGCCAGAAACTGCGCCTGGCGCTGTGCCGGCCAAGCCGCCATGACACGTTCAATACCTTGGATGTGGACAGCGCGCGTCGCTTTCATGGCACTGATCCCGGTCGGGGTGGGTGTCACGCGACGCGCCACCTCACCGTTGATATTTGGGGCGAAGGCGAGCAATTCAGTGCGCAACAGTGCCGCCACCTGGCGGTGCACGGTGGAGGCGTCCAGCCGCAGCGCAGCGGCCAGTTCTTTGAGCGTCATGGGTGCAACATTTTCCAAACGGCTCAACAGAACCATGGCCGATCGATCGAGGACTTCCTCGTGCCGGTGATATGGGCGCAAAGCATGACGAGCCAGCAGCATCAGCTCATATTCGAGCTGTTCCAGCACCTTTTCTCCGTGTAGCACAATCTCCATCCCAGCTTTGTTGTGTATGATGCATATTCATTGCATCATACACATATAAATCTTATCGGGAGCCCAGTGTTCAGTAGTAAAAGTTCCACCCGCACACCTTCACCAGGGATGATCGTTGCCACGTTGGCGTTTTGCGGCATCGTTGTCTCGCTCATGCAAACGTTGATCATTCCGCTGATCCCTGAACTGCCCAAGTTCTTAAATGCCTCTGCCACCGACGCCTCCTGGGCCATCACGGCAACCCTTGTGGCAGGGGCCGTCATCACTCCCATCAGCGGACGTCTGGGTGACATGTTCGGCAAGCGTCGAATCCTGATCCTGAGCTTGCTGGCCATGGTCATTGGTTCGGTGCTGTGTGCTCTCAGTGATTCACTGGCGATTATGGTGGTGGGGCGCACCCTTCAGGGCCTGTCCATGGGTGCAATCCCGCTGGGCATCAGCATCATGCGCGATGAGCTGCCGCCGGCGAAGGTAGGACCCGCTATTGCCACCATGAGCGCCACCATGGGTGTTGGTGGCGCCATCGGCATTCCGCTGTCCGCTTTCATTGCCCAAACCGCCAACTGGCACATGCTTTTCTGGGTTGCCGCAGTGCTGGGCCTGGCCTGCACCTTGCTCGTAGCATTTGTCTTGCCCGAGTCCCCTGTTTTCACGCCCGGCCGTTTTGATGGCTGGGGCGCTGCCGGACTGGCAGTAGGCCTGGTTGCACTCCTGGTGCCTGTCACCAAGGGGAGCGAGTGGGGCTGGGACAGCCCCCTGACCATCGGCTTGTTCATCGCTTCAGTGGTCGTCTTGCTCATCTGGGGCGCCTACCAACTGCGCACCACCAACGCCCTGGTTGACCTGCGGGTTTCGGCACGTCCTCGAGTACTGCTGACAAATCTCTCCTCCATCATGGTCGGCTTCGCCATGTACGGCATGTCGCTGATTTTCATCCAGCTCCTCATGGCACCGGCCGCAACCGGCTATGGGCTTGACTTGACCATGACCCAGGCAGGCCTGGCGCTGGCACCCGGCGGCGTTGTCATGATGGCCCTTTCCCCCGTTTCTGCCAAGCTCTCGGCACGCCGCGGCCCCAAGGTCACCTTGACACTGGGCGCCCTCGTCATTGCCCTCGGGTACGTCGTGGCCCTGTTCCTCAACGGCTCAGTGTGGGAGATCATCCTCGCGTCCATGGTGATCAGCGCCGGCTTGGGCTTGGCGTTCGCCTCCATGCCCGCCCTGATCATGGGCGCCGTGCCGATCACCGAGACAGCCGCAGCAAATGGCCTGAACTCCTTGATGCGTGCCATCGGCACCTCCAGCTCGGCCGCCGTCATCACCGTGATCCTGACCTCCATGAGCATGCAGCTTGGCCCGTACTCGCTGCCCACGATGGATGCGTTCCGCGTAACGTTTGTTCTGGCCATCGGTGCCGCCGTGGCTGCTGCGGTACTCGCCGCCTGCATCCCCACAGGTGGTGCGGCGCCCGCCCATACACCAGCTCATGGCACCACGCCGGCCGCCAAGTCGGGCGTGCCCGTCGCCTGACGCCGCTGCTGCGTCACGGAAAAGCCCGGCCCCGCACCAGCGGGGGCCGGGCTTTTCCCTTTTAGCGCCGAGCTTGAGCGTGACGGGCGGGACCCACCTCTTGTCCACCGACCGACCAAACGCTTGGGTCAACAAATCAGAAGATTCCATGGTCGCCATGCTTCCACGGCAGCCAGCGCTTGAGAACCCCGGCGCACCAGTTGGGCGGGCCTACGTCAGGATGATGACATCCAGCGTGCGCGGCCCATGGACGCCCTCGACGCGTTCAAGTTCGATGTCGCTCGTGGCGCTGGGCCCGCTGATCCAGGTCTGCGGGCGGGTGGGCTCAAGCCGCGCAATGGCCTGCGGCAGCACCTCCACAATGTCGTCCTCGCGCAGGATGCAGATGTGCCTGTCCGGGACCAGGGAAATGATGCGCCGGCCCTGGTCGCTGCTGCCATCGAGCATGATGGTTCCGGTCTCGGAAACAGCCGTCGCGGCGGCCGTGACAACGGCATCGACGGCATCCAGTTCAGCCACGGTGAGGCGGCCCTCGGGCGAGTCGACATGCACTGCCGGGGTCCCGGCGTCGTTCTGCACTGCCGTGAGCCACTCCTGCGGAAGTCCGTGCGGCACCACGATCGAGGCGGTGCCTGCCAGCAGTTTGGCGAGCCGCTCGGAGACGTCGGCGGCAGGCGTGAGGAACACGTTCGCCTTGTAATCAACCAACCTGTCGACGAGCTGCTCGAGCCGCTGCTCCCCCGTCATATCCGAGGTGGTGCGGTACTCCCGGGGCACCACAGGCGTTTCCGGCGCGTCACGCAGCGCCGAGAGGATCCGGTTCATGATGTCCTGGCGGGCGCTCATGCCTGCTCCCCTTCGGTGGTGTTGTTGGAAGGCACGACGGCGGCGCCAGGCTTGTGTTCCTTGGCCCACCACTGGCGGAATGACCTGGCGGGCGGGGCGGGGATGTCCCGGCTTTGGGTCCAGCCGCCGGCAATGCCAGGAAGCTTCTTGATGACCTTGGCACGGCCGGCCACAAGCTTGCCAAGCGGCAGAGCCTTTTCCAGCGTGTTCAGGTGCGAACCGGAAGCGAACGCCCATTCGGCACCCTTCATCATAAGGTCCATCTGGGAGGGAATCTTGAGATTTGAACGCTTGGAGTCGACGTCCTCACCGCGCAGGTGGACGAGGATTTCGGGGATGTTGATCTTCACGGGGCAAGCGTCAAAGCAGGCGCCGCACAGTGAGGAGGCGTAGGGCAGCGAGCTGTTTTCCTCGCTCTTGATGCCCGTCAGCAGCGGCGACAGGATGGCGCCGATGGGGCCCGGGTACGTTGAGCCGTAGGCGTGGCCGCCGGTCCGTTCGTACACGGGGCACACGTTCATGCAGGCGGAACAGCGGATGCAGTTCAGTGCCGTCCGGCCCATTTCATCGGCAAGGGCGGCGGTGCGGCCGTTGTCGAGCATGACAAGGTGGACGTTTTGCGGGCCGTCGCCGGGGGTGACTCCGGTCCACAGCGAGGTGTACGGGTTCATGCGCTCACCCGTGGAGGAACGCGGGAGCAACTGCATGAACACCTCGAGGTCGCGCCATGACGGCAGCAGCTTTTCAATGCCCATGACGGTGATGAGGGTTTCGGGCAGCGTCAGGCACATGCGGCCGTTGCCCTCGGATTCCACCACTGTCAGCGTGCCGGTGTCGGCGAGGCCGAAGTTGGCCCCCGATACGGCAACCTTGGCGGAAAGGAACTTCTTGCGCAGGTGCTTGCGCGCGGCCTCGGCAAGGCGTGCTGGCTCGTCGGTCAGGTCGGGGTCGACCACCGGCATTTCCCGCAGGAAGATCTCCCGGACCTGGCTGCGGTTCTTGTGGATGGCAGGAACAAGGATGTGGCTTGGCTTGTCGTGGTCAAGCTGGACGATCAGCTCGGCCAGGTCGGTCTCAAAGGCGGCGATGCCCTGCTCTTGAAGGTACTCGTTCAGCCCAATTTCCTGGGTGGCCATGGACTTGACCTTGACCACCTCGGTCACTCCGGTTTCGCGGATGAGCGCGGTGACGATCTCATTGGCCTCCTGGGCGTCGCGCGCCCAGTGGATGGTGCCGCCGCGGGCGGTGAAGTTCTCCTCGAACGTCTCAAGCAGCGCGGGCAGGTTCGCCATCGTGGCGTCCTTGATGGCAGCCCCGGCGTTACGCATGTCCTCCCAGTCGGGAAGCTCGGCCACCACTTTCAGCCGCTTGTCCCTGATGGTGTGCGTTGCGTGGCCCAGGTTGGCGCGCAACTGGGCGTTGCCAAGCTCCCGGTGTGCCGCCGTCGGAAATTTCTCGGTGGCATTGAGGTTGCCGTGGCCAAAGACGGGCAGCGACGGCATGCCCAGAAAGGTGTTGCTCATCGCTTGCTCCCTGCCAATTTGACCTCACCGGTGACTGTTGCGGGGTTTTCGAGCGTGCTTGCCAGGATTTCGGCGAAGTGCAGCGTACCCACGTTGCTGCCCTGCCGGGACAGCCCGCCGCCAATGTGCAGCAGGCAGCTGGCGTCGCCGCCTGAGCACAATTCGGCGCCGGTGCCACAAATGTTGGCGGCCTTGTCGGCGTTCATGGCGGCGGAGACGTCGGCGTTTTTCATGGAGAAGGTGCCGCCGAAGCCGCAGCACTGCTCGGCCTCGGGCAGCGGCACCATCTCGATGCCGCCGACGCTTGCCAGCAGGTTCAGCTGGCGGTCCGCTAGGCGCAGCAGCCGCATGCCGTGGCAGCTGGGGTGGTACGTGACCTTGTGGGGGAAGTGCGAGCCGAGTTGTTCCGCGGCGTTCGTGATGCCCAGAACGTCGGTGAGCAGCTGTGAGAGTTCGTAGGTCTTTGCGCCGACGACGGCGGCCCGGGCTTCCAGCGCGGGGTCGCCACAGCGCCGTGCCACCATTTCGTGCTGGTGCTTCACGCTGGCAACGCAGGATCCCGACGGCGCCACGGCGACGTCGTAGTCCTGCGTGTCGAAGGCCCGGACATGGTTGGCCACCACGGTGTGGGCTTCCTTGAAGTAGCCGGAGTTCACGTGCATCTGGCCGCAGCAGGCCTGGCCGGAGGGAAACACCACCTCGTGTCCGAGCCGTTCAAGGATGGCAACCGTTGCTTGGGCCGTGCGCGGATACATGGCGTCAACGATGCAGGTGGCGAAGAGCGCAATTTTCATGTTTTCCACTGTAGGGCAAAACATAACCGATGTGGACTGACCACACCCTAAGACGCGTAAACACCCCGAATTACAGGGGCAGGCCAGCGCCCGGTTTAAGGTTCTTCATGACAAGGGTTGAGCTGACACGCTGCACGCCGGGCAGCATGGTCAGCTCGTTGTCAAAGCACTGCTGGTAGTCGTTGAGGTCCTTGGCCATGACCTTCAGGATGTAGTCGGGATCCCCGAACAGGCGCTGGGCCGAGGTGATGTGGATGTTGGCCGACACCGTTGCCTCGAACTCGTCGATCGTGGCGCGGTCGACGCGGGCAAGTGTCACGAATACGAGCGCCTCAAAACCCAGGCCGACGGCGGCAGGGTCGATAATGGCCCGGTAGCCGCTGATGGCCCCCGACGCCTCCAAATCCTTCAGGCGACGGTGGCACGGAGCAACCGTCAGCCCCACCTGGGCGGCCAGCGCCGTGGCACTCATTCGACCGTCATTTTGGAGGGTGCGCAAAATTTCCTTGTCAATGGCGTCAATCACCTACAGATCTTATCGCGACAGGCCTGTTTTCGGGTGAAAAAGGTAAGCACTTATGGCTTCGATTTCCCTAAGCTTGCCGTAACCCATCAACAGCGAGGCACGCAGCAGGAGCACCATGGAACCGCACGCACTTATTGGCTTCCTCATTGTCGCCTTCACGCTGACATGCACGCCGGGCCCGGACTGGGCAGTTGCCATCGCTGCGGGCCTGGGCAAGCGCAGTTTTGTCCCCACGGTCGCCGGCCTGTGCAGCGGCTACGTGCTGCTCACACTCTTGTTGGCGGCGGGAATTGCTGCACTCATGACAGCCATCCCCGGCCTGTTGCTGTGGTTGACGGTGGCAGGGGCCGTTTATCTCCTGTGGCTGGGTTTAATGATCACCAGGTCGTGGCGCGGCGCAGGTTTTGTCACAGTGGGGCCCAACGGCGAACTTCCCATTGATGCGACCGCAGTGAACACTTCAGCACCGACCGGCGCGGGCGCGCCCGGATCGTCGTGGAGGTTGTTCCTGCAGGGCTTTGGCACGAGCAGCATCAACCCCAAGGGGCTGTTGCTGTTCGTGGCCCTGACACCGCAGTTCATCAAGTCCGACGCCGCGTTTTCGGTGCCGCTACAGTCGGCGGTCCTCGGCTTGTCCTTCGTCGCCATGACTGCTGTCATCTACACCCTGGTGGCGGCAGGATCACGGAAGTTGCTGCGGTCCCGGCCGGCCGCGGCCCGCGGCGTCACCCTCTCCAGCGGCATCATCATGTGCGGGCTTGGCGCCGCGCTCCTCGTGCAGCAGATTGGCCCCGTGGCGCAGGCCGCCGGGCACCTGCTTGCCCAAGGCTGACGCATCCCCCCGGTGCTACGGCTTGAAGAGCTTGGCCAGCAGCTTCGGATCAACAATTTCGGCCCGGATGACCTCGCTGACAGCTTCGGGCGTGGTTGTGGTCCCGGTCCGCCTTTTCACTTCCTTGCGGATCTGGTCAAGGATCGTCTCGGACAGGATGACGTCCAGCAGCGCCTTGGGCTCGGTGGCAGCCCTGTGCTTCCAGGATTCGTCGATGCGCCGGCGCTTCAGGGCTTCGCGGTGGAGCAGGAACATCATCTCCGCCTTCTCCTCCAACGTTGCCGGCCCCAAAAGATCAATTTCGAAGGCCATGTTCACCACCACCGGCAGCCCGCCGGTCAGGTGGTAGGCCTGCCACACGGCACCGTTGGTCAGGATCATCCACTCGATGCCTTCGTTCACGGCATACATCTGCACCTGGCGCAGGTGCCGTTCGTTGAGTTTCTGGCTGATCCTCTTGACCTCGATGAAGGCCACCATCTGCTTGTCGATCCGCACCCCGTAGTCGGCAAAGTCCTGCTTCACCATGTATTCGGTGGTGAGGTCCCTGAACTTGTCGTAGTCCAGGCCCTCGCACAGCAAGTCGGTGACAATCAGGCGGGTGTCACCCTCATTGGCGTCGCGTGCCTTCAGATCCTGCAGCGGCTTGATGTACCGTCCGATGGCACCACGCACCTGCTCGAGGGCGGACACCTCCCACTTCGGGATGCGCGACGCCGGTGCGGCTGCTGGCGCCCCTTCAGGCGCGATGTCGGGCCTTTGCCCGGACGGGGCAGTCGGGCTGAGCAGGTCCTCGGGAAGGAAGAGGTAGGGGTCGGCCACTCCGAAGGCGGCCTGCTTGAACATCCAGCTGATGGCCGGTTCCCACTGCTGAACAATGCCGGCTCCGCCACCATCCACGGCCACCACCTTGGTATGTGCGATGAGTTCCAGATCGCCGTGGTCCGGCACCTGGCGACCGGTGCGGGCAACCTCCGCCGCCCACCGCACCAGAATGTTGAGCCTGTTCTGTCCTTTTGTATCCAGTGAAATCTCGGTCATGATTCACAGCTCCTTGCTCGTTGCACGATGCCACGGCACGCATGGTGTTGGGAAGACCCTACTGCCTGCATCGGACAACTTCGCCCTTATGCGCCGCCATGACGGCCGCCCTGATCCGGACGTCGAGCGGCGGCCACCTCCAGCGCCACTTTGTCGGAGCCGTGCGGCAGTATGGCTGTCATCACTTCCAGCGGCAAATAAGGAACCTTTCACCCTCGTCAACCATTAGGAATATGTAGTGTGAATAGAGATAATTGAATTTGCAGGATCCGCGCGTGAGCTGTCCGGCCGCGTGCGGCTGTATCCAGACCGACCACAAATCCCCGGCCCACCCTTCCGGGGGACTCTTGAGGAGCTTGTCAGCGCGTGTTCTTGAAAACTTTTGGCTGGTCCTTCGGGATCACCGCGGTGGCACTCGTAGTCGCGTTCTTCTATGGTGGCGTCGAGGCACTGGTCCTTTGCGCAATTCTGGGTGTCCTTGAGGTCAGCCTCAGCTTTGACAACGCCGTGGTGAACGCCCGCATCCTGGAGAAGATGAGCGCGTTCTGGCAGAAGATCTTCCTCACCGTGGGCATCCTGATCGCCGTTCTCGGCATGCGCATCGCCTTTCCCCTGTTGATTGTGGGTGTCACCGCCAACCTCAACCCACTCGAAGCGGTTCAGCTGGCCCTTGAGAAGGGCGACATCCACACTCCCGGCAGTTATGCCTACCTCCTGCACGACGCGCATCCGCTGATCGCCGCCTTTGGGGGCGTCTTCTTGCTGATGTTGTTCCTTGACTTCATGTTTGAGGAACGTGAACTGCACTGGCTGGGCTTCCTGGAAAAGCCGCTGGCCTTCATTGGCCGCTTGCAGGGCGCCGCCATGGCCATCTCCCTCGTCATCCTCGTCATTGCGGCTGTCATGGTACGCCCGGGCAAGGAAGTTGACGTGCTGATTGCCGGCATCTTGGGCATGATCACGTACCTGCTGGTCAACGGCCTTGGCGAGCTGTTCAATGTTGACGGGGACGAAAGTCCCGAGACGGCGGCAGTAGCCAAGAAGGCCAACAATGGCGTGGGAAAGGCGGTTGGCAAGGCAGCATTCATGCTCTTTCTCTACCTTGAGGTCATTGACGCGTCCTTCTCCTTCGACGGTGTCATTGGTGCCTTCGCCATCACCTCAGACCCCATCATCATCGCCTTGGGCCTTGGCCTGATCGGGGCCATCTTCGTCCGTTCGCTCACCGTATTCCTCGTTCGCGAGGGGACCCTGGATGACTACGAATACCTTGACCACGGCGCCCACTGGGCCATTGGCGCCCTCGCCATCATCTTGCTGCTGACCATCAGCATCGAGGTCAACGAGGTCATCACAGGTGTCATCGGCGTGTTCTTCATCGGCGCCGCATTCCTGTCCTCCATTGCCCGGAACAAGCGGATTACCGCGGCCCAGAAAACCCCGGCGGACCAGCTTTGCAGCTGATCTTCGACAAATTTTCCCCACCCAATTCACAAGGAGCAAAACGTTATGGGACTTAGTTTGCAAAAGGGCCAGGCCCTTTCACTGAAGAAGAACGACGGCGCTGCCCTCACCCGGGTGCGGATGGGCTTGGGCTGGGACTCCGCAGCCCCCGTCAAGAAGGGTTTCTTTGGCGGCTTGAAGAAGGCTGCCGACGTCGACCTTGACGCATCGGCCATCTTCTTCGACGCAAGCGGCAATACCCTGGACACCGTGTTCTTCAACCAGTTGCAGAGCAAGGACGGCTCCACGCGCCACACGGGCGACAACCTCACAGGCGAGGGCGAGGGCGATGACGAGACCATCCTGGTTGACCTTGCCAAGGTTTCCCCGGCCGTCGCCCAGATCGTGTTTGTCATCAGCAGCTACAGCCGGCAGACCTTCGACACCATTGAGAACGCGTTCTGCCGCCTTCTTGACGACTCGACGGCAGGGTCCCCCGAGGTTGCCCGCTTCCAGCTCACCGATTCAGGCAACCACACGGCCATGATCATGGCCAAGGTCTCCCGCGAAGGTACAGGCTGGAAGTTCACAGCCATTGGCGACCGCGCAAACGGACGCACCGCGATGGATCTGATCCAGCCCGCAGCCGCGGCACTGTAGGGTTTCGGCACAAGCATTTAGTTTTATTTCTCAGCACCGCTTCGTCATATGAGGAGTTTAGTTTTCATGGCATCTTTGACACTTTCCAAAGGCAGCAACCTTTCTTTGACCAAGGCCGATCCCGGCCTGCAAATGGCCATGGTTGGTTTGGGTTGGGACCCGCGCACCACCAGCGGGGAGGCCTTTGACCTTGATGCGTCGGCCATTCTGGTCACGAATCGCGGCAAGGTCCGCAACAACGATGACTTCATCTTCTACAACCAGCTGGAATCCAAGGACGGCTCCGTCGTCCACCAGGGCGACAACAGGACCGGTGAAGGCGACGGCGACGACGAGCAGATCCTGATCAACCTCGCCACCGTATCCCCCGACGTCGACAAGGTTGTCATCGTGGTCTCGATCGACCAGGCCGAGGCCCGCCGACAGAACTTCGGCCAGGTCCGCGACGCCTACTGCCGCGTGGTCAACCAGAACAACGACCACGAAATCGTCCGCTACGACCTCTCCGAGGACGCCGCATCCGAGACGACGATGGTCTTCGCCGAAATCTACCGCAACGGCGGCGAATGGAAGTTCCGCGCCGTCGGCCAGGGTTACGCGAGCGGCCTGCACGGCATTGCAACCGACTACGGGATTGTCCTGGACTAGTCCCCACGTCCTCCCCAATCCCAGCCGCTGGCGCGTCAGGGGTTGGGCCCCTCGGACGCGTGGGCCCAGCAACTATTGACCATCCACACAGTAAGGACTAAGAATCATGGCAGGCTTGACACTTGCAAAAGGCAACAATCTTTCGTTGACCAAGACCGACCCGGGCCTGCAAAAGGCACTCATCGGCTTGGGCTGGGACCCCCGCACCACCACAGGCGATGCCTTCGACCTGGATGCCTCGGCACTCCTGGTGGCAGCGTCAGGAAAGGTGCGCTCCGGCGATGACTTCATCTTTTACAACCAGCCCGCCTCGAAGGACGGTTCAGTCACCCACCTTGGCGACAACCGTTCAGGCGAGGGCGCCGGCGACGACGAGCAGATCCTCATCGACCTCACCAAGGTCGCCGCGGACGTTGAGCGTGTTGTCATTGTTGTCTCGATTGACCAGGCGGACGCCCGTGGCCAGAACTTTGGTCAGGTCCGCGGGGCATACTGCCGTGTGGTCAACCAGGGCAACGATACGGAAATTGTGCGCTTCGATCTGAGCGAAGACGCAGCACCTGAGACGTCCATGCTGTTCGCGGAAATCTACCGCAACGGTGCCGAATGGAAGTTCAAGGCCGTGGGCCAGGGCTACTCCAGCGGCCTGGCCGGAATCGCCACCGACTTCGGCGTTCCGTTGGGCTGACCCACACCTTTTGTCCACCCTGCAACCCTGCTACCGGAAAATTGGATCCCACCATGTCTTCAGCACTGACCCCTCCCACCGAAGCCGAAAATGCACTTGTCCTGAAGGCCCCGGACGCCCCGGAGATTATCGTGGCGGACGAGGCCCCCGGCATGGTTCCCGTGCCTGCCGAGCGCCAGGCCGAGATCAGCCGCCAGGCGGCGGATTTCATTGCCGAGATCGCCACCTTTGATGCCCGCAGCCCGGAATTCACCAGCAAGGTTGACGGCATTTCCAAGCTGGCCGGCACCGAGATGACAACATCCTCCGACGCCTCAAGCCGGATGTTGGAGCGCTCCTCAACATCCGTTGCAGGTGCCAAGAAGAGCGGCAACAGCGCCCAGGCCCAGGTTGCCGGAACCTTGAACGACCTGCGCACCACCGTCGAGGACCTCACCCCGAACAACGCGGACCTCAGCGTTGGCCGCAAGGTCCTGGGCTTCCTGCCGGGCGGGAACAAGCTGGCCAAATACTTCCAGAAGTACGAGTCCGCTCAGACCCAGCTCGACGCCATCATCAAGTCCCTGATGGCCGGCCAGGACGAACTCCTCAAGGACAACGCCTCGCTTGCAGGGGAAAAGGTCAAGCTGTGGGAAACCATGCAGGGCCTGAGCGAATACGCGGTCTTTGCCAAGGCACTTGACACCGCCTGTGTTGAGAAGATCGACGCCACCCGCGCCTCCGGCCAGATCGAGCAGGCCCAGAAGCTTGAGGCAGACGTCCTCTTCCCGATCCGCCAGCGCCACCAGGACATCCTGACCCAGCTGGCAGTGTCGGTGCAGGGCTACCTTGCCATGGACCTGATCCGCAAGAACAACCTTGAGCTCATCAAGGGCGTGGACAGGGCCCGCACCACCACCATTTCGGCGCTGCGCACCGCCGTCATCGTGGCCCAGGCCCTGGCGAACCAGAAGATGGTGCTTGACCAGATCGACGCCATCAACACCACAACGAACAACATGATCCTGAAGACCTCTGAGATGCTCAAGGACCAGACGGTCCGCATCCACCAGCAAGCCGCCAGCTCAGGCGTCAGCGTTGAGACGCTACAGAAGGCCTTCGACAACGTCTTCCAGACCATGGATGCCATTGACACGTTCCGCGCGTCGGCAGCCAAGAACATGGAAGGCACCGTGCACGCACTGGAGGACGGCCTGGCCAAGGCCAAGCCGTACCTGGAGCGTTCACGCCAGTCTGAACGCGAGTAGGCTGGAAAGCACGACGACGGAACAAGGGTGGCGCTATGATTGGCCGTTTTGTAGGGGGCTTTTTTGGCGGCGGCGGGGCACCCGAGGTGCCCGGCCGTCCCGTTGTTGACCCCATTGCCGAGGAGATTTCCCAGATGGGCGCCTCGGTTGACTCACTGCGTGCTGCGGTCCGCCGCTCGGGGAGCAAACTGCCGCCGCTGTTGATGTCCCAGCTGCGCCACCTGGGCGACCTGATGCGCGACGCCGTGGCAGACATCGCCGTCAGGGGTTGTTCAACCGAGCAGCGAGTGCTGCTCAATGCCATGATTTGCAGCTACGTGCCCACCCCGCTGCAGGCGTACCTGGCGCTGCCTGCGGCGCACCATGACGAAGAGTCCTCGGCGACATTCCTCTTTGCGGAGCAACTGGCCACCCTTGAGATGACCCTTGCGGATTTGCTCAACCAGATCCGCATCGGTGCCGTGGAGGAACTTTCCACCCACGGGCGCTTCCTCGCGGACAAGTTCTCCGCCCAGGATGCCGCCCTGCAGCTTCAAAACCCAGTAACAGAGCGGGACCCATTGCGTTTGGAGGGCCAGTCTTGGCAACACTAGTGGCGGGGGCCAACGCGGCCCTGACAGCTGAAAACCCGGGCCTTGGCCACGTCGTGGTCGGCATGGGCTGGGACACCATCCCCAGCCGTGGGCCGCAGGCGGAGTTGGTGCCGTTTGCCCTCATGTGCGACGCCGGTGGCCAGGCCGTTTCAAACGACCATCTGGTGTTCTTCAACCAGCTTGTCAGCGCCGACGCCTCCGCCACGTTCATCGGCGACGGCGACATGGAGCAGATCGACGTCGAACTGGCCCAGGTTCCGGCTGAAATCTCGAAGATTATCTTCCTTGCCTATGCGGATCCGGAATTCCGGGGCCCGGGGAACTTTGCCTCGGTGCGCAGCGCCCACATCCGCGTTGCCACGGCAGAAAACCGTGAGCTCGTGCGCTTTGACATCTCCGTGGCGGGGCTTGAGTCGGTGACGGCAATGATCTTCGGCGAGCTGTACAGGCACCGCGACGACTGGAAATTCAGGGCTTTGGGCCAGGGCTACAGCACGGGTCTGGCCGGCGTGGCCAAGGACTACGGAATCGGCCTGTAGGCCCCACATGAACCCTTCGTCGACCCCGCGCACAGACCTGCCGTTCCTGCGCCGCCGCATCAAGGCAGGCACCGCACAGCCGCCGGCACCCGCCGCAGCCCTCACGGCTCCGGCCCTCACTGCTCCGGCCCAGCAACCCTCGGGCGGGCTCAACCTGGGCCGCCCTCAGGGCCAGCCGCAGCGCCCGTCCGGCTTGGTGCTGGGAGGCGGGGCACCGGCGTCGTCCGTGAATCCCCGCGCCCAAAAGCTCGCGGCACAACGGGAGCGGGCCAAGCGGGAGGACCACGAGGTGGGCCTGCTGTTCCCAGCCCCTGGCATTGCGGAGCTGTACGAGCTGAACTTTGCAGACAGGGTTCTGCGGTTGTCCGCGATGCAGTCGGCGGTGGGCAGCCTTGTTGTCAGTGGCAGCACGGCTGCCGCGTGGGAAAGCGTGCGCAAGGTGGTGGGCGGCCAGACTGTCGAGGGCCACAGGGCAGGCACCTCCGTCATGACAGCAGGCAACAGGGAACTCGTGGGCTACCACGGCCGGGATGCGTTGATCGTGCTGCGCCATGTCCGCGAATTGCGCCGCGCCATTTTCATCAACCGCAGCAGCGCCACTATGGGGGTCCGGCTGTTTTCGGGCGAGAGCGTTGCTCTGCCACCGGCAGCCGACGGCACGCAGATGGTGTTGCTGGTCCACAGGATCGGCAATGTGCTTGAGCTGCGGGCCGAGCCCGTCCCCCACGACTGGCCCGACCTGCAGATCTGGCAGGAGTTCGATTTTTCCATGACCCGCAGCGCACCTTCCTCCGCCTACGGACGCTAAGACATATTCCCGCCACGGCATACAGTGCCTGCCTGCAGCAGCTTGAAAGGGCCAATGCGACATTTCCGTTCCCTGACCACTTCCCAAACGACAGGTCTTTTTCACCGTCTTCCGGTGGAGCTGACAACGGAAAGCGCCCCGGAACTGCTGGCTGTCGCCCTGGGCGGCACCCTGTACACCCCGGCAAACCGGCCGGATCTTGTCAAGGATGTACTGCGCCAGCGTGACCTTGGCTGCGTGTCAATGGTGCTGTGCCTTGAGGACTCCATCCCCGACGCCGACGTTGACCGGGCCGAGGACAATGTCATTTCCGCGCTCCGCGGCCTCGACGCCGGAGCGGAGGACCTGCCGCTGCTCTTTGTCCGCGTCAGGACCCCCGAACAAATGCTGTCCGTGGGCCGGCGGGCCGGTGCCGCCACGGGACTGCTGACCGGTTTTGTCATCCCGAAGTTCGACAACGAGTCGGGCGTCGGCGCCTCCTTCCTTGACGCCCTGCACGTTCTCCAGTCAGAGCTGGGCTTGGACGGGACAGCCGCTGCTCCCGGCGCCGGAGCGGGCCGCACGCCCAGGCGTCTGCGCATCCTGCCCATCCTGGAATCCCCCGCAGTCATCCATGTGGAAACCCGTGCAGCGGCCCTGACAAACATCCATGCGCTACTTGCCACAAACCGGGAGGATGTCCTCTCGGTGCGGATCGGCGCCACCGACATGTCCAGCGCCTTTGGCCTGCGCCGCTCCCGCGACCTGACCATTTACGACGTCACCGTGGTGGCCAACGTGATCGGCGACATCGTGAACGTGCTGGGGCGGCCCGAGGGCGGCTTCGTCATTTCAGGCCCCGTCTGGGAGCATTACTCAAACACCGAGCGCGTACTGCGCCCCCAGCTGCGCGTCACCCCGTTCGCCCGGCCCCAGGAGCAGGAACTGCGCCAGCGCATCATGACGGCGGGCCTTGACACCTTGATCCGCGAGATCCAACTCGACCTGGCCAACGGGCTGCTGGGAAAGACTGTCATTCACCCCACCCACGTCGCCCTCGTGCACGCCCTGAGCGTCGTCAGCCATGAGGAATACCTCGACGCACTGGCCATCGCCGGCAATGAAAAGGGCGGCGCCGCGGCGTCCCCCTACGGAAACAAAATGAACGAGATGAAGCCGCACCAGGCGTGGGCCAAGCGCACACTCCTGCGTGCCGATGCCTTCGGCGTGTCCACCGCGAACATCACCTTCGTGGACCTTCTTGAAGCGAACATGGCATGAGCGGCGGCAGCGAAACACCCGCATGGACAGGCGGATTCGTCGCCGGATGCCTTGACGTGGCCATCCACAGTGACCCGGCCGGCGCCGTTGCCGTGCAGGACCTGGTGGGGCTGGCCGTGCGCCGCAACCCCAAGCGTGCCCACCTGCTGGTGTCACGGGTCCTGGCCAAACATGTGCCCACCGAACCGGCGCTTGTCATCGCGGCGGGGGAACTGCTGGGCGCCTTTGTCGCACGGGAGCTTTACCCCTCAACGTCCGACGCGACACGCCTCTCCGCGGCAGCCGGGCAGCTCACCGCAGTCCTGGCATCCCCGCCCGGGCAGCGGCAGGCCGCCATCGCAGCCCTCGCCGGGCAGGTGGCGGGGCTGCGCACAGTGGTGCCCGACGCCGTCGTGATTGGCTACGCCGAAACCGCAACCGGGCTGGGCCGGCTGGTGGCGAATGCGCTGGGCGCCTACTACATCCACTCGACCCGCCATGCAACGCCCGGCGTGGAGGCTGTGGCGGGATTCCAGGAGGGGCATTCACACGCCACCTCACACGCCATGGTGCCCACCGATCCGCAGTGGCTCCAGCGAACAGGGCCCGTCATTCTTGTCGATGACGAGTTCAGCACGGGTTCAACTGTCATCAACACCATCCGCGAGCTGCATGCCCTGACTCCGCATGGGGAATATGTGGTGGCGGCACTGATCGACCTGCGCAGCGCCGAAGACCGCGCCCGCTTCGAGGCTTTGGCCGCCGAACTGGGCGCCAGGATTTCCGTGACGGCGCTGGGGACGGGTTGGATAGAACTGCCCGAGGACCTACTGGGCCGGGGTCAGACCCTGGTGGAACACCTTCAGCAGGCACAACAGGTAGTTGACGCCCCCGGGGGCCGCCTCGCCATGCTTGAACTGGCTGCCGAGGACCTCACCCCTGTGCGCAGCGACAGGTTCGGCAACCGCACCGCACCGGCACCCGCCACCATTGAGGCGATTGCCGGGCACGTCGGCGCCTACCTTGCAGCCCACCGCTGCCAGGGCCCGTTCATTGTCCTCGGCTGCGAGGAAAACATGTTCCTCCCGCTGGCCGTGGCCAGGGAGTTGGATCGCCTGCGCCCGGATGCCGACGTGCGCTTTTCCACGACGACCCGCTCCCCCATCGTGCCCCTTGACCGTCACGACTACGCCATTGCCGGCGCCCTGACGTTTGCCAGCCACGACCTCACCAACGACGGACCGGGCCCCCGCTTTGCCTATAACCTGAACGGTACGGGGCAACGGCCCGGCACCATCGTGGTGTTCCCTGAACCGGGTACGGGCCGCGATGAACTGCTGCACAGCTCCGTCCCGGTCCTGCCCCCGCTGGCAGTGGCGCTGCGTGCGGTGGCCGATGACGTCCTCGTCGTTCTTCTTCCTGCCGACAACCCGGCCACAACCCCACAGACCGAGGTTTCGCCATGAGCCAGTTTCCCCTGCCCACGCCCCTGACCGGACCGGATTTTGGTTCCTATCCTGCGGAGGATGTCACCTGGCTGTTGAAGGACTTGAGCCATATTGCGTTGGAGGCGCCCACGGAGGAGCGCGAGCAGGCCATCCAGTCGGGCGCGGCGAATTATGCCCAGTCGCTTCCGGTGGAATACTCGCCGAGTGCCGAATACCAGGCACTGTACACGCAGGCAGTTCAGCGCGCCGGCACGCGGATTGCCACGGCCGTCGGGGTTGTGACCGAGCTTGCGCTTGCCGGCCGGAACAACCAGCCTGTGCTGGTGTCGCTGGCACGCGCGGGCACCCCCATCGGCATCCTGATGCGGCGTTGGGCCCGGCAGATCCACGGGATCGAGCTGCCGCATTTCACCATGAGCATCGTGCGCGGCGTGGGCCTGGATCCCACGGCACTGCGCTACCTTGCGGCCAACTTCGACCCGGCCAGGATCCTTTTTGTCGACGGATGGACAGGCAAGGGCGCCATTTCACGGGAGCTGACGGCGGCGCTTGACGATTTTGCCGCCGGCACCGGCGTCCGCTTTCAGGACGACCTGGCAGTGCTGGCCGACCCGGGCCACTGCGTTTCGATGTTCGGCACCCGCGAGGACTATCTGATCCCCTCCGCCTGCCTGAATTCCACAGTGTCGGGTCTTGTCTCACGCACGGTCTTCAACGTTGAGCACATTGGTCCGCACGACTTCCACGGCGCGAAGTTCTACGCGGATCTGGCCGGCAGCGACGTTTCAAACGACTTCCTGACCGCCATCGGCGCCCACTTTGATGCCGTGCGCCCCGCCGTTGAACGCCAGGTGGCCCAGCACGTGGCCGCCGCGCCGGCGCCGAGCTGGGTGGGCTGGGAGGCAGTTGAACGGATCAGCACCGAGTACGGGATCAACAACGTCAATCTCGTGAAGCCAGGCGTCGGTGAAACCACGCGCGTGCTGCTGCGCCGGGTGCCGTGGCGGGTGCTCGTCAACCCTGATGCCGTTGACGACGTGGTCCATGTCCTGCTGCTCGCTAAACAACGCGGCACCCCCGTGGAGGAAGTGCCGGGCCTGCCGTACAGCTGTGTCGGCCTGATCCATCCCCGCTTCGACAAGAGCGCCGTGGGCGCCGACGGTAAGGCCGTGCACAACGCATGAGGGCCACAACTCTGGTCGCCTGCGACCTCGACCGCACGCTCATTTACTCCAAGAGCGCCCTCTGGCTCACGGGCGAAGACAAGGACGCCCCGGCCATTGTCGTTGCCGAGGTGTACGAGGGCGCGCCGCTGTCCTTCATGACGCGGGCCGCCGAGGAACTGCTGCTCTCGGTGAAGTCGGCCGCCACGTTCGTGCCCGTCACCACGCGCACGCAGGCCCAGTACGAGCGCGTGCGGTTGCCGGGCCCCGTGCCCGAGTACGCCGTCACCTCCAATGGCGGGGTGCTGGTGCACCACGGCGTGCCGGATGCCGCGTGGCGCGAGCAGCTAACGGGCACCATGGCTGCGGCCTGTACGCCGCTTGAAACCATCGAGGCGTACCTCGGCCGCTCCGGTTTCGCCCCGTGGATCCTGCGTGTGCGCCGCGCCGAGGACCTCTTTGTCTACGCGATCATCGACCGTGACGCCATGCCCGAAACCTTCCTGGCGGCGCTCGTGCAGCTGTGTGCCGAGGGTGGCTGGAGCGTGTCGGTGCAAGGCCGGAAGCTGTATTGCGTCCCGCTGCCCATCAACAAGTCCGACGCCCTGGCCGAGGTGGCGCGCCGCACAGGTTCGGGCACTGTCATAGCCGCCGGCGACTCCCTGCTCGACCAGGACATGCTTGACGGCGCGGACCTCGCCTTCCGCCCCCTCCACGGCGAATTGCATGACGCCGGATACCTGGCTTCCCATCTGCGGCTCACCTCTGTGCGCGGCATCCTCGCCGGGGAGGAAATCCTGCGCAGCATCCTTGCGGAGCTCACCGCCGCCTGACGCCCCCGTGTCGTTGGCTGACTGTAAGCTGGGAGTTCACCTCATGCCACCTACCTTGGGAGAACCACGCCTTGTCTTCAGCACGTCCAATCCGCTCTTTGAGGGCCACCGATTTCATCATGGGGTCGGTGCTTGCGTCGGTCCTCCTGGTGACCACAGCGTGCGGCGGCGCACCCGCGACCATGGTGGCCCCGCCGTCGGCCATGGCCAAGCAGCCCGCCACGACAAACGCTACACCGAGCCCCACGCCCGAGGCCGACGACCAGGCGCCGCTCGACGGCGACGTCACCCCCAACGCGGGCAATGCGGACCTGGCAGCCAACAAGCAGCCGGCCTATGCAGCCAAGGCGCTTGAGGTACTGGCGACGCTTCCGATCAAGGGCCGAGCGCCCAAGACAGGCTACAGCCGGGAGAAGTTTGGCCAGGCCTGGGCGGATGTGGACAGGAACGGCTGCGACACCCGCAACGACATCCTTGCCCGCGACCTCACGGCCAAAACTTTCAAGGCCGGATCCCGCGAATGCCAGGTGCTCACCGGTGTCCTGGCTGACCCCTACACTGCCACCACGATTTCCTTCGTGCGGGGGCAGTCGACAAGTGGCGCCGTGCAGATTGACCATGTGGTTGCGCTGAACGACGCGTGGCAGAAGGGCGCCCAGCAGCTGAGCGTCGACCAGCGCACGGCACTCGCCAACGACCCCCTGAACCTGCTCGCCGTTGACGGCCCCAGCAACCAGCAAAAGGGCGCCAGCGACGCGGCCACATGGCTGCCACCGAACAAGGGCTACCGCTGCGAATACGTCGCCCGGCAGGTCTCGGTCAAGGCCACCTACAAGCTGTGGGTGACCCAGGGTGAACATGATGCCATGGCAACTGTCTTGGGTGGCTGCGCCGACATCCAGGTGCCCACAAACCAGACCCCTCCCCCGGCGGAGCCGGTCGTGCTGCCGCCACCGGCACCCGTGAAAGAGGTCGCCCCGGTTGAGGCCGCGCCGGCGCCTGCACCCGCACCTCCCGCGGCTCCACCGGCACCGCTTGTCCAGCCGCCGGCTGCCGGGGTCTACTACCAGAACTGCTCCGCGGTGCGGGCCGCCGGTGCCGCCCCGATCCGCGCCGGGGATCCCGGATTCCAGGCCAAGTTTGACCGCGACGGCGATGGGGTCGGCTGCGAGTAGGAACACGAAAGGCCGCCCGGGATTTGTTCCCGGGCGGCCTTTCGTTGGTTAAGCCTTGTGGCTCAATGCGCAAGTTCAGCCCTGCTGCGTGCGCCAGTGATGCAGTTCACCCAGGAGGGCCGCCTTGCGGTCGGCGTCGGCGAAGGATGAGCGGATGGAGTTGCCGGCCAGGGTGGCAACGGTGTCGGCGTCGAAGCCGAATTCTGCGTTGAGTGCCGCAAAGTTCACGTCCACGTGGCCGCCAAAATAGGCCGGGTCATCGGAGTTGACGCACACGTTCAGCCCGGCTGCCAGCATCTGCGCAAGAGGGTGGTCCGCCAGCGTGTCAACGGCGCGCAGGCGCACGTTGGACAGCGGGCACACGGTCAGGGGAACCTGTTCGGCGGCAAGGCGCCTGACCAGTTCAGGATCTTCCATGGACCGGATGCCGTGGTCAATCCGCTGCGCACCCAGCAGGTCAAGGGCGTCGGAAACATAGCTGGGCGGGCCTTCCTCGCCGGCATGGGCGATCAGGTGCAGCCCGGCCGCCCGTGCGCGGTCATAGAGGCGAACAAACTTCGACGGCGGGTTGCCGACCTCGGCCGAGTCCAGGCCAATGCCGGCGATGGGTGCATCCATGGCCAGCAACGCATCGAGGATTTCAAGCGCCGACTCTTCGGATTCATCCCGCAGGAATGCCGCAATGAGCTTCGTCGACATGCCAAAGTCCGCCTCGCTGGAGGCCAGGGCCGTGGCGATGCCGTTGACCGCCGTCGAGAGTGCCACGCCGCGCGCCACATGGGCCTGCGGGTCGAACATGATCTCGGCATGGCGTACGCCCCCGGCCGATGCACGGGCCAGGTAGGCGCGGGTCATGTCCGCGAAGTCGGCCTCGGTGAGCAGCACTGCCATGTTGGCGTAGTAAAGGTTCAGGAACGACTGCAGGTCCGTGAACTCGTACTGGGCCTGCAGCTCCCCCAGCGTCGGGAACGGCAGCGTGAGCCCGTTCCGCGCCGCCAGGGCAAGGATCAACTCGGGCTCAAGCGTGCCCTCGATATGCAGGTGCAGCTCGGCTGCCGGAACGTGGCGCTGTGTCATCGCGTCTCCTCTTGTGTGGTCCGGCCGTTGCCCGGCTGCGGGCGCACGGCGGTGATGTCCATGGCCACGAGCGGGCCGGGAAGGGCTGCCCCCAGCACCGTGCGCACGGGGTAGGGCTGCGGGAACCTGCGGGCGAACACCTCGTTGACTTCCGGGAAGTTTACCGCGAAGTCCTCGATGATGACAGTCACCTTGACCACCTCGCGCAGGGACAGTCCGACGTCGGCCAGTGCACGCTCAAGGTTGTCCACCACGGCCTCGGCCTGGGCCGAAATGCCGTCGGGGATGCTGCCTGTGGCCGCGTCAAAGGGCCCAATTCCGGAGGAATAGAGCACGCCGTTCACTTCCGCCAGGTGGCTGTACGCACCGTAGGGGGTGCCCAGTGCCTGGACGTTGCGGAACTCCGCGCCGTTCACGGGGCACCCTGCAGCTGTCCGGGGATGGATTCGAGCAGTTCCTGCGTGTAGGCCTTCGCCGGGTGGTTGAGGATCTGCGCGGCCGGGCCCGCCTCAATCACATCGCCAAAGCGCATGACCACAATCTGGTCAGACACCTGGCGGATGACCCCGAGGTCGTGGGAGATGAACAGGTAGCTGAGGTTGAACTGGGCTTGCAGGTCAACGAGCAGCTGCAGGATTTGTTCCTGGACAGACACGTCCAGCGCCGATACGGGCTCATCCAGCACGATCATTTCAGGCCCCAGGGCAAGCGCCCGGGCAATCGCAACGCGCTGGCGCTGGCCGCCTGAGAGCTGTCCCGGGCGGCGGTTGATGAGGTCGGGGGAAAGCTGGACGCATTCAAGCAATTCCCGGGCCGCCTCGCCCTGGCGCTTCCGCTCGCCCAGCTTGAACGCACGCAGCGGCTCGGTGATGATCCGTTCAAGGGTCATGCGCGGATCAAGGGAACCAAACGGGTTTTGGTACACGACCTGGATGCGCCGGCGCAGCTGGCGAAGCTGCTCCCCGCGCCACGAGGTGACGTCCTGGCCGTCGAACAGGACGGTTCCGGAGTTGGCGCCTGCGATGCGTGCTGCAATGCGGGCCGTGGTTGTCTTGCCCGAGCCCGACTCGCCGACAATCGAGAGCGTCTGGCCGCGTTCAACCGAGAAGGAGACGTTGTTGACGGCCGTCAGGACGCTTGCGGGTGCGCCGGGGGTGCGCAGCGCAAAGGTCTTGACCAGGTTGCGCACCTCAAGGACCGGCACTCCGGTTGCGGCGGCTTTTTCGCGTCCGGCAAACATGGAGCTGCCAAGGGGCGCCCCGCCATCGCCGGGCAGGGGGCGCGCCTGCAGCCGCCCGCTGTTCAGCCCGGGTGCGGCGGCGACGAGCCGGCGCGTGTAGTCGTGTGTGGGGTTGGCCAGCACGTCGGCCGCGCTGCCCGCCTCAACGATGCGTCCTTGCTGCATGACGAGGATTTCATCGGCACGGTCGGCGGCAACGGCAAGGTCGTGGGTGACGAGCAAGACGGCGGTGCCGCGCTCGGCGGCAAGCCGTTCAATGCGGTCCAGCACCTGCCGCTGGACTGTGACGTCCAGGGCACTGGTGGGTTCGTCGGCAATGACGAGGTCGGGGTTGCAGGCCCAGGCCATGCCGATCAGGACGCGCTGGCGCATGCCGCCGGAGAGCTGGTGCGGGTACTGCCCGGCCCGTGCTGCGGCGTCGGGAATGCCCACCTCGCCTAGGATCTCCACGGCGCGTGCGGCCGCGGCGGACACGCTCACCTTCCCATGCAGGCGCAGGGCTTCGGCAATTTGCGCACCGATCTTCATGAGCGGGTTCAGCGAGTTGCTGGGGTCCTGCGGCACAAAGCCAATGCGCGCGCCGCGGATGCTCCGCAGCTTCCTCTCGCTCGCGGTGGCGAGGTTTTCGCCGTCGAACGTTATGGCGCCCGAGGTGATGCGCCCGCCCGTTGACAACCTGCGGATCAGCGACTGCGAGATGGTGCTCTTGCCGGAACCGGATTCACCAACGATCGCCACGATCTTCCCGCGCGGGATGCTGAAGCTGACACCGCGCACGGCCGGGAAGGTCTCCCCCGCGCTGACGTACTCAATGTGCAGGCCGCTGACCTCCAGGATGCTGGCGCCGGCCGGTACTGCGGGGGGCGTGCTGACTGGTTGGTGCGTCACTTGGCTGCTCCTATTTGCTGGGCCACGCGGTTCACTGAGAGGACGACGGCGACAACCACCAGGCCGGGCAGGATGCTCAGCCACGGGGCGGTTGCCACGAATTGGCGGCCCGATGCCACCAGCGAACCCCATTCGGGGGTGGGCGGCTGCGGACCAAAGCCAAGGAAGCTCAGGGCCGACACTGACAGGATGGCTGTGCCCATTTCCAGTGCCGCCATCGATATGACGGGGCGTGAGGCGTTGGGCAGCACGTGGGTCAGCAGGACGGTGCCGCGCCTGACACCGAGGGCGCCAGCCGCTTCAACGTACTCCTCGTTGCGCACGCGCAGCACCTGGGAGCGCATGACGCGGGCGAATGAGCCGGCCGCGCCGAGGGCAACACCGAGGGCAACGGACCACGGGCCGAAGCCGAGGGATGCGACAACGATCAGGGCCAGCAGGATGCCGGGGACGGCAATGAACACGTCAACGACGCGCATGATCAGGAAGTCGGTCTTGCCGCCGATGGCACCGGCCAGCAGGCCGACGACGGCACCCACGACGACGCCGATGATGACAGCGAGGGCGGCCGCGGCGACCGACAGACGGGCGCCGTACACGACGCGCGAGTAGACGTCGCGGCCGAGGTGGTCCGTGCCGAACCAGTGCTGTGCGCTGGGCCCGAGCATCTTCTGGGCGGCAACCCCGTCAAGGGGGCTGTGGGTGGCAAAGAGGGAAGGCACGGCAACCGCCAGCAGGACGAGCAGCAGGAAGACTGCGGAGATCAGCAGCCCGGGTTTCTTGAACATTCTCATGCTGTGGTCCTAACGGGCTCTGAAGACTCGGGGGCCTCCGGGCCGGCCGGTGATTTTGGTGCGGCGAGGGTGGGGCGGATCCGCGGGTCGATGATGCCGTAGCAAACGTCAACGATCAAGTTGACGAGCGAATACACAATCGCCACCACAATGACGACGCCCTGGATCACGTTGATGTCGCGGGCGAGGACGGCATTGACAGTCATGCGGCCAATGCCGTCCCGGGAGAAGACAGTCTCCACCACGGCGGTGCCGCCGGCGAGGTAGCCGATCTGCAGGCCAAGGATGGTGATGGAGGCCAGCAGGGAGTTGCGCAGCACGTGGCGGGTGAAGATGCGTCGCGGGGACAGGCCCTTGGCGACGGCGGTGAAGACGTAGGCCCCGTTGGCCGCCTCAAAGACGGCGGAGGAGAAGACCTGGAAGAAGATGGCGCCCACGGGCAGTGCCAGGGTGATCGAGGGCAGGACGACGCTAAGCGGGCTCCGCGTTCCCGACGACGGGAACCAGCCAAGGCCAAAGGCGAACACGCTGATCAGGACAAGTCCTGTCAGGAAGGCCGGGATGGCGACACCGAGCGGCGGGATCTGCAGCAGGGTCTGGCGCAGCCAGTGGGAGCGGGTCAGGAAGGCCAGGTAGGTGACAACCACTGCAAGGAGGATGCCGATGACCAGGGCCAGCCCGGCGATGGCGGCGCTGTGCGGAAGGACCCGCCCAATCATGGTGGCCACGGGCTGTCCGGTTGAAATCGACGTGCCGAAGTCACCGGTGAGCACGCCGCCGAGGTGCCTGAAGTACTGCGTCCACAGCGAGCCGTCGAGGCCGTATTGCACACGCAGCCGTTCCAGTGCTGCGGGATCCGTGGTGGTTGCGTCGCCGCCCTTCAGGGACAGCGCGGCAAGGACGGGGTCCCCGGGCAGGAAATGGATCAGCAGGAACGTCACTGTGTACGTTGCCCAGATGACGAAGATGAACTGGAGCAATTTTGGCGCGGCAAAGATCAAAATCGTGCGGGCCCGTTGCGCGAACGACGCTCCTGCTGAATCCATGGTTATTTCCTTAAAGCGATATGCGGTTCGGCTACTTGGAGACAGTCATGTCGTACAAGTTGATCCGTGAAGCCGAATCAAACTCGATGCCTGAAACCTTGTTGGTTGAGGCATGCAGCTGGACGGTTTCCAGGGTCGGGATGACGTAGCCTTCCTTGATGACAAGCGCCTGGATCTTGGTGACGAGGTCCTGGCGGGCGGCGGCGTCTGCCGTCTTGGCCTGCTCCAGCAGCATCTTTTCAAGTTCGGGGTTCTCAACTACGCCCCAGGCCGACTTGGAGCCCTTGGAGAGGGCAACGCGCAGGACGTCGGGGTCGGTGCGGGTCAGGGCCGCACCCAGGAACTCGTAGTCGTGGCTGGCCACGGCACCGAAGAAGTCACCGGCAGTGACCATCTTCAGCTGCAGGTCCACGCCAATCTTCTTCAGCTGCATCTGGGCTGCTTCAAGGACGTCCTGGGCGTAGAACGCCGTGACAGTCACTGTCAGCTTCTTGCCGTCTTTGGCGTAGATGCCGTCCGAGCCAAGGGCCCAGCCGTCGGCCTCGAGTAGTGCCTTGGCACCTGCCGGGTTGTACTTCATTTCATCGCCCTGGCTGGCGTAGCCCGAGGTGGTGGACGTCAGAGCGCTTGTCGGCGCCTTGCCGCTGGCTGAACCGGCCAGGGTGTTGATTTCCTTGCGGTCAAGGCCGATCTGCAGTGCCTTCAGGATTGCGGGATCGCCCAGCAGGCCCTTTGTGGTGTTGGCGATCAGCGAGTTCGGGATGCCCGGGTTAGCTGCCGCGTACAGGTTGAAGCGATCGTTCGTGAAGCGTGCTTCATCGGCGTAGGGGACGTCCTGGATGACGTCGAATTCGCCCGAATCCAGGCCGCCGGTGCGGACGCTGTTCTCGGCAATGACAGGGAACGTGATTGTCTTCACCAGGGCGTCGCCTGTGTGCTTGCGCAGTTCCGAACCCCAGTTGTAGCCATCACGGCGGCTGATCTTCACTGAATCGTTCTGGGTGTAGGAGTCAAGCACGAACGGGCCCGAGCCCAGGACCGACTGGCAGCGCGCTTCGGGCTTGGCCTTCGTGGTCGCGGCGGAGACCATCGACAGCGTGGTCGTGGAGGCGCCCTGCATGAACTGTGCGTTGGGGGCGGAGAAGTTCACCTTGAAGGTGCTCGGGTCGAGCACGTCGGTTCCCGTATATCCGGCCAGCATCTGGGACGCCAGCGATGCCTTGGGGCCCATGGCGAACAGGGCGTCAAAGTTTTCCTTGACGACCTCGGCTGTCAGCGCGGTTTTATCGCTAAAGGTCACGCCGTCACGCAGGGTGAAGGTGAACTGGGTGAGGTCGCTGTTGGACTTCCAGGTCTTCGCCAGCCAGGGCTTGAGCTCGCCGGTCTTGGTGTCCTGGTCCAGCAGTGAATCTGTCAGCTGGCGGCTGACGTTCAAGGCTGTGGTCAGGGTGACCTGCTGGGGATCCATGCAGCCCGGATCTTCCTTGAGGGCGAATACGACGCTGCCGCCGGAGGCGTCTGTGCCTGCCGCGGAGCAGGAGGCGAGGGCGCCGCCAGCCATGAGCGCGGCCAGGGCAAATGCCCCGGTGCGCAATACGTTCTTCGATGCAATCTTCACGAATGGTCCTTGTCTGGGATGGTGCGGGTCTAAATGGTGCGAAATCTGAAATCTACAAAGGCCCGCCGGGGCCCGTGGATTACGCCGGCAGTTCGCCGCTGACCACACGGCCGCGGGAGACCACTGCCACAATGTTTTCGGTGCGCAGGTCCTGGATGTTTTCCCACGGACGGCCCTTGATGACGATGAAGTCGGCGCCGTAGCCGGCCTGGAGCTTGCCAACGGTGGAGCCAAGTCCCACGGCGTCTGCCGCGTCGGAGGTGGCGGCGACAAGCGCGCGCTCGGGGGTCCACTCGAACATGCCGGCCATGAGCCGGACTTCCTCCATCTGGTCGCCGAATTCGACCATGAAGCCGTTCGCGTCGGTGCCCAGCACAAAGCGGACACCCGCCGCGCCGGCGCCGTCGAAGTTGCGGTTGCGTTCCTCGACCACGGCCTTGGCCTTTTCCTGCGCCTCGGCCGAAATGGTGATGCGGCCGTCGGCGATCGCGTCGTTGATCAGCAGGGTCGGCGCCACGGGGATGTTGCGCTCCACCAGGACGGGCCAGTGCCTGCTGATGATTCCGGTTCCGTGCTCCAGGGAGTCGGCGCCCTGGGCCAGTGCGATGTCAACGCCGTCGGTGGAGTGCGTGTGGGCTGCAACGGGCATGCCCAGCGCGTGCGCCTCGTTAACAGTGGTGGCGATTTCTTCGTTTGTCTGGTTGCGCCAGCCCACCTTGTCGCCCATGGACAGGACGCCGCCGCTAGTGTAGATCTTCACGCCGTGCGTGCCGGCGCGGGCCCACTGGCGGACAAGCTTGCGGCACTCGTCGGGGCTGTCTGCCACGGGTTCGCGGTGCGGGAAGTGGGGAGGTGTGAACAGGTCCCCGTGGCCGGCGGTCATGCCGACCTGGCCGTGCACAAGGACGCGCGGGCCCTCGAGGATGCCTGCCTCGAAGGCTCGGCTGACGGCGAGCTGGTGGCGGTCGCCAGCCAAGTCGCGCAGCGTGGTGACGCCGGCGCGGGCTGCCTTTTGGGCGTTGGCGGCAATGTGGAGTGTGCGCTCCTCGGACGGGGTGACCAGCGGCCAGGAGACCCAGTCGACCTTTCCTTCGCCGGCGTACCCGCCCAGGTGGACGTGCGTGTCGATCAGTCCCGGGATGATGCTGTACTCACTGGGGGCGTCCGAGTCAGAAGGTGCAACCTCCGTGATGTTGCCGTTTTCCCAGCTGATGGCTGCGGTGCCGAGGAAGTTTTCCCCGTCCCACAGGGCTGCGCCCTCCAGGCGCTGCATGGGCGTGCTCTGGCTCATGAGTTTCCTTATCCCCGGCCAGCGCAATGGCGCCAGGCCGCAATGTGATGTGTTGCTGCGGTGTTGGTTGAAACGAGGGTGCTCGCTCGGGTTGGGCGGCCTGCCCCGAAGTCAATGAACGACGCCGGCCACCCGCCTTGGTTTTTCTAGGCGCCGAGTGCCTCGAGAAACTTTTCGTGGAAGGCTTCCGCGTCGATGCTTTCCACAATCCTGATGACGCCCTTGGCGCGCGGGTCCACCGGTGCCGGACGCGTCGCACGCAGGTCCCCCACCAGGGCGCCGCGGGACGGGCCCTGGCCCAGTTCCACGTAGGCGTTGACGAGCTTGTAGCGGCCGAGTTCGGGTTCCAGCGCTAGTGCCATGGCCAGCGGGTCATGCAGGACGGCGGTGCGCACGCCCATGGTCTTTTCGTGGAAGTCCAGGTAGTGCGCCATGATCTTCCAGGCCAACTGGGCACGGGGGTCGGTGCTGTTTTCAATGCGGGCAAGGCCGGCTGGTGTCAGGACCGTTGACAGTGTGATTTCAAGGCCGACGAACAGGACGTCCCACTCGGCGTCGACAACCAGCTGGGCTGCCTCGGGGTCGTGCCATACGTTGGCTTCCGCGGCGGGGCTGATGTTGCCCTGGATGCCCACAGCACCGCCCATGACCACCACGCGCTTGATCAGTTGCGCAAGCTTCGGTTCAAGCAGCAGCGCCATGCCGATGTTGGTGAGGGGGCCGATCGCCACCAAGACCAATTCACCGGGGTGCAGGCGCGCCTGGGCCACAATTTCGGCAGCCGCAAGTGAACCTGAAATGTGGCGGTTCGACTCCGGCAGCTCGGAATTGCCCAGGCCGTCGTCTCCGTGCACGTACTCGGCTGTGTGGAGTTCCTGCGCGAAGGGCCGTGCTGCGCCCTGATGGACGGGCACGTGGTGCAGGCCGACGGCGTCGAGCAGGGTCAGCGTGTTCCGGGCTCCGCGTTCCACGGGGACGTTGCCGTGCGTGACAGTGCACAGGCGGAAGTCCGCGCCGTGGTGCGCGCCGTAAAAAATGGCAAGGGCGTCATCGATGCCTGTGTCGCAGTCGAGGATCAGTGCGGTTGTCATAGTCATAAGTCCTACGTCGGATCTCTAGAATCTAGGGACTACTGCGTTCCTGACTTAGTCAAGTTCACGGCAACGTCTTGGTTCGCAATCCTGACGCCGGTTTTGAGAAATCCATTTCTCAGTCCCAGCAAATTACACCCCACGCAACAAATGCAAGTCAAATCAGCGCATTACCCTGTCATCACCGACTTTCCGTGGCACGACGGCACCCTGGCGCACTTTTGACACTATAATTTACATCACGTGGGGGCAGGCTTTTCGGCATTCTCCGTGTATGTCGAGAGGACGATTTCATGAACAAACGCATCACCATGCTTGACGTTGCGGATGCGGCGGGAGTTTCCCCGGCAACGGCGTCGAGGGCGTTGTCCGGCAACCCAAAGGTTGACCCGGAGTTGGCCCGGCGCGTCGTTGATGCCAGCATCCAACTGGGCTATTCCGCCAATGCCATGGCCCGGGCACTGCGGACCCGGCGCACCGACACCATTGGCGTTGTGGTCCCCGGCATCAACAACCCGTATTTTCCCAGCATCGTCGAGGCGCTTGAAGGGATCCTGGCCGAATCAAACCGTTCACTGATTCTGTGCAATTCCCGTCAGGAGCCGGTGTTGGAGTCGTCCCGGATCGACCTGCTGATCAACCGCATGGTGGACGGGCTCGTGGTCATTCCGGTGTCAACCCGGGAGTCCGCCGCCGCGGTGGCCGCGGCCGCACAGCGGGTTCCGCTAGTGCAGCTTGACCGGTACGCAGAGGCACCGGGCACCGACTATGTGGGCAGCGACAACACCACGGGACTGCGGTTGCTCATGGACCACCTGCGGGACATGGGGTGCAGGACGTTTGCGTATGTTGGCGCACACCCCACCACCAGTTCGGCCCATGAACGGCACACCGAATTCCGGGCGCTGACAGCCCCGCAACGCCCGGCCGCCCCGCACCACTGGGAACTGCTCGGTGATTTCAGCATGGAATGGGGATCCGCCGCAGCTCGCCTGCTGCTGGCTGGCGGGCCGCTGCCGGATGCCATCATCTGCGGTGCCGACGTGGTGGCGATCGGCCTGCTTGCCGTCTTGAATGACGCCGGCATCGGCATCCCTGCGCAGGTGAAGATCGGAAGCTTCGATGACGTCTCTCTCAGTCTCATCACCACGCCGAAGCTCACCTCGGTGCGCCACCCCGTGGCGGACCTGGCCCGGGAAACCATTCGCCTGCTCGATGAAAGGTCCCTCAACCGTGGGGGGCCAGGGCGGAAAAGCATCTTCTGCCCGCAGCTCATGGTCAGGGAATCGACGGCCGGCCTTGAGGTGGGCGGCGCCGGGGCGTAAGCCCGCCAACCATCGCCCGGCGAATTGCCAGTCTCGTCCTCTGGAAACTCGAGCAGTAATAGCTAAAATGATCTTGTGAGTTCCCGCAGCGACCAGCCCCTGGTCCCAGCAGTATGGCAACGCCATGACACGGAGATCCTGCCGTTGTGGCTGGAGCGGCTGCGCCGTGAAATGGGGCCGACCGTGGCGAGCCGTTACGCATCCGGGCTGTTCTTTGAGGATAGGCGCCGTCCCATCGCCCAATGGTTCAACCCGGCGCTGAATGCGGCGTTGCTGGTGGGGATCGAGACATCCGCGGAGTGGCCGGTGCAGCGCTTCGGATTGTTCTACGCACCTCCCGAAGGCGGCGTGGTCCAGGTCCACATGAACACCCACGAGTGGTACACCCGCACACCCACGAAGTCACCCACGCAGGAACAGGCATTTAATGGTGCAATCGTGTCCGCGGAATCATTTCTGCAGGCTGAAATGGACTTCCTCTAAAAAGCCCTCGTACTGCGGGCTACGCGCCGAGCACCATTGTCACGCCAAGGAAAAGCATGACGGCGGCAATCAGCCAGTCGAGCACGCGCCAGGCCCCGGGTTTTGCAAAGACCGGGCGCAGGAACCGCGCCCCGTAACCCAGGGCGCTGAACCACATCAGGCTGCCCAGCGCCGCGCCCGCTCCGAACCACCAGCGCAGTTCACCGTGCTGGTTGGCGAGGGACCCCAACAACAGCACCGTGTCCAAATAGACGTGGGGGTTCAGCCAGGTCAGCGTCACGACTGTGACAAGCGCGGCCTTCCTGCTTAAGGAGCCCTGCTGGGTGCCGGCTGTCAACGCACCGGGGCGGAGTGCACGTCTGGCGGCAAGGACCCCATAGGTCAGCAGGAACGCGGCCCCGGCCAGCCTGATCACCACAACCACGGCAGGCACGGCAGTAATTACGGCACCAATGCCAAGGATGCCCCCTGCAATCAGGACGATGTCGCTGAGCATGCAGACAAGGACCACGAGCCCCACGTGTTCGCCGCGGATTCCCTGCCGGAGGACAAAGGCGTTTTGGGCGCCAATGGCCATGATGAGGGCAAGCCCGGCGCCGAGGCCGGTTGCCGACGCTGCGGCGATATCAAGTGGAGTCACAGCCAATGAAACTACTATGCTCATGATTGACAGTACAGCTAATTATTTTCATGCATCCTAAGGAAATTTCATGGTCGCATTTCAGACGGAGCAGTTACGCACCTTCGTGGCGGTGCTTGAAAACGGCACCTTTGATGCCGCCGCGCGCCAACTGCATGTCACGGCGTCGGCCGTTTCGCAACGCATCAAGGCCATGGAGCAGCTCGCCGGACAGGTCCTGCTGCTGCGGACAACACCCATTGCCGCCACGTCGGCCGGAGGCGTTGTGCACAGGCTGGCCCGCCAACTTCGCCAGCTGGAATCTGACGCGTCCACGGAGTTGGGTTTGAACGGAACCACCAGCGATGCCCTGGCCATTGTCGTCAACGCCGATTCCCTGGCAACCTGGTTTGTTGACGCCCTGGCCCTTGTTCCCTCCACTGCCGGGCTGATGTTTGAACTGGTGCGCGAGGACGAACAGCATTCGGTGGCGCTCCTGCGCTCGGGCGAGGTCATGGCGGCCGTGACAGCGACGGCCGAAGCCGTCCAGGGCTGCACATCCGTGCCGTTGGGAGCCATGGAGTACAGGGCCGTTGCCTCTGCGAAATTCCTTGGCACATGGTTTCCCCGCGGATTCTCCCCCGCACTCCTTGCAGCAGCCCCGGCCGTGCAGTTCGACCGCACCGACACCCTGCAAAAAAATTTCTTCACGGACATCACAGGAACTCCGTTGTCCTGTCCGCAGCATTTCATCCCCGACACCGTGCAATTTGCCGAAGCTGTAAGACTCGGGCTGGGCTGGGGCCTCATGCCGGAGGCCCATTGTGCGCAGGGCCTTGACACGGGCGACCTTGTTGAACTGGTTCCCGGACATGTTTCACGCATCCCGCTGTACTGGCAGCGCTGGAAGATCCAGTCGGCTGCCCTTGACCACCTGACGGCCGCGGTGACAAGCGCCGCGGCCCGGGCACTGAGCTAGACGGGCCAGCGGGGCCGGGCTCCGCCGTGCCGCGGCAGTCATTGCGGGTGTGGTTGGCATGCCCGGACGCTCCTCTGTCACACTTGTTTGGTCTGCTTTCACCCCAAGACATTTTGGCCGGCCGCCAGCCGCTGCCGGCCGACCCCAGCAAAGGATCCGCATGAGCACCACCTCCCTCCAGCGCCGCAACCAGGGCGTGCTGGTCGTTGGCCAACTGCTGTCAGGCGTTGGCGTCGCATCCGGCGTTGCGGTGGGTGGCATCCTGGCCGCCGAGCTGGCAGGCACGACGGCGGCATCAGGCTTTGTGCAGACCGCCTCGGCCCTGGGCGCGGGGCTGGTTGCCGTGCCGCTGGCGAACCTTGCCGTCCGGGCGGGCCGCCGCTGGGCGCTGAGCACGGGCTTTGCCTTGGGTGCCGTGGGTGCAGCGCTGGTGCTGCTGGCTGCGATGCTTGGCCAATTCTGGCTCATGGCCGCCGGCATGCTGTTCTTCGGTTCAGCAACGGCGGCGGGCCTGCAGGCACGCTATGCAGCCGTCGACGGCGCCCCGCCGGAGAAGGCCGGGCGGGCCATGGCGATTGTCATTTGGGCCACCACCGTGGGCTCGGTGGCTGGCCCCAATCTGTCGGCACCCGGGCGCCTGATCGGCATCAGGCTCGGCCTGGTGCCGCTGTCGGGGCCGTTCGTGTTCTCGCTGATCGCCTTCGTCACGGCAGCGCTCGTCATCGCGGTGTTCTTCCTGACTCCGCCGCGGGCGCCCGCCGCACCGGCCAAGCTCACCAAGCAGCACGGCGCGTGGCGTGCGCTGCGCCTTGCCAGCCACAACCCGCGGGCCTTGTTCGCCCTGGCCGCCGTGACTGGCGGGCACGCCATCATGGTCGGCGTCATGGTCATGACGCCGGTGGCGATGAACGCGCACGGGCACGCCCTTGAGATCATTGGCATTGTCATCAGCCTGCACATCCTTGGCATGTACGCGGCAAGCCCGGTGTTCGGCTGGCTCGTGGACAAGCTGGGCGCCATGCCGGTCGTGTTCATCGGTTGCGGCGTTTTCCTGGCTGCCATCACCCTCGGCGCCGTGACATCGGACAGCAGCAACCCGGTGATGATGTCCCTGGCCCTGACCATGTTGGGCCTTGGGTGGTCGGCCTGCCTGATCGGCGGCTCATCACTGCTGAACCAGTCGGCACCGGAGGAATTGCGCGTGCCGCTGCAGGGCGCCAACGACATGATGATGAACTTCGGCGCCGCCGCCATGGCAGCACTTGCCGGTCCGGTCCTGACCTTGGGCGGCTTCTTCTGGGTCAACATGATGGCCCTAGCCGTGCTGGTTCCCATGGTGCTCCTTGGCCTGCGGGCCCTGCGCACGGCGCCGAAACCTGCCGGTGAACTCCGCTCCCTCGTTGAGGTTGGAGATAATGACGCCTCGGACGGAGTCTGAGGCGTCATTATCTCCAACCTCAACGAGCGCGTGTGACTGCTGCGCAGGCTACCGGCCCAGGATGTGGCGCAGCGCCGACCCCAGGTCCGCGTTCCTAAAATCGTACCCCGAGCCCTGCACCTTCGCGGCGGAAACCCGCTGGCTCGCCAACGCCAATTCTGCCGCTCCTTGTTCGCCCAGCAGCAGTCGCGGGCCGGCGTCAGGCACCTTCAACCCTGAGGGGCGGTGCAGCACGGCACCCAGGGTGTGGGCGAACTCCGCGGCTGTCACTGGTTCCGGGGCCACGCCGTTGAGCGGGCCGGCAACTCCCGGTGTCAGCGCCGCATGGACAAAAATTCCTGCAATGTCCTCGATGCCAACCCAGCTCTGCCACTGCCCGCTCCCCACCGGACCCCCTGCACCTGCCAAATAGAGGGGAAGCAGCCGCTGCAAGACCCCGCCGGCGGCCGACAAAACAAGGCCCGTCCGAACATTGACCACCCGGACGCCTGCCTCAGCCGCGGGTGCGCAGGAGGCCTCCCACTCCCTGCAGACACTGGCCAGGAAATCTGTGCCTGCCGGATCCGTCTCAACCAACGCTCGTGGATCACCCCCGGCACCACTCGCCGCGGCCCCGTAGTAGCCCACGGCGGAGCCTGAAACCAGGGTGCGCGCCACGCCGTCGTGCGTCAATTCCGCCAAGGTCCGGGCCAGCAGCCCGGTGCCGCGAACCCGGCTTTGGTAAATCGCGTCCTTGACTGAGTCCGTGAACCGGCCGCCAATGGGGTGGCCGGCCAGGTGGATGACAACTGTGCACTGCGCCAGTGCTGCCGAATCGAGGACTCCGGCGTCGGGGTCCCAAAAGATCTCCCCAGCATTTCGCGGCGCACGACGGACAAGCTTCAGCACAGTGTGCCCGCCCCCTGCCAGCAGTGCGCAGACCTGCCGGCCCACCAACCCCGACGCCCCTGTCACGGCAATCACTAGCGGCGGTCCGGAATGGGCCGCATGGAACGCCAAATCAGCCAGCAGCTGCCGTTCCCTGAAGGCAAACATGCGCACCAGTTCGGCCTCGAAACGCCTGCGCGCCCACTCGCCGCGGGCCAGCGCCGGCAGCTCGTAGTGCACCTCGTCGACCATCACCGTTGTGCCCGGTTCCGCGCCGTCGCTGAATGAATGCCTGTGTGTCCATGACGCCAGCGGCCCCTTGTCCATGACGTCGGTGAAACTCACGCCGGGCACCAGTTCTGTGTGCAGCGCGTCCCACCGCAGCTCCGGCCGGGTCCATTTGCTGCCGGCGATGGAGGCTGGCAGCAGGCCGCGCACACTGCCTGCCGCCGTCCCCAGCCACATCCCCATCCCGCCCGGGGCACCCACGCCCATGGCCGCCGTCGACCCCGGGTTGATGCCGTCGCTTGGCTCGGCCAGGACCGTGCCAAAGAACGACGGCGTGAGCCGCACCAGGGCGCCTGGCCGGGTAAACCACGTGAACACCCGCCCGCGCGGATGGTCGATGGTTGTGACGTGGCGGAACGTTGGCATGTTTACTCCCGGGGATCTGGCTCGCATGAATCTCAGGCTTCCTCCCATCATGCCCCCATCCCCGCCCTTTGCCTCGATGACGGGGCCAACCCGCCAGAACGACGTATCTCGACGGGTGTCTGGCGGGTTGGGCCAGTTCAGGCGAAATGGCGCACCGGCTCCGCGGCGCCGGCAGGTCCAGGCCAGCCCGCCGGGAAAGCCATTGTCGGTGCCACTTGCTAGATTCAAGGTGCTGGACCCATCCCGCACGGAAGGCACTGACATGTTTTTGCTTGACTCCCCCGAAGGAGAGGCACGGCTGATTTTTTCGGCATCCGACCTCGTGACGGCCAGCGAGTGCCAGTACAAAACGCTGCGGATCCTGGATGAGAAGCTGGGCCGGACCGGCAAGCCGGGCTTTGGCAGGGACGCCATGCTGGAGCGGGCGGCAGGGTTGGGCGACGCCTTCGAGCACAAAATCCTGCACGAATACACAGCCGAATTTGGCGAGTGGGACAGGTCCACCGGCAAGGGCGTCAAGCACGTTGAGCGCGGGCAGCTGACGTGGGCGGGCCTTGAGGCCAAGCGCGAGGAAACCCTTCAGGCGCTGCGGATCGGGGCCGACGTCGTTTTTCAGGCGACCTTCTTCGACGGGTCCCTGGTGGGTTTCGCCGACTTCCTCGTGCGCCAGGAAGATGGTTCCTACGCCGTCCACGACACCAAGCTGGCCCGCCACGCAAAGGTCAGCGCACTGCTGCAACTTGCGGCTTACGGGGACCAGCTGCACAAATACAATATTCCCGTGGCACCCACAACCACACTGAAGTTAGGTGATCGCAAGGAAAGCGAGCACCCCATGGCGGACCTGCTGCCCGTGTTCGCCGAACGCCGGGACAACTTCCTTGCGCTGACGGGCGCGCACAGGGCGCAGCCGCTGCCCGTCACGTGGCTGCAGGAAGGCGTCGGCTACTGCGGGCGCTGTGACTACTGTGCAGGGCAGGTCCAAGAACATCGGGACCTGCTGCTGGTGAACGGCATGACGAGTTCGCAGCGGCGAAAGCTCATGGCCGACGGCGTCGCCACCATTGACGGTCTGGCGAACCTGCCGGCAGGGCGGGCCAAGGGTCCGTTGGAGCGCCTGCGGGACCAGGCCCGGATGCAGCTGGGCCTGGAGACTGCCGACGGCACGGCCGTCGTGGGCGAGGGTGCCGACGCGCACCAGGTCAGCTACAAGGTCCTTGGCACGGTCAGCACACTGCCGTCGCCAAGTCCCGGTGACATCTTCTTTGACTTTGAGGGCGACCCCCTCTGGCAGGACCCCGACGATGACACTAAGTGGGGTCTCGAGTACCTGTTCGGCTCAATCGAGGCTCCCGTGCCGGGGGGGCCCGCGGATGCAGCTGAGGTGTTCGTGCCGTTTTGGGCCCATTCCCGGGCCGGGGAACGCCACGCGTTCCTTGGCTTCCTCGCCTACGTTCAGGCCCGGCGCGCCGAACACCCCGACATGCATGTCTACCACTACGCCCCCTATGAGAAGTCGGCCCTGCGCAACCTGGCCATCCTGCACGGCGACAAGGCTGCCGAGGAAACCGTTGACGACTGGCTGCGCAGCGGCCTGCTCGTTGACCTGCTGGACACGGTGCGCCAGTCAGTGCGCATATCCGAGGCGTCGTACTCCATCAAGAAGCTTGAGCCGTTCTACATGCCCTCCGCCCGGGTGGGTGATGTGACGAATGCAGGCGCCTCCGTGATTGCCTATGCGGACTACTGCGCCGCGCGCGACGCCGGACTGGCCGGGGACACTGCCAAGGCCGCCACGGCGGAGGAAATCCTGGCGTCCATCTCCGCCTACAACGAATACGACTGCCTCTCCACCCTGCGCCTGCGCGACTGGCTGCTGGAAATCAAGGCGGCAAGGGTGGTCAATGGATGGACTGAAGGCAGCGGGAAGCTACTCACAACAGAGGACGCCAAGCAGAGGGCAAGCAGCTATGAACCCACCCCCGGAGAGGCGAAACTGGATGCGTTCATAGGCGGCCTGTACGCCGACAGGGACCACCGGATCACCCCCGATGAGAACGCCATCGCCATGGTGTCTGCCGCGGCCAGCTACCACCGCCGCGAGGACAAGCAGTTCTGGTGGGGCCACTTTGACAGGCTGGAGAAGGGACCGCAGTCATGGGCCGAGGAGCGGAACATGCTCGTCATCCACCATTCGGAAGTGCTCGAGGACTGGGCGAAGGCGACACCCCGGGCCAGGACCGAAACCCGGACCCTGAAAATCACGGGGACAGCCACCGAGGGCTCGGATTTCCGCCCCGGCACGTCGTGGTTTGGCATGTTTGACGGCCCGCTGCCCGAGGGCATGGACGAAGGCGCCGACGGTTCAGGGACCCCCGCACAGCGCGGTGGCCTGTTCAACATCACAGTCGCCGAGGACATCTCGGACCCAACTACCCCGGAGCTGACGACGCTGGTGGTGACCGAGAAGTCCACCACGAAGGTCCCTGCCTACAGCCAGCACCCCATGGCCCTGACTCCCGACAAGCCAATCGCCACAAAGAGCATCCGCGAGGCGCTTGCCGCCCTGGCCGACACCGTGGGCGGCAATCTGGAGCACCTTCCGCGGCACCCCGGCATCGACATCCTGCGCAAAGCCAACCCGCGATTGGCAAGCGGCGGATCCCTGCCGTCCGCCGTCGTGCACAGCGACGGGCACAGCACCCAGGAGCACGACTACATTGGCGCCATCACGGCCGCCGTGCAGGACTTGGACCAGTCCTACCTCGCCGTCCAGGGCCCGCCCGGCACAGGCAAGACCCATGTGGGCTCCCACGTCATTGCGAACCTGGTGGACCTGGGCTGGAAAATTGGCGTGGTGGGACAGTCGCACGCTGTGGTGGAGAACATGCTGCGCGCCGCCGTTGAAAAGGCCGGCGTGGATCCGCAGCGGGTGGGCAAGAAGCTCGCCGCGCCGCACGATGTCCCGTGGGAAATCACCGACGACAAGCAATTCGGCAAGCTCCTCGGCGGGGAGGGGGGCGCGCTGATCGGCGGCACCGCGTGGACCATGACGGGCGCCAATGTGCCTGCCGGATCCCTTGACGTGCTGGTCATTGACGAGGCCGGGCAGTATTCGCTGGCCAACACCCTGGCCGTGGCACAGTCAGCCAAGCGCCTGCTGCTGCTGGGCGATCCGCAGCAGTTGCCCCAGGTGACGCAGGGCTCCCACCCGGTGCCTGTCGATGGATCCGCGCTGGGCTGGCTGTCCGCCGGGCATGCAACCCTGCCGAAGGACATGGGCTACTTTCTTGCCGATTCATGGCGCATGCATCCTAAGTTGTGTGCTGCCGTTTCAAGCTTGAGCTACGACGGCGAGCTGCAGTCGGCACCGGCCGCGGCCCAACGCCACCTTGCGGGCAGGGCGCCGGGTGTGGAGGCCGTCCTCGTGGCCCAGGAACCGGGCAGCGGGAAGGACAACAAGCAGTCCTCTCCCGAGGAAGCAGCCGAGGTCATCAGCCAGGCTCGGGCGCACCTCGGGCTGCTCTGGACGCCGGGGGAAGGCAAGGCTCCGCGCCCCTTGGAACAGGACGATATTTTGGTGGTTGCCGCCTACAACGCCCAGGTGCACCTGGTGCGGACGGCCCTTGAAGCCGCCGGTCTGTCAGGGGTCAGGGTGGGCACCGTGGATAAGTTCCAGGGCCAGGAAGCCCCCGTCGTCCTGGTGACAATGGCCTGCGCCGACCCCACGGGGGCGCCCCGCGGCATGGAGTTCTTGCTGAACAGGAACCGCATCAACGTCGCCGTTTCCCGCGGGCAGTGGCGGGCGGTCATCATCCGCTCCCCGAGGCTGACTGACTTCATGCCCGGCCGGCCGGAAGGCATGGCAGAGCTGGGCGCCTTCATCGGGCTGTGCAACCCATACCGGGACGTGACCGCTGGCGCGGCTGCCGCCAGTGAAGGCGCCGGCGTGGCATGATCGCAACATGATGAACACCGTGGGATCTACCCGGATGCAGCACAGGCGATTGCGCATGATTGGAATGGTTTTGTACGGCGCCATTGCGGCCGTGCTGACCGGGCTGCTGGGCGCGTGGGTATATTCCCCGGCCGTGGGCTGGACAGTCGCGGCGCTACTGTACAACGCCTCAGTGTGGTTCCAGATCGCCCCCATGGACGCCGACCGCACGGCCACCCACGCGGTGGAGGAGGATCCCGGCCGGAGAATTTCGGACCTGCTGATCCTGCTGGCCGCGCTGGGTTCCCTGGCCGCCGTCGTGCTCGTGATGGTGGGCAGCAAGGACGTCCACGGGCTGGCAAGGTTCCTGCTGGCACTGCTGGCCCTGACGTGTTCGGCCATGTCCTGGCTCCTGGTCCACACCCTGTACACGCTGCGGTACACGCAGACCTACTATGCGGGCGAGCCGGGCGGCATCTCCTTCAACCAAAAAGAGCCGCCCCAGTACACGGACATTGCCTACATGGCCTTCAGCGTCGGCATGACCTACCAAGTCTCCGACACGAGCATCACTACCCGAGCCATGCGGTCGGTGGCGCTGCGGCACAGCCTGCTCGCCTTTGTTTTCGGCACAGGAATCCTCGCCACAACCATCAACCTGGTGGTCAGCCTCGCGTCTTAACTGAAGCTCTTGATGGGCTCGGCGAAGAACGTCCGGGCAATGCGTGCAAGGTGAAACGGATCGGCAGTGCCGCACAGCTCCCTCGCCGAATGCATTGACAGCAGCGGCGTGCCCACGTCCAGGGTCCTGATGCCCAGCCGTGTTGCCGTCAGCGGGCCGATCGTGGACCCGCACGGGACGTTGTTATTGGAGACGAACTCCTGGTACGGCGAGCCGGCGGTGGCGCAGAGCCCTGCCCAGATGGCCGCACCCACACCGTCGGTGGCGTAGCGCTGATTGGCATTGATCTTCAGCAACGGGCCGCCGTTGAGCACGGGAAGGTTCGCCGGGTCATGCCGTTCGGAGTAGTTGGGGTGGACGGCGTGCCCGGCATCCGCCGAGATGCACAGGGACGCGGCGAACGCACGACGGCGTTCACTCTGCGTTGCGCCCAACCCGTCAGACACCCGGGTCAGGACGTCTTCCAGGATGGGCCCGCACGCACCCGAGCGTGAACCCGAGCCGATTTCCTCGTGGTCGAAGGCGGCCAGGACGGGAATCACGGCGCCGGATCCGGCCTCCAACGCTCCTTCGGCGGCCGCAATGAGCGCCACGACGCCAGCGTGGACCGAGGTCAGATTGTCCATACGGCCAGCGGCAAAGAACTCACCGTTGGCGCCGAAGACCTGGCCCGGCTGGGTGTCGGCAACCACGATGTCGTATCCGCCGATGGTCGCTGCGTCCACGCCGGCACGGTCCGCAAGCAGACCCAGCAGGTCCTCGTCGGAGGGATTACCCTGTCCCCAGATGGGGTTCATGTGCTGTTGCTTGTCCAGCTTGAGGCCGTCATTGCTTGACCGGTCAAGGTGGATGGCAAGTTGCGGGAAGCGCAGCAGCGCCCCTGTCGCCACGAGCGTCTCGGTGCCGTCCAGGTCCACCAGGCGGCCGGCGAACTGCAGTTCACGGTCCAGCCAGGAATTGATCAGGGGCCCGCCGTAAATCTCGACACCTGCCTGCAGCCAGCCAAACCGGCCGGTGGTGGGCTTCGGCTTGAGCTTGAACGACGGCGAATCGGTGTGCGCGCCAAGAATGTTGTAGCCCGTGGTGGCCGTCGCATTTTCGGGCACGATCCAGGCGATGATGGCGCCGTCGCGGATCACGAAGAACTTGCCGTGCGTGGGCCACTGCGCCTTTTCCCCAAGCTGGGTGAACCCTGCGGCCGCAAGCCGCTTCCCGGTTTCCCGGGCCGCATGAAAGCTCGACGGCGATGCCTCGATGAAGTCGCGAAGGTCAAGGATGTGCTCAACGAAAGTCATAACTAGATTCAACCACGAAGCGTTTAGTAGTCGGGATTGCTGGAGATGACCATGCCGGTTTCGTAGGCGTACACCACGTGCAGCTCGTCCTCGCCCTCAAGGATCAGCCGGAAGCCCATGCGCAGCAGCGGCTGGCCGTCCACGAGCAAAACATTGATTCGCGACGCCTCCACCAATGCCTCTTCCACAGCTTCCTCTTTTGCCGAGGGGCCTTCATCCGGATGCAGGACCGCCTTGGACCACCGGGCCGCCGTGGGGGCGTCGGCAACCAGGAATTGGGACGGAAATTGGCAAATGAACAGCGTGTACACGCTCAGCGGGAGGGCGGCAATCACGGCAAGTGAGAAACCCAGCAGGGGCCGGTATGCGGCCGCCACTGCACAGAGGGCGAACCAAATGCGGATGCCGATGTTTCCCGTGTCGGGCACCCGGGCAGCATTGAGCAGTTCAAGAACCGACAGGATCGCCAGCACTGCCAGGGGCTTCTCGCGACGGAACATTAGCACCACCGCGGCGGGCCGAGAACTCTTCGGCCTGCCGCTCCGCGGGTGGGGGTCGGCGGGGTCCCCGGATGAATTTCAGGGACCGGGGAAGTCTTAGACGTCACGGGTCTTGAGGGCAACGATGGCGGGAACCATCAGCACAATAATCCAGCCCAGGAAGATCATGCCGCCAGCAAACGGTGTGATGAAGGCTGCCTTCTCGCCAATTTCCAGCATGCGGCCGCCGGCAACGCTCGGGGTGTACTGGCCCACGTACTTCCAGAAGTCTCCCGGGACCAGGCCAAGGAGCTGCGTGGCGATTTGCAGCAGGAAGAACAGCGCCACCAGGACGATGATGCCGCCGGCCGAGCTGCGGATAAGCGTGCCCAGGGAAAGCCCGGCCAGGGAGACACCTGCAACATAGACGCCGCCCATGAAGATGCTGTACAGAACGCCGTCCATGCCAAGGGACATGTTGATCCCGTAGGAGTGCATGATGGGCATCGAGATCAGGAACGTGACAAATGCCGCCACGAGCGTCACAACGTAGGAAACAACCACAAGGACAATGGCCTTGGCGAAGAACATCGGCAGCCGCTTGGGCACCGCCGTCAACGTGGAGCGGATCATGCCTGTGCCGTATTCCGAGGAGATCAGCAGCACGGCCATGGCGCCAAGCACCAGGATGCCCAGCTGGAGCCCGGCGATGGGGGTCCCGTAAATGTTCAGGTCCTGGGCATTTGCTGCCGCAACTGCCTGGTCAACCGTCATCTTCGGGGCGCCCGGAACCTGTCCCCGCGAGGTGGGGCCAGTGGTGCCGAAGTCCATGATCTGCTGGACGATGATGCTGCGCAGCCAGGAGGCGAGGACACCAACGCCCACCACGGCCACGAAGGTAAAGCCGAGCAGCAACTGGGTGGAGCGCAGGGAGCGGAACTTGATCCATTCGCTGCGCAGCACGCCTGCGAAGGACAGGCCGGTGCCGCCCGAAGCGGAAGGGGAGGAAATCGTCGTCGTACTCATCTTTAGAGTCCCTTCACAGCGGCCGGTGCAGGCTCGTTGCCGTCAAATTCTTGCGAGTGGTACTCCACTGCGTCCTTGGTGAGGTTGAAGTATGCCTCCTCCAAGGAGGTTGTCAGCGGGGTCAGCTCGTACACGAGCACGCGGCCTTCCATGGCTGCGGTTGCAATCTGGCGGGCATTGAGGCCCGTCACCTCAAGGGTCTCGCTCTCGGGGCTTTCAACCGTGACACCCTGGCCGGCCAGCAGCAGGCTCAGCCTGGTGACCTCGGAGGTGCGCACCCGGACCTTGGCCTGCTGCGTGCCGGCAAGGATTTCGGCGATGGGCGCGTCGGCAAGGATCCGGCCGCGGCCGATGACAATCAGGTGATCGGCTGTAAGTGCCATCTCGCTCATGAGGTGCGATGACAGGAAAACCGTCTTGCCCTGGCCGGCGAGGTGCTTGGCCAGGTTGCGCACCCACAACACGCCTTCGGGATCCAGGCCGTTGACGGGCTCATCCAGGATCAGTGTCTGGGGGTCCCCCAGCAGTGCAGAGGCGATGCCGAGCCGCTGCCCCATGCCGAGGGAGAAACCGCCGGCCTTCTTCTTGGCGACGGCAGCCAGCCCCGTCATGTCGATGACCTCATTGACACGGCTGGTGGGGATGCTGTGCGTGGCGGCCATGGACAGCAGGTGGTTGTAGGCGCTGCGCGAGGTGTGCACGGCCTTGGCATCGAGCAGGGCGCCCACCTGGTGCAGCGGGTCGTGGTGTTTGACGTACGGCTTGCCGTTGACGCTCACGGTTCCGGCGCTTGGCTTGTCCAGGCCCACAATCATGCGCATGGTGGTGGATTTGCCGGCACCGTTCGGGCCGAGGAATCCGGTCACCATTCCGGGTTTGACGGTGAATGTGACACCGCCGACCGCGGTCTTGGCACCGTAGTGCTTGGCCAAGTTTACTGCCTCGATCATGTGGACACCCCTTTGGACTTTTGCCGGGCGAATACGGCCCAGCTTGCGAATCTATCACCACCGTACTTAACGATCGCGGCAAAAACGTCTCCCTCATGGATGATTCAGGGTTTCCCCAGGGTAGTCCTAAGGGATGATGGCGCAACGGCGCCCGCCCGCCCGGCACGCAATAGACTGGTCTGATGCCTTCTCGTACCCCAATTCCTCGCACAGCCGCTGCCGCCCTGCGCCCGTTGGACTGGTCCCGCGCAGCCCTGGTGTGGGCCTCCGTGCCTGCCCTTGCCCTGCTCGTGGCCGGCGCCCTCATGGTTTTCCTGTCGGACAACAACCCGTTGTTCCAAAAGTACGACGACGGCTGGAACCAACTCATGCTCGGCTCACGGACGCCGTGGCTCACCGATGTCAACCGTGTGCTGGACTTTGCCGGCAACGACGGCATGATCATCTACAGCGTGGCGCTGTTCCTGGTGCTGCTGCGCAGGCACCGGCGGCTGGCATTCTTTACCGCGGGGGCAAACGTTGGCGTACTCGTGCTGACCCAGTTGATCAAGATTTTGGTGGCACGGCCCAGGCCAGAAAACCGGCTGGTGCACGTGGATTCGGGTGCATACCCGTCAGGGCATGTTAGTGCCACCGTCGCGGCGGCCGTGGTGACCGCCGTCGTGATTGGCAGGCTGTGGATGTGGATCAGCGCCGTCATCCTCGGCATAGCCATGATGTACAGCCGCATGTACCTGGGCGCGCATTGGCTCTCCGACACGATTGCGGGGGCACTGCTTGGCGCCGGATTCACGCTCCTGTTGTGGGCTGCAGTGAAAAATAAGTGCCTTAACAAGAATATGCCAACAGATTAGCTGGCGGCTTGTTCAAACTCCGCCGCGGGCAGGGGCCTGGCAGCCGGTGCAGTGAGAATCGAGGCCACGATGGCAACGCCGATCGCGAGCAGCGCCCACCGGATGGTGACGTGGTCACCGAGGAAGCCAAGCAGCGGCGGGCCGGCAAGAAACGCCACGTAGCCGATCGTTGAGACGACAGAAACACGGGCCGCAGCCCGGACCGGATCGTCGGCGGCTGCCGACATTCCCATCGGGAAGCCCATGGCGGCCCCGGCGCCCCAGAATACAGCACCCACGCCGGCCAGCAGCATGGTCGGTGCCAGGACGAACACGACCAGGCCCACGAGGGCCGACGCCAGGCTGCCGTACAGCACGGGCACGCGGCCGAAATTGTCGACGAAGCTCCCGCCAAAGAACCTGAACAAGGTCATGGAGGCCACGAAGACGGCAAACATGATGGCGCCGCCCGATTCAGTGGCGCCCAGCCCGTCGACGCTTGCCTTGGCGATCCAGTCGTTGGCGGCACCCTCGGTCAAGGCGGCGCCGAGGACCACAAGACCCACCAGCAGGGTGCGGCTTTCGGTCCAGGCACTGCGGCCCGTGGCGGCCCTGGCTTCCCGCGGCGCCCTGCTTCCGCTGGTTGGTGTTTCAGGCAGGAAGAAGCGCGGCACTAACACCATGGCTGCGCAGACGGCCACCACGATGGCTGCAAGGTGCAGCGACATGCTGACGTCAATGGCCGACAGGCCTGCGCCGATCAAGGCGCCAACGAGCGCCCCGCCGCTGAAACCGGCGTGGAACTGGGGCATGACCGTCCTGCCCAAATGCCGTTCAACGTCCGCGCCCTCAATGTTCTGCGACACGTCCCACAGGCCAATGCCCACACCGAAGAAGAACAGGCCCATTGCGGTTAGTGGGACTGCGTGCTGCGCCAACGCGATGGATATGACCAGGCCGCCCAAGGCCGCGGTGAAACCGCCAACGCGAAGGGTATTAGCCGTGCCGATCCGGGCCACGACCGATCCTGCAAGGGGCAGTGCAATGACCGATCCGGCGGCGATGGTCAGCAACAGCAGTCCCATCTCACCTGACGTCAGGTCCAGAATGCGGGTCACTGCGGGGATTCGCGCCGCCCAGCTGGCAAAGATGAAGCCGTTGATGGCGAAGACCGAAAAGGTGGCAATGGCCGCACGGCGGACCGTTTGCTGGTTCATGGTGGGTTTTCTCTTTACGAAAGGGGGCCGGGGCAGGCGCTGCAATACGAGGATGCTGCATCAACTCTAGCTCCGCCCCAACGCCCCACCCCAGCAGGTCAAGGATTTGGTGGGCGACACCGTCGTCAAAGCCGGTGGTAAGCGCCACCTGGAGGCTGGCGGCGGTCACGGGCGCCTGTTTCCTCAACGCATTCCTGCAGCGCCACATAGAGAATGCCGTGGTCATCGACAGTTGTTCCGGCCATGTCAAGGACGGCACGTTCAATCATGGTGCATTCCTTAATTCCGAATTTATGTGTTGGGTAGATAGACGGAAAACCGTGCGAAAACATGTCTCCACACGGACGTCCTGATCGTTGGCGCCTCGATCCGCAACTTCGGACACTGCTGCGTCAGCGCGCAATTGAGGTGAACCGCTGCGCTTTGCAGATGGCCCTTGTCCCTCCGCCGGCTTCGATGGTGATCAACCGGGCCGTCCTGGCGCGAACCTCATGCTGACGCAGCGGCCCGACGGGACCTTGCTCGTGGGAGACGGCGAAACTCCTGGGGACCGAGAATTTTCGTGTCCGTCCGCCGGCATAGGCATGACGACCTCCTTTGGCCTTGCCCAAAAGACGTTCGCCCAGTTCCAGCCCCGAAGAAACAACTACCGGGCGCGCTCGACCCGCTTTTCATCCCAGACGGGCTCTTCGGACTCGTACACCTTGCCGTCGGAACCGAAAACAAGGAAGCGATCGAAGGAACGGGCAAACCAACGGTCGTGGGTCACGGCCAAAACGGTTCCCTCGAAGGCATCGATGGCCTTCTCCAACGCCTCGGCGGAGTGCAGGTCGAGGTTGTCGGTGGGCTCGTCGAGCAGCAGCAACGTGGCGCCTGAGAGCTCGAGCAGCAGAATCTGGAAACGTGCCTGCTGGCCACCGGAAAGGGAGTCGTACTTCTGCTCGGAGCTTGCGGCCAGGCCGTAGCGGTCCAGGGCGCCGGCGGCGGCCTCACGACCCAGCCCTGAGCGGTGTTCGTCGCCGCGGTGCAAAATATCCAGCAGGGTGCGCGTTAGCAGGTCAGGGCGGGCGTGGGTTTGGGCGAAGAAGCCGGGCCGGATGCGGGCACCCAACTTCACGGATCCCTCGTGCGGCACATGGGCAATGTCGACGTCGGACACTGGCTCGTGTTCCTTGTCCGGATCCGAGCCACCGGCAGCCAAAAGCCGCAGGAAGTGCGACTTTCCTGAGCCGTTGGAGCCCAGCACGCCCACACGGTCGCCGAACCAGATCTCGGTGCTGAACGGCTTCATCAAGCCAGTGAGTTCCAGCTTGGTCGCCACAATGGCGCGCTTGGCCGTCCGCCCGCCCTTGAGCCGCATCTTCACGTTCTGCTCAATGGGCAGGGCCTCTGGCGGACCCTTTTCAAGGAACTGCGCCAGCCGGCTCTGGGCCGCCTGGTACCTGTTGGCCATGTCGGATCGGAACGCGGCCTTGGTCTTGTACATATTGACGAGTTCCTTGAGCTTGATGTGCTCCTCGTCCCAGCGCTTGCGCAGTTCCTCAAAGCGGGCGTTGCGGTCCTCGCGGGCCTTGACGTACGACTCGAAGCCGCCGCCGTGGGTCCAGCTCGAGGCGCCGTTGATGCCGGGTTCAAGCGTGACGATCCTGTCGGCGGCGTTGGCCAGCAGCTCGCGGTCGTGGCTGACGAACAGCACTGACTTGTCTGAGGCAGCCATCTTCGCTTCGAGCCAGCGCTTGCCGGGCACATCCAGGTAGTTGTCGGGCTCATCGAGCAGCAGGAGCTCATCGGGTCCGGAGAACAGGGCTTCCAGGACCAGGCGCTTTTGCTCACCTCCGCTGAGGGTCGAGGCCTTGCGGTACTGGGCAGTGTAGAAGTCCATGCCCATCGCGGCCATGGTGACCTCATCCCAGGTGGTTTCCATCTCGTAGCCGCCAACGTCGCCCCAGTCGGCGATGGCCTGCGCGTACGCCATTTGACTTGGCTCGTCGTCGCGCTCCAACATGGCCACTTCGGCTTCGTCGACTGCCTTTCCGGCGGCGGCGATGTTCTCCGCTGCGACGGAGAGCAGCAGGTCACGGACTGTGCTGTTGTCGCGGACCTGGCCCACGAACTGGCGCATGACACCCATGCTGCCCGAGCGTGAGACCACGCCTTCGTCGGGCTTGATGTCCTGACAGATGATGCGCAGCAAGGTGGTTTTTCCCGTGCCGTTGGGGCCGATCAATGCGGTCTTGGTGCCGTCGGAGACGCGGAAGTTCACCCCGTTCAGCAGCTGCCGGCCGTCGGAGAGAAAGTAGTCAATGTTTGCAACGTCAATATGTCCCACGCCCTAATTCTCCCATCTAGTTCCCGCACCCGGCACCGCGGGCATGGCGGGACAGGCGGAGCAGGTCCCCCGGGCGCCTTTTGGTACTCGTTGCCGGACTCGCCGGGCGGGTCCAGGGTGAAACACGGGGAGAATGACATGTTCCGGAGGGTATTGTTTGTTCCTAATAGTCCGCACCGTGGTTGTAGCCGGCGTGGTTGCGGAAATCGAGCACTTCGTGCCCCTGGTCGGTGGTTCGCCGACTCACTGTCCACCCGGATTTGCCGGACCGGCTGATCCTTGACCCTCTCGAAATAGGCCGGGACGTCGGCACCGTATGGGCCTAGAGGACACAGGGCGCCGGTCCACGGGGCAGTAATCCTGCTCCGGTAAACCGGCACCCTGTACGGCGAGTGTTTACCTCTTCTTATGTTCGACGGCGGCGGGTGATGATGACCGCGCCGGCACCTCCGAGCACAAGCAGCAGGGCAATACCAGCAGGCAGCATCACCTTGGCACCGGTGCTGGCCAAACCGTCACCGGAGTTGCTGTTGCTGCCGGCGTTGTTGGTGCTGCCGGCCGGGGTTGTCGGCTTAGGTGACGCAGTGTTCCCCGGGTTGGGTGTTTCCGTCACCGGAGGCTCAACCGTTGCCGCGGTGACCATGATCGCGGTGCGTGCGGCAACCGCGCCATCGGTCTCAAGTGTCAGATCGTGGGCACCTGCCGCAAATCCTGCAGGAATCGTTGCAGTGACCGAGAACGAACCGTCGTCGCCAGCCTTCACCGTTGCAATCTTTGCCGGCGCCGATCGGATCCACAGTTCGTAGGACGTGCCTGCGACCAGGTTCTTGCCCGTCACGGTGACCTTCGCGCCGGCGGCTGCCGAGGCAGGTGCCGAGATGGACGCAGCCGCCGGTTCCGGGGATTTAACCGGGGCCACCACAGCGTCAACCGTTGAGCTGGCAACCAGACCAGCCTTGTCCGTGGCACGGTACGCCACCGACACGCCACCGTCCCCTGCCTTGATGGGGTCGGTGTAGGCCTTCCACGTGGACCCTCCATCAGTGGAGAACTCCACCGAAGCAACACCGGAACCAGCATCAGCAGCCTTCACCGTGATGGTGCGGGCATCAGCGTCAACCGTGGCAGAAACAACAGGCACCTGCGTATCAACCTTGACAGTCGCCGTTTTGGCTTGCTCGCGATTGCCTGTGGCATCGGTGGAGCGGAAGCCCACGGTGTTTTCACCTTCGGGCAGTGCCACCGGGGCCGCGTAAGGCGCCCATTGGCCGCCGTTGAGGCGGTACTCGCTCGAGGCCACCTTGTCATTGTCGCTTGCCTTCAGCGTCAACGATGTGGCGCTGGTGTACCAGCCGGAGGCCGACGGCGTGCCAGAGAACGTTGCCGTGGTCACCGGAAGTTCGGTGTCTGCCTCGGCACAGACTATCTGCGCGTTACCCCAGTCACCGTGGGCGCCGTTGATGTTGCCACCGGCTGGCGGATCAACGTGCAGTTCCAGGGTCTTCACCCCGGACACGTCAAGGCTGGTGGTTTGGGGCGCCGTGCCTGCACCCGACGGGGTGGACGTCCAGCGCTTGACACCGTCGGTCCATACGGAGAAAACCACCGTTCCGGTGAAGGGATCCTGCATGAAAACATCGGAGCTGAAGGCACTGCAGTTTCCGGCTAGATTGTAGCTCAGGACAGATGAAGCGTGCACACCCAGCCCCTTGGCATACACCGGCTTCTTGTTCGTGGCTGGATTGGTGTAGTTCGCGGTTAGCGGCACATCTGCGTCGGACGCGGAATCCTTCACACCGGAGTCAATGCCAATGAAGCCATAACCCACCGAGGCACTGGTCCAGGCAAGGTCCGAGAGCCAGTTGGTTCCCGACGGCGGCACGGCAGGCAGCGGGTCCACTGTACTGGTGGGTGCACCGGGAACAGAGAAGATCTGGTGCAGTGGATTGTCCCCGCAGGTGTCTACTGTTGCCGTGGTTCCACCCGGGGTGCCCACACACAGCGCCGCCGAATCGCTGATCAGCTGGCCGTTCTTCTTGTAGCCGATGCTTTGGCTCTCGGCTCCCGTGCAATCCGTCAGAACGAGCTTGGATCCGCGGATCCCGCCCCCGTCAACGGTGGCGCACCGGCCCAACACCTGCAGGCTGCGGTTGGCACCGCGCACGAAGCGTTGCGCCTCGCTGCCGTTGCAGTTTTGCAGTGTCACGGCAGCACCGGGTGTGGCCGCTGCCGTAGACGCGTCAAGGCAGCGGGTCTCGTTTGGGGCCATGATCTGCCCGGAGGGGGCAGCAAAGGTGGCCCCGGACACCGGTTTCACGCGCAATAGTTCGGTGGCGTGGGCGCCCAGGGAGGCGCTGAAAGCACCCGTCGTGGTGCTCTTTTCACCGGTCCACACATTTGTCACTTCATAGCTGCCGCCGGATGCAAAACCCAGCTTGGCCGCCGTCGTGCTGACAGTGGCGGTGGCCCCCGAGCGGTTGAACAGGCTCACAGCAAAGGTGCCGTCGGCCAGGGGGCGGTACATGACCTCGGCCTTGCCGTCGCTACTGACCAGGGTGCCCTGAATACCGGCAGGGTCCTGGTCAATGGCAATCATGCCCGGATGTTTGAGGTCAGCCAAGTAGCTGTCCGGAATGGCGGTGATGTCAGTGCTCAGGATCAGTGGGGAGGCCATCATCGCCCACAGGGACAGCTGTGTCCGGCCTTCGACGGGGCTCACGCCGGCGTTGCCGCCAATGATGTAGTCGGGGTCGTTCCAATGCCCTACCGAGGCGAAGCGCTGGATCGGCTTGTTGTAGTCGTAGTTGCGCATGATGCCCGGCCAGCGGCTGGTGCTGGGGTTGGCGGGGTTGTAGACGTCGATGTCCCAGGATTCACGCCATAGCTGGCTCATGTCACCGGACCAGTCCATGACGGAATACCAGGCTGGCAATTTCGCGGGGATGGAGAAGTAGGCCGGAGCGGAGTTGGAGAGCATCATGGGACGGCCGCTGTCTTTGATGGCCTTTGCTTCCTCGAAGTAGATCCTTTTAAAGGTCTCCTCCTGGGTTTCCCCTGCCACCGAAGGAACATTGCAGCCATCCATCTTGACGTAGTCCACGCCGAAACTGGCAAACAATTTCATGTCCGCACCAAAGTGCCCGTAGCTGCCGGCGTAGTCACCGCCGGAGCACGTCACCACTCCGGAGTCCTGATACAGGCCGAATTTGAGACCCTTGGAGTGGATATAGTCCCCCAGCGCCTTCATTCCGGAGGGGAAGGTGGCTGCCCGGGTTTGTAGGTTACCGTTGGCGTCCCGGTCCTTTTGCATCCAGCAGTCATCCACCGTGACGGTGTCATAGCCGGCCTTGTCCAGACCCTTGGCCACAATGGCGTCGGCCTGGTCCCTGAAGAGCTTCTCGTTAATGTTGCACATGTAGTGCGCCCAGTTGTTGTATCCCATGGGCGGGGTGAGCGCCTTGGCCCAGTCTGCATTGGAGCCGGCTTCGGGAACTGCCACGGCGTTACTTGTTTCGGGGGCTGCCGTTGCCGGTCCCGCCATCAGGCCCAACGGCAGTGCCGCGGCCCCCAGAAGTGCTGTCACTGCGATCGCAGCCGCACGGTACTTTGGCTTCCATGTCATAGAATCAAGCCTTTCAATTTTTATGGTCGTGTGGGCAGAAACTAGGTGCCGGTCCATGCAGCGTAAACTGATTGCTCTGCACTAACCGGCACCTTTGTCCTGCGTTCGATCTACTGTTTCTTATGTTCGACGGCGGCGGGTGATGATGACCGCGCCGGCACCTCCGAGCACAAGCAGCAGGGCAATACCAGCAGGCAGCATCACCTTGGCACCGGTGCTGGCCAAGCCGTCACCGGAGTTGCTGTTGCTGCCGGCGTTGTTGGTGTTGCCGGCCGGGGTTGTCGGCTTAGGTGACGCAGTGTTCCCCGGGCTGGGTGTTTCCGTCACCGGAGGCTCAACCGTTGCCGCCGTGACCATGATCGCGGTGCGTGCGGCAACCGCGCCATCGGTCTCAAGTGTCAGCTCGTGGGCACCTGCCGCAAATCCTGCAGGAATCGTTGCAGTGACCGAGAACGAACCGTCGTCGCCAGCCTTCACCGTTGCAATCTTTGCCGGCGCCGAGCGGATCCACAGTTCGTAGGACGTGCCTGCGACCAGGTTCTTGCCCGTCACGGTGACCTTCGCGCCGGCGGCTGCCGAGGCAGGTGCCGAGATGGACGCAGCCGCCGGTTCCGGGGATTTAACCGGGGCCACCACAGCGTCAACCGTTGAGCTGGCAACCAGACCAGCCTTGTCCGTGGCACGGTACGCCACCGACACGCCACCGTCCCCTGCCTTGATGGGGTCGGTGTAGGCCTTCCACGTGGACCCTCCATCAGTGGAGAACTCCACCGAAGCAACACCGGAACCAGCATCAGCAGCCTTCACCGTGATGGTGCGGGCATCAGCGTCAACCGTGGCAGAAACAACAGGCACCTGCGTATCAACCTTGAATTCTGCCGTGGCCTTCTCCACTTCAACGTTGCCTGCGGCGTCGCTGGAGCGGTATTTGAAGGTGTTGACGCCCTCGGGAAGCGTGACAGCCTTGGTGTAGGCGGTCCAGGGGCCGGCGCCAATCTGGTATTCGGTCTTGGCAACGCCGACGTTATCGGTGGCGCTCAACGTGACGTTCGGCGCCGTGGTGAACCAGCCGGTGGCTGCCGGGGTGGCCGGAGCTACGGTTGCCGTGGTGACAGGGGCAACCGTGTCAGCCGGTGCGGCATTCGAGCAGGAGATCTTCGCATCGCCCCACACGCCGTGGGCGCCGCCGATGGCACCTGCGGAGATCGGGTCAACGTGAAGTTCAAGGTAGGAAACACCCTTCAGGTCAATGTTCAGTTTCTCCGGCGCAAAACCCTTGACGAGGGTGCGGCTTTGGTAGAGGACCTTTCCGTCACCGACCACGCTGAAGATGACGGTGCCCGCGAAGTCGCCCTCGAGGCCAATTTCGCTGGTGAAGCGGCTGCACTGCCCACCCACGTAGTAGCTCACGTTGGACGGCGCGTGCACGCCAAGACCCTTGTTGTACGTGGTGGTCTTCGGGTTGGCCGGATCGGTGCGGTCAACAATGGTCAGCGGAACATCGGGTGAGTTGGCGGCATCCTTGTTGACAACGTCCTTGCCGATGACGCCGTAGCCGTTGCTGGCCGATATCCATGGCAGGTCCGAGACAAACGCGTCAGCGCTGGGAGCCTCGGGCAAGGGGAAGTTCGCAACCTGCCAGTCGAACACCTTCACGGAGTCCGTCTTGGGCATGGTCACCGAGGCCAGTGTCTTGGCCGGCAACAGGCGCAACGTGCCGGAATAGATCTGGTAGCCGTAGTCCTTGTACTCCGGGTTTGCCGCGTTGGACTGGCTGTTGCGCCCCAACGACTTGATAGCAACCTTTGCACCTTGGGTGTTGCCCTGCGGCAACCAGTTCGGGAAGTAGGTGGATTGCTTCTGGACGGTGCCATCCGTGTAGGTGATGGTGAATTCCGGCGAGGCGCCCGAACCGCTGTTGGAGGACCCCAAAATCGCCAGGTCGGTGCCCTTGCCGGAGAGGGCAATGGTCTGCCCGTTCAGGACGACGGCGTTGTTTTTATCTGCTCCAACGGCAGGCCACGTGTAGTTGACCTCGGTGGGCAGGCCGGCATCCACGGTGACGGTGGAACCGGGGGTGACGCCGCCGGCGGGGATCGGGGCCGTCTTCAGCTGTTCAATGCTGAAGGATGCGTTGCCGCCATCGAAGTTGCCCAGCTTCTGGCCAAATGAGCCGTTGGCAGTGGTGACCGAAATATTGTTGAACGCCCCGGCGAGTGAGCCGTAAGCGACGTACATTTGGTTCGCGCCGGAAACTTCCCGGCTGGCGCCCTTGGCGTCCTTGTAGCTCGCCTTGGCGCCGACAGTTTGCTGACCGGCGGCGGAGTTCGCCCCGGGCAACAGATCAAACGTTGCCTGAACGGTGGCGCCCGGTGCAACCGAGGCCACAGTGGCACCCTTGGAGTTACTAATGGTCCAGCCCTGGGGAACAACGGGGCTGATGACAACATCGGTCTTGGCACTGCTGCCGGTGTTCGTGAACATCGCTGAAGCTGACGTCGTGTGGCCTTGGAAGACCTTATCTTCTAAGGTGACGGCAACTTGTGCAGCCAACGCATCGGAGTCAGTGCCGCCGACGGCCGATGATGCCTTCAGCGTTACCGTTGCGGAAGCCGCAGAGGCAACGTTGCCGGCCTTGACGTGGACTGTGCCACCGGCGTCAGCAGCGTCGTAATACCAGCCTGTGAGGGCAGCCTTGAACGCGGCAGCGTCGGCCACCTTGGTCAGCGCGGTGGCGCCTACCGTCACGGCCGAGGGCTGTGAGCCGCTGTGGACTTCCAACGTGTACGGGCGGCTTGCAGCCTTGCCGGTGTAGTCGCCGTCGCGCTTGCCGATCGTTACTGCGACGTCGCCGCCATTCTTGGCCGGGGCGGTGACCTTGAACTCCTGCTTGCTGGACTTGCCCATCTTGTATTCGCGGGTGACCTTATCGTCCTCATTCAAGGTGAAGGAGGAGTCGCCTGTGGGGTAAACATCAACCGTGAGGGCGGAGTTTTCCGGCACGAGCGAAGCGTTGCGCGCAATGAGGCCCTTGGGCACCACGGCACCGGCACGGACGAACATGGGAAGCGTTTCCAACGGTGCCTTGTAGCCGTTCAGAACCTGGCCACCCTGGTAGAGGGTGCCGGTCCAGTAATCCACCCACTGGCTGCCGGAGGGTAGAACAATTCCGCTCCGCACATCGCTGGCGGTGGAAACGGGTGCCACCAGGTAGCTCCCGCCCACCATGAACTGGGTTTCGGCTTCCTTGGTGTAGGACAGCGGATCGTTGGGGAATTCCAACGGCATGCTGCGCATCATACCAACGCCGGTGGTGTGGGCATCAACGGACAAGGAATAGATGTACGGCATCAGTTCCTGGCGCATCTGCAGGTACTTGCGGTTGATTTCCGTGGCGGCATCGCCATAGAGCCACGGGCGCTTGTCCACGGCGGCCCAGCCGCTCATTGAATACAGTTCCGGCGCAAAAGCCTTCCACTGCAGGTCCCGGACGTAGCTTTCAGTGCTGCCGCCGAAGATCCCATCAACGTCGGAAGTGGTGAAAGCCTGGCCCGAGTTCGTCGCGCCGGCCAGTGCGGAGGCTCCCCAGCGTGCCTGGTCCAGGTTGCCTGAGTGGTCTCCTGTCCACTGCACACCACAACGCTGCGCACCGGCCCAGCCCTCAACCATCAAGGTATTGGCACGGCCGCTGGAGTATTCCTCGATGCCGCCCTTGGCACTCTCACAGCCCGTCAACGCCAGGCGGTAGCCCTCGCCGACCCAGGCCACGTCAAGCTTGCGCATGGCAATGCCATCGGTGCCGACTTCGGCTTCCTGCTTGGTCAGCGAACGTTGGGTCCACAAACCGGTTTTGAGGTCGGCTTCGGCCTTGATGGCCTTGACAGTGTTACCCAGGCCCTTGTCGGTGCTGTTCGCGTCGTAGGGTGCGTTCTTGTCGAAACCAGCCGCGTCCGGGGTGTACTCACAGCCATAGCCGTCATTGACGATCATCCAGCCCGCGGGCATGTCGTTGGCCTTGAATTGCTTTGCGGTTTTCACCGCGTCAAAGGTGACCTGTTTTGGTGCAGTCGGGTTGTTGAAGCCCGAGGAAGAGTACGTGGGGTTGGAGCGGTTGTAGCAATCGGCGTCGCCGTACTCCAGTCCGTACACGGGAGGAAGGTTGGGGCGGCCGGTCAGCTTGGTGTAACCGTCCAGGCTCTGCTTATAGTCCCCGACGAAGTAATACGCGTCAAAACGCTTTTCCCTGTGCGTGGTGGTTTCATCGTTGGTAAACGTGTACGAGCCAGGCGCGTAAGTGTTCCGCATGACGCCGTAGCCGGCACTGGTCATGTAATAGGGAACGGCGTTGGGGTGGCCTCCGTCATCCCAAACGTAGTTGTTGGAGATGTTGATGGTGGAGCCTGTGTGGACCACACGGCCGTTCTGCATGCCACCACCGAGGAACTGCTCTCCTGCCAGTGGTTTCAGGTGCTGAGTTGTCGTGTCGGTGCCGAAGCTGAGGGCGGAGGATTCCTGCCACACGACTGAACCGTCCGCACGCTTGAGTGTGAAAGCGCCCGTGGTCTTGTTGGCCTCAAGCTTGACCTTGGCGGTGGCCATGGTGATGACTCCCCCAGCATCACTGACGGTCACGGTGCCGGACTTGAAATCGCCCTGGCCCACCACGATGTTCGCAGAGCGCTGCGCATCCGCCGGTGACGCCGGGGTGTTGGCCGGATCGGCAAAGGTACCTGTCGGGGTGGCTTCCAGACGGAAGTTGCCGTCATCGAGGAAGGTCACACGAATTGCGCCGGTTGCGGGGGTCAAGGTCACCACGTTGCCAACCGTTGTGGCCTTAGTGATGGCGCCCAGGGTGGCGCCATTGCGGTCCACAGGCACTTCCGGGGTGATGTTCGACGCCGAAATGGGCGTGCCGGGGGCAGCCAGGGCTGCCTGTGACAGGGCCAGAGCAGGCAGTGTTCCTACCGCAAGCAGTCCAGCCAGCGCCGCGGCTGTCGCTCGCTTACCCAGCACCCGCCGCCCCGGTGACTTTGCCGGCATCTTTGCCGGATTCTTCTCGTGGAGCAATGACATTCGAGCTCGCTTTCAAGCTAGGGCGATGATTGATGATGCAAAACTCAGCCAAACACGCATTAGCATGCACTTGGGAATGTGACGCAGGTCAAGCATAAACTATTTGTGATGCATAACACCGGCATATGTGACTCGATTGGGACTTATTTGAAGCAGTCCAAAACATGCCATGAGCGGCATGTATGGAAAGGAAAACGCACGGTCAGGCCCACAAAAAAGGCCCGTCCTCCGTCACAAGTGATCGGGGGCAGGGCCTATTTTGTTCGGGTGGCTACGGAGTGGGCACTCCACTCCCGGGGACCTGGGTTTCGCCCGGCGGTGAGCTGAACGTGGCAGCCATGGAACTTGACGGCAGTCCTGTCGTTGCAGCAGGCTGCGTGGTTCCAGGGTCGGTCGATGCAGCAGACTGCGTGGTTCCGGGGTTGGTCGTTGCAGCAGGCTGCGGGGTTTCCGGAGAGGTTGTGACAGGCTGCGTGGTCGCCGGAGACGTTGCGGGCGGTGTCTCGGGAAGGGGTGCGTGAGGGGTTAGGCTAGGCGTGGTAGCCGGAGGCGGGGTCCCGGGCCCCGTTGTGCCGGGCTTGGTGCCGGGAGGCGTAGTGCCGGGAGGGGTAGTGCCGGGCTTCTGGCTCGTGCTCGGCCTTGCCGGCGGGCTCGTGGCGGCCTTCGTGCTTTCGGTCGACTTGGTGGCGTCCTTTTCTTCCTGCGTCTTCTTTGCTGCGTCCGATTTGGCCCTGTCATCGGCTGCAGCAAATGCCGGCATTGTGAAGTAGGTCGATGAGCTGCTTGTGGCTGCAGGGGTATGCAAAATGGTGCCCACCGAGGGGTTCAGTGCACTGATCATCTTGCCGCCGCCAATATAGATTCCGATGTGCGACCAGTGGTTCGGGCCGTCGGGATTCTGCACCACGATGTCCCCCGGCTGGGGATTGTTGGTTTCCACCATGGGCAGCCACTGCTCGGTGCGGGGCAGGCCAACTCCCGCCTGGCCATAGGTCCACTGGACAAATCCGGAGCAGTCCCAGCCGTTTTCAAAGCTGGTGCCACCCCAGACGTAACTGTGGCCAAGTCCCTGATAGGCGGCGGTCAGGATATCCTTGCGGACCTGGGAGATCAGCTCCGCGGAAATTTCCGGGATATCCCCGCGCATGGAGTTGACGGTTCCACCCAGGTGCGGCGTGTTGCCGTTGGGGTCGGTCAGGTCGAAGACCTTATTTGCGGCAGGCTTCTTGGCGAGGATCAGGGTGTTCGCGAAGGAAACCTTCATTCCCAGGCCCTGGTCTGCAAAGGCATGAAAGCCGATGGGTTCGGCTTCCTCCACACTGCTAGCAGTGCGCAGTGCGGTCCGGGAGGGGAGACCGGCGGCGGCATCGGCCGAGGCATTGCCTACGTACCCGGCCCCAACAAATCCACCAGAGGCCAGAAGCGTGCAGACAACTGCCATGCTTAGCTGGAAATGCCGTGACTTGCCTTGCGAAATTGCCACTCGGGGATCCTCCTGCTTCCTTGCACGCGACAAGCACGAGCCTACGCCGCTTTGCCAATTTTGGGCGGCGTTTCCAAAAAAGAACACACCATTTCAGATTCGAAAGGCGCTACACTCCACCCGCCGAAAATGTTATCGATATCACAGTGTAGGGGATGAAGCTCGGGAGTGCACCAACATGACGTGTGGATTTTTGGCGGCAGGGCGCACACAGTGTGCGGCGAAATTACCCCGCACTGCGGATGATCCTGCGGGCGACGGCAACAGATATGGCCGCCGTCCTGTTGTCAACGCCCAACTTGTCATAAATGTGCACCAGGTGGGTTTTCACCGTGGCCTCGGAGATGAACAGCTGCTTGGCAATCGCCTTGTTGGCCATGCCTGTGGACAACAGCTCCAGCAGTTCCACTTCGCGCGCGGACAACACCGGCGCGGGATTGCGAATCCGGCCCATGAGCCTGGCGGCAACCTCGGGGGCGAGCGCCGTCTGCCCCGCCGCGGCCGACTGCACGGCACCGCGAATCTGCTCCGGCGGCGCATCCTTGAGCATGTAGCCGCTGGCCCCCGCCTCGACTGCGGCCAAAATGTCGGCGTCCGTGTCATAGGTTGTCAGGATCAGCACGGGCGGCGCGTCGGGCAGCGCCTTGATGGCCTTGGTGGCGCTCACGCCGTCCATACCGTCGCCCATTTGCAGGTCCATCAGCACCACGTCGACGGGTTCGCCCAGCGTTTGCAGGCGCTGCACCTCCTTGATGGCCGCCCCACCCTCCGGCGCCTCGGCCACCACCGTGAATCCCTCAAACTCGGTGAGCATGGCCCGCAATCCGGCACGCACCACGGGGTGGTCATCCACTAGCAAAATTCGGATCTCACTCATTCTCATCACCCTGAACAGCACTCGAAACCGCATCCAGCGGCAGCCGGACGGCCACCACCGTTCCCTCCCCCGGAGCCGACTCAATCGTGAGCGTACCGCCCTGAGCCACCACCCGCTCCCGCATTGACCGCAGCCCGAAGCCGCTTCCGTCCGCCCGGCCGCCCACGGTGTCGGCGAGGTTGTCGGGCTCAAAGCCGCGCCCGTCGTCGTACACATCAAGGGTCACCTCGCTGCCAAGGAACGCCAGACTGACGACGGCGGCACCGGCCTGCGCGTGCAGCCAGACATTGGCGAGGCTCGCCTGGGCGGCGCGCAGCAGGGTCACCTTGTACGGCTGAGGTAGGTCTATCGGCTCGCCGTCGAGCCTGAAGCTGCACTTCAGCGAGCTCCCCCGTGCTGTGGCCTCGCGCTGGGTCTTGCTGCACAGCCGGGACAGGATCTCCACGAGGGAGGTCTCGGCCAGGGCCGGGGAGGAAAGCCCGCGCACAAAGTTCCGGGCCTCGGCAAGGTTTTCGGCTGCAGTGGCCTGAACCATTGAAAGGCTCTCCCCCGTTGACTCCACGTCCCCGGATTCGAGGCTGCGCAGTGCCGCACGCGACACCAGGATGATGGATGAAAAGCCCTGGGCCAGGGTGTCGTGGATTTCGCGGGCCAGGCGTGCACGCTCGGCCAGGACACCGGCCTCGTGCTGCGTGGCGGCAAGTTCGGCACGGGTTCGGCGGAGTTCTTCGGCAGCCTGGCGCTGGTATTCGCCCTCCTGGTACAGCAGCAGGTAGGCCTTGGACGTGGCAACGGCAAAGGCCGCACCAAAGACCGGACCAATGATGACGGGCAGCTGCGGAAAAGTCGTACCGGATGAATTCCACTGCGCCAGCACCACGGCAACGGTCATGAGCGCGGTGGTCGTCAGTCCGGCCCAGCGCGGCAAAAGGTGCAGGTGCAGGAAGAACAAGGGGAAGACGAGCCAGGAGAATTCCACCGAGCCACACATCAGGACAGCCCACATGAGTGTGATGATGCTCAGCCAGAGAATGGCGAAGCGTCGCGGGTTGCGCTGCAGGACGCCCGCCGAGAAGCGCTTCTCAGCCACCGTGCCCACTAGATAGGTCACCGCGAGCAGAAGGGAAAGCGCCAGGAACCAGTACCGCCCGGCATATTCGGCCGGGCCCGTGATGAGGCGGATGATGCCCACGGCCAGCAGCACGGCAAAGCCGACATGCAAGGAGACGCGCAGAAAGCGCAGGATCGTGCCACTTGTGACAGGTGGGGCTTCCACGGCAGACATTCCACAAGCTTAGGCGCTGGAGCGGCCCGGGCGTATCAACCAATTGGTTGACCGGCAGGTCAACCCCCTGCCTCGGCGGGATCAACCAACCCCACGATTGCACAGCGGCCCCTGCGAGGGAGAGTGGAAGTAAGAAAAGAAACCTCCCGGAAGTCCTTCCGGCCCACGAAAGAAGCCGCACATGTTCCTCGCGATCCGAGACATCCGCTTTGCCAAAGGACGGTTCGCCCTCATGGGTTCCGTAGTGGCGCTCATCAGCCTGCTGCTTGTCATGTTGTCGGGCCTGACTGCGGGCCTGGGCAACCAAAACACCTCGGCCCTGCAAAAGCTTGGTGGCGACACCCCCGTGAGCCAGATCGTTTTCGGCGCGCCAGGCAAGAACGACGCCAAGGTCTCCTTCACCGAAAGTGAAGTCACACAGGCGCAGACCGACGCATGGGCCACCACGCCCGGCGTGGCCTCAGCGGTTCCCCTGGGCATCAACCAGACCCGCTTCCAGGCCAAGGGCGCCAGCCAGGGCACCACGAACGTTGCCGTGTTTGGCGTCGGCGGGAAGGGCGCCGATGCCGGGATCGCGCCGTCGTCCGTCACCGACGAGACAGTTGTCATCGGTCAGGACGTGGCGAAGGACCTTTCACTGGAAGTGGGCAGCACCGTCACCCTTGGCGGCCTTGACCTGAAGGTCAGCGCCGTCGTCCCCGAGCAGTGGTACTCGCACTCATCGGTCGTGTGGACCACGCTGCCGGTGTGGACAAAAATTGCGCACCTGAGCGATCCAGGGCAGCTGGCCACGGTTGTGGCAGTGACGTACGACGCTGGCGCAACCCTTGACACCGCGGCCGCCAACGCCGCAGCGGGCACAGTCAGCACCACACGCACAGGGTCCTTTGCCGGCCTGGGCGGCTACAAGAGCGAAAACGGCTCACTGATGATGATGCAGGCATTCCTGTACGGCATCTCGGCCCTGGTGATCGTGGCGTTCCTGACAGTCTGGACAGTCCAGCGCACCCGTGACATCGCCGTCCTGAAGGCCATGGGCGCATCGGGCAACTATCTCCTGAAGGACGCCCTGACCCAGGCGGCGATCGTGCTGCTGGCAGGAGCCGGGCTCGGCGGGATCATCGGCATCGTCGGTGGAATCTTCGCAGCACAGGCAGCCCCCTTCCTGCTCACGGCCGCCACAACCATCCTGCCCATAGTCGGCATCGTGGTTCTCGGCCTGGCGGGATCGGCGGTGGCGGTCCGCAAGGTCACCCGCGTCGACGCCATGATCGCCCTCGGCGGCAACTGACCCCCGTCTCCTCCCCACTGCTATCCTCTTCCATATTGTTAAGGAACCTGCCATGACTGCTTTGAACCTGATCAACGTGACACTGCAATACCCCGACGGCGAAGGCGTCATGACAGCCTTGGATGCCGTGAACCTCGCAGTCCAGCCCGGCCAGTTTGTTTCCCTCATTGGCCCGTCAGGGTCGGGAAAGTCGAGCCTGCTTGCCGTGGCCGCCACCTTGATCAAGCCCACCTCCGGTGTCGTGATGATCGACGGCGTTGATGCCACGGCACTGACTGAAAAGGAACTGGCGGGGCTGCGCCGGGAGAAGGTGGGCATCATCTTCCAGCAGCCAAACCTCCTTGCCTCGTTGACGGCGGCCGAGCAGCTTGTCATCACAGACCATCTGCGAGGCAAAAACCTGAAGGCTGCCGGTGTGCGGGCCAACGAACTCCTTGAACTCGTCGGACTTGCCGACTGCGCCAAGAAGCGTCCTCACCAGCTGTCGGGCGGGCAGCGCCAGCGGGTCAACATCGCCCGCGCCCTCATGGCACAGCCAAAGGTCCTCCTTGTCGATGAGCCAACGGCCGCCCTGGACCACGAGCGCAGCGACTCCATCGTCAGGCTGTTGCGCGAGGTCACCGACGAATTCAACGTGGGGACCGTCATGGTCACGCACGACACCGAGTTTGTCCCGCTCACCGATGCTGTTGCCACCATGCGCGACGGCGTCCTGACCGCTCCCATCCCGGCGTCGGCCGGCGTCGCCTCGCGCTGAGCAGCTGCGCACAAAGGCAGGGAATCTCCGGCCATGCAATACCATAAGGGAAACGCACGTCTAGACCAGCGCGATCGGAGCCATCCCCATCATGAAACGAATTGCAGCCATTGCCGGCGGCCTTCTTCTTGCCTTGACCCTCTCTTCCTGCGGTGCCACAACCGGTCCCGCAGGAACCTGGGGCGACGGATATAACACCGATAAGAAGCCGTACCTGCAGATGGCCCTGGCCGCCGACAACGATCCCGGCTTCCAGGAAGCCGGATTCGTCACAGGCAGCGACGGGTGCAACCGCCTCTCAGGGCAGTGGTACCTGATTAAGGGCGAGCTGACCTTCCAGCAGCTCAGCGGCACGAAGATGCACTGCGAAGGTGTCGACACTTGGGTGTCCAAGGCTGCCAGCGGCGTCATCGACGGCGACGTCATGACCGTCAAGGATGCCACCGGGGCGACGATCGGGACACTGGAACGCCGCAACTAGTTCCACGCCCTCCCAAGCCTCATCCTTCGGCGTGGGGTCCTCGTGCGCGTGGGCCCACCACCCGCTCGCTTTTTAAATTGAGCCGCAGCAAACGGCGAAAATGCACGAATTTTACGTGTTTTCGCCGCTTACTGCGGCTCAGTTGTTTAAGGCCGGTCGCGAGTCAGGCCGAGGTCCGGGGCGGGCAGGCCGAACGTGTTCCGTAGCGCCGACCGTGCGGCATACCAGCCGCCCATTCCGTGCACCGCGGGTCCCGGCGGAGTTGATGCAGAGCCAAGGTACAGCCCAGGCGCCGGCGTCCGCCATGGGTCCTTGGAAATCACGGGACGCTTGAGCAGCTGCATCAAGGTCACGGCCCCGGAGCTGATGTCGCCACCAATGTAATTGGCGTTGTAGTCACCAACTTCCTGTGCCGTCTGCGTCCTGCTGGCCAGGATCAGGTCCCTGAAGCCCGGCGCGTGTCTTTCGACGGCGGCAATGATGCTTTCGGAGCAATCACGGGTCGACCCTGCAGGAACGTGGGTGTAGGCCCACAAGGTGTGCTGCCCTTTGGGTGCCCTGCTTGAATCGACAACTCCGGCCTGGACGGCAAGCACATAGGGGTTTTCGGGATGCCGCCCCGAAAGGACCTGCCCTTCCGCGAAGGCGATGGCCTCGCGAGACCCTCCCAGGTGAAGGGTCGGGGCACTGCGCAGCTCCTGGGCCGTCCACGGCACAGGTCCCGACAGGGCAAAGTCAACCTTGCACACCCCGGCACCGTATCTAAAGGATTCCAACCTGCGTATATACCGCTGTGGTAATTCATTGTGCGCCATGGCGGCCAGTGCCCTCGGGGTGGTGTCGCATATGACGGCCTTCGCCCCCGTAGCGGCCTTGAGTTCGGCAACACTGTCGATGCGTTGGGACAGTTCAATCCGCCCACCATGGGCCATGAGATCATCAGCCAGACTCTGGGCAATGGCCTGCGTTCCACCCCTTGGAACGGGCCAGCCCTGGGCGTGGGCAAGGACTCCAAGCAGCAGCCCGGCCCCCGACGTTGAAAGGGACGGCAGGCGGCCGATTGCATGCGCACTGACACCCGTGAGCATGGCGGGTGCGACGTCATTCCTGAAACCCAGGTTCCAGGCGGGCGTTCCCTGCAGCACTGTGCGCACGCCGTATGCAACGGCCGCGAACGGGTCCCGGGGCAGGCGGAGCAGATTTCCCTGCGTGAAGTCGACGACGCCATCCAGCCGGCGCAGCAGCGGCTCCATGAGCCTGCGCCATGCAGGCCCGTCGGCGCCCAGACCGTCCACCGTCCGGTCAAGGCTGTTGTAGGCAATGCCTGCCCGTCCGCCGTCGAGCGGATGGCCGTAGGAAATTTCCGGCACCAGCAGCTCAATCCTGCGGTCTAGTTCAAAGGCAGTGAAAAACGGGGAGGCGAGGGCCATGGGATGCACGGCGGCGCACACGTCGTGGCGGAAGCCCGGCAGGGTCAGTTCCTTGGTCCGGGTGCCTCCGCCAATGGAATCGGCGGCCTCGAAGAGCTGCACCGACAGGCCAGCCCGGGCCAGGGTGACGGCGGCGGCCAGCCCGTTGGGACCGGATCCGACCACGGCAACATCGGTCATGCTAGCCGTCCACCGGGTCCTTCGCAGGGGCGTCATCGATCAGGGCCGCGACGGGATCAACGGGGCCGCCAAGCAGCACCCCGCCCTGCGGATCGACCACGCCACCGCGGCCCACCACGTCATACTCGGGTTCGTATATGTCTCGGACAACAAGCCCGATCAACGCGCACGTCGCGAGGCCGGCCAGCAGTGAGGCCATCACGAAGTAGGGCGTGTCGATGGCGTGCTGGTTGTTGATGTCGCCGAGCACCTTGCTGCGGAACAACATCAATGCGATGAAGTGCGTGATGATTGCGCCCTGCCATAGCAGGATGGGTCGCCAGCGCGGCATGGCTAGTGCCAGCAGCGGCAGCAGCCACACGGCATGCCACGGTTCCGTGGCCTTGTTCACCACCATGAAACCCGCGACGGCGATGAACATGAGCTGGGCGGTCCTGGGGCGGCCCTGTGAGTACAGTGCGAGCCAGGCCAAGCCGAGGACCAGTACTCCAAGGAACAGGGCGGCAACGGTGTTGGACATGCCCACGTCCATGGTTGGCCAGCCCATGCGGCCGGCAATGTGGTTGTAGCCGCCGTAGATGGAAGATTCCGACGGCTGCGCGTTGATCAGGCCCTTGAGGTAATCGGGGAACGCCGGCGGATTCTTCGCCATCACGGGCGCCACAACGAGCAACCAGGCTACTGCGGCGGCGGCGATCATTTCAAGCATGCTGGTGACGCGACGGGTCCGGACGCCAAGGAGCAGCAAGGCACACAGGATCATGATCGGGTAGGGGGCGGCCAGTGCTGCAACGCCAAAGACCACCCCCGCCCACGGCGACCGACGGCGGGCAAAGAGGTAGATTGCAAGGCTCACCAGGGCCACGGCCCAGAAATCCCAGCTGACGTACGCGGTCAGCATCAGGACGGGGCTCGTGGCCACGATGGCCGCATCCCAGGATCGGCGCCCGGCCGTGCGGGCCACCACGATGACGGTAAAGATCCAGACCGCAGCAATCAGGGCTGCGTTCAGGTCAAAGAACGCGAGGTGGCGAAGCGCGCCGTCGCCCGCCGAAGTTGTCAGCCATGCAGTGACTCCGGCAACCCACCCGGCGATCAGGGGCTGGTCAAACGGGGATCCAGTGCTGAAGAACGGGAACAGGGCGCCAAGCTTGTCCTCAACAAAGGAGTTGGGGAACTCCGACCAGCACACTGTCGAATACTGGTCCGGTGTACTCCAGCCGGCCGTGCGGCAATGGGACTTGGAGATGACGGCGATGAAGGCGGCCGCAGCTGCCATCAGGACCAGGACCCGTTCAACCGTGAAGAATCCGGGGCTGGTGCTTCCCGGTGCCGTCCGTTGTCCCAGCGGGCCGCCCACGGGCTCGGTCATGGACCGCAGCAAAGGGTCGCTGCGGGATGGCACAACTAGGGGGTGCCGGGGTGAAGTCCCCGAAGCCTGTGATTCCTGCATGGTCTCGAGCCTACCGGTTCACCGCCTTCATCCCACCGACGTCACAGCCGCGTTACAAGCCCCATTGCTCGACGGCGGGCGTCTTCTTGTCCCAGCCCAGTGTGCACACCTTCGCCGTGCCCAATATGAAGTGGCGGCCCTGCCCCGCATCCAGCCCGAGCCAGCGCGCGGTCAGGATCCGCAGGAAATGCCCGTGCGCCACCACCAGAACGTTGGCCTGCGCACCGTCAGCACGTTCGACGGCGCGTGCCCGCTTCACGATCTGGTCCGCACGGTCAGCAATGTGCTCCAGCATTTCGCCGTTGGGCACGCCGCTGTCCCAAATCAGGTACCCCGGATTTTCCGCCCGCACCACGGCGCTGTCGATGCCTTCGTAGTCGCCGTAGTCCCATTCGACGGCGTTCGGTTCCACCTCGGCGTCGGGAAAGCCCGCCAGGGTTGCCGTCCTCTGTGCGCGCTGCAGCGGTGAGGTGAGGACAAGGTCAAAGTCGACGCCGGCCAGCGTGGTGCGCGCGGAGCGGGCCTGCTCCTCACCCAGCTCCGTCAACGGCAGATCCGTCAGTCCCGTGTACTGCCCGCTGCGGGACCATTCGGTTTCACCGTGGCGCAGCAGCCACAGCTTGGGGCCGCCCGGTACGGGCGCGGCTGATGTCTGAATATTCTCGGTCTGGCTGTGGCTCATGTTCTTATATTCCAATCAGCGGATGTTTCGACGAAAATCTTTTATCCTTCGGGGCTTTCAGCGGGTTCCGGCTGCGCCTCGGGCTGTTCGGCCCACCACTTGCGTAGTTCGGCTTCGGCCTTCTTTGGTCCCAGTGGCCCGTGTTCCATGCGCAGTTCAAGCAGGAAATTGTAGGCGCGTCCCACCACCTTGCCCGGTTTGATCCCCAGCAGGGACATGATGGCGCCGCCGTCCAGGTCGGGGCGGATGGAGTCAAGTTCTTCCTGCTCGGCCAGGACGGCAATTCGCTGTTCGAGGTCGTCGTAGGCGAACGACAGCCGGTCGGCCTTGCGCTGGTTGCGCGTCGTGACGTCCGATCGGGTCAGCCTGTGCAGGCGTTCAAGCAACGGTCCGGCATCCGTCACGTAACGGCGCACGGCAGAGTCCGTCCAGCCCGCCTCGCCGTATCCGTAAAAGCGCATGTGCAGCTCCACAAGACGGGAGACGGCCTTGATCGAGTCGTTGTCGAAGCGCAGGGCCTTCATGCGCTTCGCCGTCAGCTTCGCTCCGGCGAGGTCGTGGTGTCGGAAGCTTACGCCGCCGCCGGGTTCAAAACGGCGGGTCTTGGGCTTGCCGACGTCGTGCATCAGGGCAGCGAATCGCAACACAAAGTCGGGGCCGGGAACGGGTCCGTCGGGCCCCGTCTCCATTGAGGCCGCCTGTTCGAGCACCTGCAGGGAGTGCTGGTAGACATCCTTGTGGCGGTGGTGCTCGTCGGTTTCGAGCTTCAGGGCGGGAACTTCAGGAAGCACCAGCTCGGCAAGACCGGTTTCCACCAGGATGTCGATGCCGGCCCGGGGGTGCGCGCCGCAGATCAATTTCACGAGCTCTTCACGGACTCGCTCGGCGGAAATGATGCTGATGCGTTCGGCCATCCCCGTCATGGCGGCCAGGACCTCAGGGTGCAGCAAGAAGCCCAGCTGCGATGCGAAACGGGCCGCCCGCATCATGCGCAGGGGGTCATCGGAGAAGGAATCCTCGGCCGCTCCCGGCGTGCGCAGAAGCCCTGCCGCCAGGTCCTCCGCCCCACCAAAGGGGTCCACGAGTTCCATTTCCGGCAGCCGCAGGGCCATGGAGTTGACGCTGAAGTCACGGCGCTGCAGGTCGTCAACGAGCGACCGCCCAAACGCCACCACAGGCTTGCGCGAATCGGGGTCGTACGCCTCGGCCCGGTAGGTGGTGACCTCAATGAGGAGCACCTCCTTGTTGCGGTTGCGCTTGCGGAAGCCGATGGTGCCAAATTCGCGGCCCATTTCCCAGTGCGAATCCGCCCACTTGCCGGCGACAGCAAGGATCTCATCCGGGGTGGCGTTGGTGGTGAAATCCAGGTCGGGGGAAATCCGCCCCAAAAACAGGTCGCGGACTGGTCCGCCGACGAGGGAAAGTTCGAATCCGGCGTCGGCAAAGAGCCGTCCCAGCTCAAGGACAACCGGGTCAAATTTTGAAGTATCGGGCACTAATTCCATGGTTCCTTAAGGATGCCAGACTTTTGCCCCCGCGTACTTTCACGTGTCCGGGCCAACTGCCCGCGACGGCGAGAAAACCACGCCTGTGCCCTGTCATCATCCGTGCACAAAGATAGCTAGAGTGGACTGCATGGTTCACCCCGTGCCGCGCGCGCCCAAGAGGAACCCGTTGCCCTCGGCAATGGGTTCCCAGGTTGCGCCCACGGCACCTAGTGCCCCCAGCCAGCTGCCAACGGTTGAAGAGGTCTCCGCCGGCGGTGTCGTGATTGAGATGTCCGACGGCGTTCCCCGGGTTGCAATCATTGCCCGCATCAACCGCGGTGGCCGGCTTGAGTGGTGCCTTCCCAAGGGCCACCCCGAAGGCGATGAGAACCACGCCGAGGCGGCAGTGCGTGAGATTGAAGAGGAAACCGGGATCGCCGGTGAAGTCCTTGCCACCCTGGGCAGCATCGATTACTGGTTCACCGTCAGCGGGCACCGCGTGCACAAAACAGTCCACCACTTCCTGCTGCGCGCCACAGGAGGCTTTTTGACCATTGAGAACGACCCCGACCACGAAGCAGTTGAGGTGGCATGGGTTCCCCTGGACGAATTGGCAAGAAAGCTCTCCTTCCCCAATGAACGCCGCATCACCGACCTCGCCCGCGAATTGCTGCCGGAGTATTTCTAACCCGGCGCAACAGCCGTGGGGCCGGCCGTGCGGAACCCTGCGCCCAGCGCACTTTGAGCCTGCAGTGAGATGATGGGATCAATGTCTAACGATGAACGGGTCCACATCCCCCCGAAACCCACAGCAGCACCGCATTCGGCCTTCCTGCAGCCAAGCCTCGACACCTCGATGCTCGCAGCCGTGCAGGCTTCCCCGCTGGGTGCCCTGCAGACCACCCCTCCCACGGGTGCGATGCCCATGATCGCAGGGGAAGGCCGGTCGCCGTCGTCGGTTGGCCGCCTGGGTGGCAGGAAGGACACGGCCGGGCCTGGCGCAACCGCCGCGGCCAAGACAGCCGCACCCAGCGCCGCCCGCTCAAGTGCCACCATGGCCATCGGCACCCTGGCCTCGCGCATCCTTGGCTTCGTCAAGGGGATTGTGCTTGGCATCGCGATTGCAGACACGGCCATCGCCAACATTTTTGAGGGCTCCAACAACCTGCCCAACCTGATTTTCCTGATGCTCGCCGGCGGTGTGTTCAATGCCGTGCTGATCCCGCAGATCGCCAAGGCCAGCAGGCAGGCCGACCACGGCACAGACTTCATCTCCCGGCTGTTGACGCTGGGTGTCATGGGACTGCTGGCGCTCACGGCCATTGTCCTGTTGCTCGTGTCCCCCATCATGGGCCTGTCCACATCTTTCGAGGGTGAGAACCTCCTACTGGCCATCACCTTTGGCCTGTTCCTGTTGCCGCAAATCTTCTTCTACGGCCTGTTCTCGCTGCTGGGGCAGGTCCTGAACGCCCACAATTCGTTCAAGGCCTACGCGTGGGCGCCGGTCATCAACAATGTCGTGGCCATCGCCGGCCTCCTGGTGTTCATTTTCGTGGCCGGCAGTTCCAAAAGCACCCCGCATACCGTTGAGAACTGGACCATGGCCCAGACGTGGATGCTGGCGGGAACCGCCACGTTGGGCATTGTGATGCAGTCGGCCGTGCTCGTGATCCCCGTGCACCGCCTGGGTCTGAACCTGCGACCCAAGTTTGGCTGGCGCGGTACCGGGCTAGGCAGTACCGCCAAGGTTGCCGTGTGGACCATGGGCACCATGATCATTGGCAACCTGAGCTTCATCGTCATCCTGCGTGTGGCAACGATTCCCGGCGGTGACGATGCCCCCGGGGCGGCATCCACCATTCCCGGCATCTTTGCGCTCAACCGCGCCACCGAGCTGTACATCATGCCGCACTCCATCATTGCCCTCTCGATTGCCACGGTGATGTTCACGGCCATGGCCAGGGCCGCCGCAAGCAAGGACCTCTCGGCACTGCGCAGCTCACTTGGCGGAGCACTGAGGACCACTGGCATGGCCACCGTCTTTGCCGCCATTGCGCTCCTTGTTCTTTCGGGGCCGTTCGGCATGCTCTTCAGCGGAGGTCACGAAAATGTTGGCCGCCAAATCGCCATCACACTCTCAATTCTTGCCATTGGGGCCCCGTTCTACAGCATCAACTTCATCCTCAACAGGGCGTTTTATGCCCAGGAGAACGCCCGGGCGCCCTTCGTCATCCAGTGCATCATGGTGAGCATCGGAATGGCGTCGGCGTTGTCTGCCTCCCTCCTGCCACAGGAATTCATCATCTATGGCCTCGCAGCGAGCTACACCCTGACAAACGTCCTGGGCCCCGTGGTCAGTCATTTCTTCCTCAAGACGAAACTCGGCGACTACGGCGGCGGCACGATCATGCGCGCGCACATGCGCTTTCTGGCGGCGGCCCTCCTGGCAGGCATTGCCGGGGAGCTTCTGCTGCGGCTGTTTGGCAGTTCCTCCGGTGCAGGCTTCATGTGGTCGTCAATATCGGCGTCAGCGGTCGTCCTTGCCATTGTCGGAACCGCCATGGCTGTGATCTACGTCGTGACCCTCAAGCAGCTGCGTGTTGCTGAAGTGGATGCGCTGCTCAATCCCGTGCTGGCGAAAGTGCGCGGCCGCCTGCCTTTTAAATAAGCGCAATTCAATAAAATGAAGTGCTCCGACATGGGCGCAACCATGGAACTTGCAGTGTTGTCCGATAGAATCAGTCAAAATATGGCTGCGCGTGCATAACTCACGCCAGCCACCGTGCATGTATGAGGAGGATTTGGTGCCACAACCCATTGATGTGGGCTCCATCCTTGGCGGCCGCTACAAGGTGACCGGACGTATCTTGGCCTCCGCCGAGAATGACGTCATTCTGGATGGCTTGGACCAAGTCCTGAACCGACCGGTCAGCATACTTGTTTCAGCCGTCTCGAATTCCGCGAACCTGACACAGAGCGCCCGCGAGGTCGCCATCGGCTCCAGGATCTCCAATGTTTCCATCTTGGATCTCGGTGTGCAGGACGACGCCACCTACCTGATTGCGGCACGGACCTCCCCCACGGACCTTTTGGACCTGGTGATTCCCACCGATCCCGCCGAAGAGGTATACCAGGAGCCGTTCTTTACCGACACGCTCGGCACGGAAATCTTCGGGAAGGCCCGCGACGCCGCGCCTGCCGGGGGCGCCTATGTCTATGAAGACAACTCGCCCATGACGCCAGCAACACCGCTGCCCAAGGTGACCCGCGCTGCCGTGCCGCTGCCCCCCCAGCCGAACACGCCGCCCCACACCGCGCCGCCAACGGCGGCGGTGACGCCGGCACCCAGCCCCGCCGCCGTCGTCGTGCCTCCCGTTGCCACTCCGGCCCCCGCTGAGGAGAAGGTGACGCTATGGGATGACGGGGACTACGGTTTCATCAATGAAGACCACGACTCGTGGCAGGACAACGCCGCGGCTGCCCCCGCCGGCACTTTCCCGGCCCACTTGCGCGGGGAGGATACGGAACACGCCCAGGACGACCTTCTCGAAGAGGACGACGACGGCAACGCCCCCCGCTCCAGCGGACGTTGGCTGACGGGTGCGATCGTGGCCGTCCTGCTCATTGGCGGGCTCATTTTCGCCGTCCAGCACATCGGCGGCCTGTCCAACGGATCAACCAATCAGGCTGGCACCACCACCACCTCCGCACCAACGCCGCAACCCAGCCAGGCGCCGTCGTCAGGTGCCCCTGCCGAACCGAAGCCCGTGCTTCCGGTGATCAAGAACCTCACAGATATCACTACCTACGCCCCCGTTGTCCAGAACTTCAGTGAGGCGTACTACCCGCGTCTCAAGGACGCCATCGACGGTAACAAAGCCACGTATTGGCCAACGGTTGAGTTTTCCAACGCAGACTTTGCCAACCTCACAGAAGGCATCGACCTGGTTGTTGAACTGGCGGATGAATCCACCATCAGCTCCGTTACGATCAACCAGCTGGGCGGTTCCGGCGGACAGTTCAACATCCTGACAAACAGCAAACCAGAGCTCCAGGACGCCACAAAGATCGGCAGCGGCTCCTTCAGCGCTCCTGATTTCACGTTGACGGCTGCTCCCGGTGTCAAGGCCAAGTACGTCATCATTAACTTCACCCAGCTGCCCAAACTCCAGCCGTTCGTCACCTACCCCTATGGCTTGAAAATCAGCGAAATCAGCGTCAAGTAACCCACATCTGTTCCGCCGCGCCATCGCTGCGGAATAACCGTACCCCCGGACGGGTTGTGGATAGCGAAGGTCCCATGGGGCCGCCACTGCGCGGCTCGATCAAAGAAGGAAGAGGAACACCCACCCGTGAGCACGCAAGCCACCCCCGCAAGCGATGTCCGTGATGTCATCATCGTAGGTTCAGGTCCCGCCGGATACACGGCCGCGATCTACACTGCCCGCGCAGATCTCAAGCCGCTCATGATCGCCGGCTCAGTCACCGCCGGCGGTGAGCTGATGAACACCACCGAGGTGGAGAACTTCCCCGGCTTCCCTGAAGGAATCATGGGCCCGGACCTCATGGACAACCTGGGCCAGCAGGCCGAGAAGTTCGGCACCGAGGTCATGTACGACGACGTCACTTCAGTCGAGCTCGAAGGTGCCATTAAGACCGTGACCCTGGCCGACGGCCAGGAGTTCAAGGCACGCACAGTCATTATCTCGACAGGTTCCGCCTACCGCGAGCTGGGTGTCGAGGGTGAGAAGCGCCTTGTGGGCCACGGCGTGAGCTCGTGCGCCACGTGCGACGGCTTCTTCTTCAAGGGCCACGACATCGCCGTGATTGGTGGCGGAGACTCCGCCATGGAAGAGGCAATCTTCCTGACCAAGTTCGCAGAGTCCGTCACCGTGGTGCACCGCCGTGACACACTGCGAGCCTCCAAGATCATGGCCGAGCGCGCGCTGAACCACCCGAAGATCAAGTTCGTGTGGAACTCTGAGGTTGTTGGCATTGACGGCGACGCCAAGGTCAGCGGCATCCGCCTGAACAACCTCGTCACGGGCGAGCCGAGCGAACTTGCTGTCACCGGAGTTTTCGTTGCCATCGGCAACGATCCCCGTGTTGACCTCGTCAAGGGCGCCCTTGAGCTGACCGCTGCAGGAACCATCGCCGTCGAAGGTCGCTCCTCAAAGACGAACCTGCCAGGCGTCTTCGCCGCGGGCGACGTCGTCGACCCCACCTACCGCCAAGCCATCACAGCTGCCGGTTCGGGATGTGTTGCCGCACTGGATGTGGAGCACTTCCTGGCCGATCAGCATTCCTAAGAGAAAGTAGTTCGCCATGAGCAATGCAACAAGCGCAACAGATGCAACGTTTGCCGACACGGTCCTTAATTCAGAAAAGCCCGTCATCGTGGACTTCTGGGCCGAATGGTGTGGCCCCTGCCGGAAGCTGGGACCGATCCTGGACGAGATGTCCGTGGAGTACTCGGACAAGGTCACCGTGGTGAAGGTGGACGTGGACGCAAACCCGGCCATCTCAGCCAAATACGGCATCACCTCGATTCCTGCCGTATATCTGTTTGAGGGCGGCGAAGTTACGGGAACAGTAATCGGCGCACGCCCGAAGCAGTACTTTGAAAAAGAATTTGCCAGTGTTCTGAAGTAGGACCCGCAAAGACATAATTCGGTGCGAAAGCACCTAATGGGTATGGGCCGGACATAGTTCGGTCCATACCCATTTAAGTGCCATTTTTGACTTCTCCCAGATCGATCCTAAGCGTCCCAAAAAGATTTCCGGAATTCTCGAGATCGGGCTCTTGGGGTCGTACTTTCGACGCTTCAGCGTTTTCGGGCGCTCCCAAGTAGGTTTCACGTGAAACCTTGTCCGCCTATCGCGTGGAGCGGTGGGTGCGGCCTTTATGCATATCTTGAACATACCGACTAGTAACCAGTTAGTTCTATTGATTCTCTAGTATCAGGCGACTATACTAGTGGTATGGGCAGTTCAGTGAATTTCCCGACGGGTCGGGATCCTTCCCCCGCCACCTCCGGTGTGGCGGCACTGGTGGCCGGTCTTGTTCTTCCCTCCATTGAACCCCTTGCCACTGACATTGCGTGCCTGGCGGATTTGCCGCGCCTGCCCGATCCCGCCGCCAGGTTCCAGACCCGCCCCACCGGCCCATCCGGTTCCGACCCTGATGCTGATGCTGTTTTTGTGCCTGAGTGTCAGTTGGATGGTGCCCGGCTTTTGATGGATCAGTGCGCTGCGGACATTGCGGCCTTGAACCGGTTGCAGAATCGGTGTGCCGGGGTTGCTGCGCGCTTGTTGGAACGTTTTGAATCCGCTGCCGCCTTCGAAGGGACGGTGTTGGGGTTGGATGTGTGGGCGCGGGAGGCCCACCTGGACGGGTCTAGGGCCGAGATCGCCTCCCTGCTGCACCTGCCCGAGGGCGTGAACTACCAGTTGATGGCCCACGCGAAGACCCTGGTCCGGGACCTGCCAGCCACCATGGCCGTCCTGGAGGCGGGCGGGCTGGGGTGGGAGCATGCGGTGATCATCGCGCAAGAAACCGCCCTGCTGCGCCAGGGCGGCATCGCCGGGGACACGATTGAGAGGTTCGAGGCGGCCTTGTTGGGCAAGGCTGAAGGGTCCAGCCTGCCCAGCTTCAAGGAAAAAGCCCGCCGCCTGCGTGAACGCTCGTACCCGGAAACGATCCCAGCCAAAACCCGCCAAGCCTATACGCACCGGAACTTACGGATCAGCCGCGCCGTGGATGGCATGTCACTGCTGAGCCTGTGGGCCCCGGCCCCCAGTATCGAGGGAATCTGGGACCAATGCACCCGCACCGCCCAAGCAGCCCAAGGCCCCCACGAAACCCGCACCCTGACCCAACTCCGCGCCGACGTCGCCACCGCCTTGCTGCTGAATCAAACCATGGACGAAAACCACATCCACACCCCACCACCCACACCCACACCGGTCCAGGCACCGGCACGGGCTTCGGCTCCGGCACAGGCTCCGGCACAGGCGCAGGCTCCGGTCCAGGCTCCGGCTGGAGGGCAGGACGGTGGGCCGTGGTTTGCTCCGGTGGAGCCGGAGGGGTGTGCCGGTGGCGGGTTCCCGGACCCGTTCCACGGCGGCTACAACCCGCCAGCCTCAGGGGTTCCACACTTTGATGACCCAGACTACGAAGACCCCGGATTCACGGACCCCGACGTCCTCGACTGGAACACGTGGCGGCCCCTGGCCACACAACCCACCCTCACCCCAGCCCCACCCAGAACCCCAGCCCCAGCACCAGCACCGGCCAGGGCAGGGACACCACCTGACCAGCCAGCCAACCACGACCACCCCGATGGGCCCGAGGGGGACCACCCCGATGGGCCCGAGGGGACTGCTGCGCCACCCTTCACCTCGGCTGGATCCCCCATAGCTTCAGCTACAGCAGCCTCAGGTGCCTCACCTGAGCCGGTGGTGTGGCCGCCGATGCCGAAGGTCCTGCCGATCATCCTTATCCCGGCCCTGTCGTTGTTGGGGTGCACGAATGAGCCGGCGTGGATGGAGGGCGTGGGGCCCTTGAGCATGGACGTCGCCGAACACCTCCTCGCGCAATCCTCCAGTTTCTACCGGGTGTTGGTGGATCCCATCAGCAACGAGCCCCTGGACAGTGCCCCGCAACGCTACCGGGTCACCACCGCGATGCGGACCATGCTGGCGATCAGGGATGAATACTGCCAGTTCCCGGGCTGCCTGGCCAAGGCCGCCACCTGCGACATCGACCACCTTTACGCCTACGAACACGGCGGCACCACCACCTATAAGAATCTCGAGCACCTGTGCCACCGCCACCATGCCCGGTTCAAGCACTTCAAGGACGATAGGACCCGCACCGGTGCGTACCGCACCGACCAGTCCCCGGACCGGGCCGCCATCACACTGCGCGGCTGGACCCCGACCATGACAGAAACAGGGGTCGCCTGGACCTCACCAGCAGGCTACTACTACCCGCCAGATTCCGGGGACGGGCAACCACCGCTCTACCCCGCATTCCTGAAAAACCTCATCAACACCACCCTCGAAGACCTCCAAACCAGCGGCAACTGGCATGATGACGCCTACTACACCCAAGCCGCAGCCACCATCGATCAGGAACAAGACTGGGACCCCGAAAACCTCCCCCAAGAACCCGCCTGGGCCATCCCCAACGCCGAAGACAACACCATCCTGACCCAACAAGCCATCGCAGACTTCCACACCAACCACCCCGACGCAACCTGACACCACCAACACCACGATGGCATTCAAGGCACCCGTGCCTTACACGCATAAAGCCCTCGAACTAGGCAACTGGTATCCCCCGTCGCTGTTTCACGTGGAACATCCGATGGCCATTTGACTTACGTTTCACGTGAAACTAACAATTGCAATGAACTAAAAGTTGAGCCGCAGTCCGGAAGGGACCGGTCCCATGGAATCGACCATCTGGGTCTCACCTCAAGTACTGACCCGCTGGCCTTACTGGGTTCTGGGTGAAGTCCGATCCTCATAGCGCCTTGGCGACGGCGGATCACTGTCTACTACGATGCCTTCATCGTTGTCCATTCCCAAAGCCTGAGACCTAATTGGTCGGCTGGCATGGGCGATTGCGTCAGAGCTTCGCAGAGGACAAACTAGATTAGGCCCTGTCGTGAAGCTTCGATATCTTTACAGCAATTAAGTGCCTGATCCGGCAGCACGGCCTTCTTGGCTCCTCAAGCAAGTTCTAGTCGAATTGTGGTAGGTGGGAGCAGATCCTGTGGACGATGATTCTCCCGCCAAGGACTTTGACCCGTAGGTTGAGAAATTCGGTCCCCTCGTCTCGAGGGATTCCACCTATCGAGGTGACCACTAGGTGACAGTTTCTGTCGTGCCATCCAGTGGCGAGGAAGAACTGTGAATTCATCGGGCAGCGGCACACAGATCGCGTACGTGCCAACGACGCGGTCTCTGCAGTACGCCAAGATATCGATGGTGAAGAGCCCTGGTTGTCGGCCAATGACAGGTACCGAATTTGAACTCAGATGAATCGCAATGCAGTCCTTCCTCACGTATTTGCTCATCACCCGTATGCCAAGATGCGTCGCCGACCTTACTGGCCTCCAGATGGTTCATCACGGCTTCAATCATTGCTGCCGTCTGGCCTGCTCGGCCGGAGCGTCGTACCCCCGTTTTCCGCAGGACAATCCAGTGGCAGTCGAACCACCACGTTGTCCACGTTTACCCACGAAGCCTCAACCGCATGATTCCCGCACCGAGGATCTGCAGAGACGACATCTGCCCCTGGAGTTGGGGCGTGCGTGACGTTTGTGCTGTGCCAGCCGAGCGCGCCACCAAGCCGTTTCTGATCTCGCACTAAACACTCTTTGACTCCGGTTCGCGAACCGCCGAGTACCTATTTCGTAATTCCATACACGCGGACATGCTCATTGTTCGACTTCTCCTCTGGTCCCCACGCGCACGCACGGGTATGCGTCGGCAGTTTCTGGAACCCTCTGCCCATTGGACACGCGCCCCGGTGTGCATCAGTCCGGCCGATGACCAATATGGTGTCGAGGCCAACTGAAAATAGAGCCATCGTCGCCACGCGATAACGAGGCCACTTGACATCATTGAAGGTGATCAATGTGGATGATTGGGTAACTATCCCCCACCGCTATGTGAACGAGAAGATCTCCAAGCGGCAGTTGGCGAAATTGCCGGGCGGCTACCGTGGGAGCGCTGATCGGGCGTTGGCCGCGGAGACTGTGCCCAGGTACGAGCGCATGCCGGCGACGGTGTTGGCTGAGCGGGTGGTCTGGTCCGGAACGGCGTCGTTGTTGCGGGTTATGGTCGCTGCGGTCAGGCCCGAGTATGCGCCGTCGGATCCTGCGGACCGGCTCGTGCATGACCAGGGCAAAGCCGTGCGGTGCGGTCTATGGTTCCCGCACCAGCCGCTGCCTTTGGGGTACGGGCAGGAAGGTAAGCCGCCGCTGCTGGTGATTACCCGAGCGTATTCCGGGTTCGTGCAGGCCCGCATGATTCCCTCCAGCACCACTGAGGACCTGCTCGGTGGGATGTTGAAGCCGATCCAGGATGCCGGGGCGGTCCCGGCCGGGCTGGTTGCGACATCCGAGGCTGGCATCGGCCGCGGGAAACTGACAGACGCTGCCAGCGCGTTCGCCGGGGTGTTGGGCACCGAGATCAAACTCCTGCCGCCACGGGATGCTTAATCCAAGGGCATGTTGGAACGCATGAACGGGTTCTTCCGGCCCGGGTTCATGCCGGAATAGGACTTAATCGACCCGCATAACTTTAACGATCAGCGCGACGCGTGGCTGCCGCGCGCCAATGCCCGTTACACACGTTCTCGCCACGGCGCTCCGGTAGATCTGGTCGCCGCGGACCGGGCTGGCAGGGGCCAAGCAATGAACCCCACCACGAAACCTGCCGTCAATACAGGAAAAGACATCGAGTACTACGCCCGCGCCCTGCGTGCCCCGCGGATCGGTGATCGGTACCGCATCCGTCCGATAACACCCGCAACGCCGGGTTGAGGCACGAGGAATACCTCTCCATCATGCTCCCCCGGGAGGTCACTGAACGTGAAGCATCCGGCGCTGGGTGGCGGATCAAGGCCGCGAAGATACCAGGCCGTAAAGGCCTGGAGGAGTTCACCTTCGACCACCAACCCGCCGCTGACCGATCCCTGATCAGCCACCAGGGCACAGGGGTGTTCCTGGAAGAAGCAAAAACATGGTCCTGCTCGGCCCGCACCGCACCGCCAAAACCCACCTCTCCGTCGGCATCTCCATCCCGGCTGGCCACGCCGCGCACCGGGTCCTTTTCGCCTCCGCGACCGGAGGGGGTGCCCTCTGTTACGCGTCGCGTTGTTTGGGGCGCATTGGTCGTTGTGGGTGACGATGTAGCTGCTGTGGTTTGTGCATCGTTGGCAGCGGACCAGATCCGCTATTCCCGCCGACGTCCGAAATCTCTGAGCAACCAAATTGGCGGCACGGTTTTGCTCGGTCCGCCCGTGGTGGAGTGATTCCTTCGTTCCGGGGCTTCGCTGTTCTCCACGAAGTGGCCCCTTCCCCGCCGGAGCGTGGCAGGCAAGAGCCATTGACATGAGCTTTTGGTGTAGGAAGAGGAGCGGGCGCGATGATGGTCGTGGGCAGCCCCCAGCAAGCCGAGACGGCCTTGCTGACGGGCGACATACCCTGCCCTCATAGCTCGACGCCGCTGCGAGCCCGGTGTGCCGACTGAGGACGCACACAAGTCCTGTTGCCGGCCCCGTTGGCCCTACGCCGGGCCGACACTGTGGAGGTTATTGGGACCGCGCTGGCGGCCAAGGCTGCCGGCAGCGGCCGAGCCTTCTCGGGTGGAGCCTGAATATCTTGGCAGGCGCCGCTCTGGCTTACAACCACCGGGCAAGTGTCGAGCTGCCACCTTGGACCATGATCCGGTATTTCACACGAGGTAACCGACTCAGCCCACCCCTGCGCACCTAAAAAAAGACGAGACTGTGCTTTGGCATGCCCTGAAACACCCGTCACCATGACGAGCAGACCATCGATCCCATCCTCATTCAAGGCGACGCCGCCGTCGTCAAACAACACGCTCGAAAGCACCCGCCTGGCCGAAACCCACAACCGTGGGCAACTCGGGGCCGAACCCGCCAAACTTCGCCGTTACAAGCTCCGTGTCATTGACCTATGCGGATGTCCGCATAGATTGATGAAGTCGGTTACACACCATACGACCAAGACTCCGCGAACCTGTTCTTCCAGCTCGTCGCCTCCCGCTATGAACGCGCCTCACTGATCCTGACTAGCAACCTCGCGGCCAGCCACTGGGCCGACGTCTTCGGCGACGCCCACGATCTATCGAATCTTCCACCACGCCGAGGTCATCAACCTCTCACGCAACATCTACCGCCTCCGAGGCCGGATCAAACCACACACCGTGGTCCAATTTTAAGGAAGTAGCAAGACAGCCTGGTGATTCGATGGGGCCGTCGAGCAGGGCTGTCTGGCGAGGACGCTCCGCAATATACGGGGAGGACCTAGAATTCATCCTTAACTTGCTTTTGGCAGGACCTGCGGCATCTACTGGAGGGAAGCCCACGAGGCCGGAGACTGTGTTGGCCGATCCGGTTAGTCTAGGTTGCCTGATTGCCTCGGCCGCCTTGAGTCGGTTGAAGATTGTGCCGGTGGGCGGACTGCCATACGAACCACTGGGGCTGTGCAGTGCGGTTTGTGGTTCCGACAACGAGCCGTGCCGCTGCGGCGCGCAAGCAGGCCCGAGCTGTTGGGGAGAGCTCCGCTGCACTTCTGGTGCGTGCAGGCAGGAATGTTCCCTCCCCACCCGGTGAACCTCCCAGACCGATATGGGCATTGATCCCCTAGTCTGCGGCTGATTGGTCTCAGTCAGGTTGCCCAGACGGCTTCTGGCACAATGGCACCGGTCTTGGCTGCAAGTAGTCACGGGAGGCGCCGGCCGTGTCTCCTGGATTCGGGTATCGGGTTCGGTGGCTGATACCCCAGGATCCTGGATCGAGTTCCTAGCGGGTAGACGAATCTACTCGTGCATCCTGTTGACAAATGCTGTGCTCTACTTCGACCCGCCCGACGGTAATGTACAGACCTATGATCTGCCTGGCGGGTGTAAGCTCCCTCTTTGCATACTCCTGCCCCACCGTCCCACCGTATTGGGTTCGTGCAGTTCGGACTGCGAAACGTCTGCTCGGCCCGGAGTGAGTGCGCGGATCTGAAGGGTGTCCATGATGGTCCCCCGGCTGCCAAAACGGAGGGGCACCGGATATCCTCTGGCTCCCCCTCTCTTGCAGCCCACGCCTCTCCGAGCCCACGAACGTCTCGGACATCATCGTCTCGAATGGATGTTGACAGGAGCGCCGGGCTGGTGGACAGACTGGTGCCGATCCGCCGTCTACGACTTTCTCATATTCGAACCTGCCAGGGCAGTGAACTGATGCTGTCAGAACTGTCCCCTTAGGCTGCCATTTCTCTGGCGACTCCGATGGTTTGAGACGAGCACATCCGGCCCACCAGAAGTTGGTATGGACCTTCACACCCTATAGAACTGCATCGGCGCAACACAGTCCCGAGTCAGCGCTGGGAACGGCCCGATCTGCCGGGCAGTCCTGCATGACCGTCGTGGGCGACAGAGACACCCATGTCATTGATCCAGATACACACGCCAAAACCCACACATGCGCCCTGCGAGTTTCGACGGATGGAAAGCTCGCCAGCTGCGCAAATTTTCGGCCGGCCAGAGGAGCAATGCGCGGACCGGCGTATGGCTGGGCCTGGGGCACGCCGAGGCGCCGGATTGTGAGTTTGCGATGTGCGGCCAGACGCAAGGAGTCCCGGCTGTCCGGCGAGAGTCCGATGCCATAGATAAGTTGTGCACGTCTCGGAGTCGCCTCGATACCGGGGTAGCGTCCATGTTCCACCCTGGCGCCAACGTCGTTGTCCGGAAGGCTCTGGCGATCCCGTAGTACGCCCAAACATTCAGGTATGAGAACAGTCGTCTGAACGCCTGACTTGATGGATTTGGCAGGACTGGAACCGCTGGCTTTACCAGAAGCGATTGCCGTCTCCTCCCACCATGGGAGGATTTGCCCTGTCTGAGTCATCACCGACGTCAACGGTACCAATCGTCCTCGGGCAACACTGGCTTCAACTGCTGCGGCGAGGGATACGTACCGATGCACTGCCACGGACCCTTAGACATCAATACATCCATTGCCCGACAGCAAGTCAGGTGTACACGCCCAAGCGACCAGGGTCGCTTGAGAGACCACCTGGCGTTCGACCCATGCCTAGTATTCGGTCGCGTTTCGGAACACGGACGGGTAGTCGATGACGGAGATTCCCAGTATCGGCCCCGTTGATAGCTTGGTTAATGCGGCGGCGACGTTCAAGCAAACCTTGGAAGAAGGACCTATTCCGCTGCTTGGGTATCTTCAGATCAAAACTTGCCTCACCAGGTGTCAACGCCACGCGCCAGCCCCGATGAACGCGATGCCCTCAGCTTCGCTGAGTCGTTGTCACGCGGTTTCAACGAGCGTTGAAATGGTTTTGCTCGCTATTTACCTTTCATGACGACCCGGGTCTTCTCGCAAAAGTGCTGCACTCAGCCGGGCCTATTGTTCCCATGGCTCCTGCGCACCACAGCAGGTCACGCTTTATGCTTTCCCACCTGATCTTTCCAGCTGTCTACCGAGACCGCTTCGAACGTGGCTGAGCCCCACAAGTTGCTCAACCAAACAATATCGACCCGTTTCGGTCCAAGCGCAGACGTCGAACCAACGCATCAGCAGCACGATCTGAGGCTTCGATGCTCACTGTGGAACGGTGAATGTCGCAATATCTTTGGCCCCGCCACAGGCAATTCTCCCGATGCCATAATGTTGGCAACGGGCCAAGGCTGAACTGCCTTCGTTCGTGGTTACCCGCGACCTGACCCAAGTCAAGCACCCAGCGATGCTCGGCCGCATTCTCAGAACAGGCAGGCCTTCAAAATTCACGCGTCGGTCGCTTGTCTGGTCTAAGCTTCGCTTGCAAGCTCTCACGGCATGGCGAGAGAGAAAATAATCTGTTGGTGGCCAGTTCAAGTTGGCCGTGCCTGATCAACTGCGAGGATGAACCCGTTCGCAATGTGTCGGCACGAGCACCGTCAGGCTTGCCGTCGTCGGCATTCATGAACGTCGCAGGAGTAGAAGGGCGCTGGAACTCAAGAGGCCCACAACTGCGTTCGCGCCGTCTGCCGTCATCGCCTTCTTGCTGCCGCTGACTGATCTGGATAGGGATTTTTGGCCACGTGCGCAGTACTTAGGAGGGGCCAGGGTTCTGGCTGGTCATCGTCCCAACCGGCAAGTCCGGGGCACCGCTCCGCTAACGCGCGAGCTCGACGGCACAGTAGACTTCCTTGCCCGCGCTAGGGATCGAGACAGTGTCAGGGTGACCGTTCCATAGTTCGCGCATACCCTGATGGTCACCACTCGACTGCAATGGTCAACCCATTGAAGGCGTCGGTGTACTTGGCTGAGTGATCGAAAAGCATACGAATCTGGGAGTGGAGGAGGACTTTACCCGGTCGAATTCGCCCTTCGGGTGCACCGATTCCTCTTTTCGCCTGTAGGCGCGATATGTGGCCATACGCGATATCCTTGTCAGGACACTCTGGGCCGCGAATGGCTGTTGCAACTGACGCCCGGCATGGTCTTAAGTACGTATTGACCTGAGTGTCCCTCCCCTCATCAACCGCGCAACGTCGACGCCGTCCATGACAGCTCACCACCGCGTTGATATTATGAACGTTGTCCGTGACCCAGCGCCTTGGCCTGCCTCTTCGGCGAAGTTCCGTGCAGCCAACTAGGAAGCACGGAACGACTGCCATTTTGATGAGTTCCAGCAATACCACGGAATCTTCGCCGCCACCTCTGGGACAAGAATCGTTTGGGCTGCCTCGTACGACAGCTTCAATTGTCGGCATTTTCACCGCTACACTGCTGCAATTTCATGCAGATATGCCCCTGGTGATACCACCCGGCCAGTGGCGACTCAAAAGTTGTTCCTGTTCCACGTGAAACATCTGCGCCTTCGGGGTGGGGTCACCGACCGCAAGTACCGCTCCTGAAGGTCATGATGGCGATAGGTGAATCATCTAACTCCGGGAAGGAGGGTTCACGGCCGCAGGCCGTTCCCCTTGCTAGCGGGTATCTTGGCTTCACTCCGTACTTGGCATTGTCTCCCATTGTGCAGGTTCCAAGTAGTCGATTCCGTCGCGATGTGAGCAGATGTTTCTGTGCATGCTCCCTTGGAAAGCGGTTCCGTTTCACGTGAAACGCTTTCAAACTAGCAAGGTAGACGGACAGATCTGCCAGAACGCTTTCGCCTCAGACTCTCAGGCATGACTCAATTCGGGGAAGTAGGATTTGTCCTGTTCTCTCCCCGCAGAAGCTCTCTACCATCCCCACGTGGCGACCATCTTCTGGTGTCTCCACTCGCAGCCACCCCTCGCTTCCCGTCGATTAGCGGAACTCTAAAGGGTGTGCCGTCGCATCAAACGCTTCGCCTGCGCATCTACTTGCGTCCCTCGTTGACAGTGGTCGTCGCCAGGTTCTCGTAGTATCCGATACACGGCCCAGGGGTGGCCAGGCTCGGCATTTACGTCTCATGAGGCAGGCTCAGGCAGGCTCAGAAGGGCTCAGTTGGGCTCAGATGGGCTCAGATGGGCTCAGCTGCAGACTACAGGCCGGGTCCGCGGTATATCGGAAGCTGGTCAGCACAGTGGGCCCTCGTTCGTGACCGCGGAATGCCACGTACAGAGCCCTCGGCGAGTACCGGTCAGGTGAAGACCAAGCTTCACCTGGACTGCCCAGCCAGACCGGACAGGCCGGACGCACCGGATAAATCTTGAGATCTGACAATATGCGCGAACTGCGTCAACTACCTAGTAAGGAGGTGTTTCACGTGAAACGTCTCGTCACTTAGATGACGCCAAGAACAGCCCGCCCATGAAGTGATGACACAGAAACCGTGGAGAATGACATCCGAACCCAATCCCCCTACCACGCCCGTTGGGCCACTCCTGGTCGATTCTGACTGCAGGTGGTAGTGAACCTGCGGTTGACTCACGCGTGCGGACTGCACCCGCGGCAGCTGATGCGTCAACGGGTGCCTCCACCAATTAAGTTGAACTAAAATGCAGATCGATGGAGGTCCCGTACTGTGTCACCAAGTAGTATCCGCCTAGAGGCAGGCTGAACCCGAACAGTCAGGAAACTCGTCCACACCAAAAAGCCACGCGTTGATCATGACATCACCGGACCGACCCCGCAAAGCCGTGCATGGGGAAATAATCTGGTCACCACCGCTCAAGGATCACCGGACAAAAGATCATCCAGTTTGAGGCGGCTCCGCCTGAAATCGAAGATTCACTCCCGTAGGCATGATTTGAGGGTGCGTTGACTGCGGATCATGAATAATACCAATTCTCATTTTGTCGCTTAGGATCATTCCAGGAGAACTTACTTTAAGCCACAAGTGGCGGTGTTTCACGTGAAACACCGCCACTGTATTGTTGACTCAGCTATTTGCCGTCGGGGCTCAACACTTCCATGATCCGGTTAAGGTCTTCAACCGATGCGAATTCGATGCTGACCTTGCCTTTGCGGGCGCCCAAGGAAATCTTAACGTTGGTGTCTAAACGATCAGCCAATGAGCTGGCCAGAAAGTCCAAGCGCTCATGACGCGGGCTTGGCGTCTTGGCCGCAGGCTTCTGCCCACTCAGGGGTGCGTGATAGAGCTGGACAGCTTCCTCGGTCGCCCTGACTGACATTCCTTCAGCAACAATCTTCTGGGCCAGTTGCTCCATGGATGCTGCATCCGGCAATGCCAACAGCGCACGCGCATGGCCGGCCGACAAGACACCGGCAGCCACACGTCGTTGCACGACGGCAGGCAGCTTCAGGAGTCGCAAGGTATTGGACACCTGGGGACGTGAACGACCGATACGGTCGGCCAGCTGTTCGTGCGTGGTGCCAAAGTCTTCTAGGAGCTGCTGGTATGCGGCTGCCTCTTCCAGGGGATTCAGCTGGCTGCGGTGCAGATTCTCAAGAAGCGCGTCACGGAGAAGGTTGTCGTCAGTCGTTTCACGGACAATGACGGGGATGGTTTCCAAACCAGCAGCCTGGCTGGCCCGCCAACGCCGTTCACCCATGACCAATTCATAGGGCTGATCGCCCTTTTCGGTGGACTTTCGTACAACGATGGGCTGAAGAACACCGATTTCGCGAACCGAGTGAACCAATTCGGCCATATCGTCTTCGTCAAAGACGCTACGCGGCTGTTTCCGGTTCGGGTGGATCGTTCCGACAGGCAATTCCATGAAGGTGGCGCCGGGAACCTCAACAAGCTCAACGACAGGCACCTTCTTGGCTGTCCTGGCCGGTGCAGCCTCTGGATTGCGTCCCTTGGGCTCTGGGAAGAAGAGGTCCACTGGCCGCGTCGGCAGCGAAGAACCCGTCTCATCGCCCGAAGAGTTGGGAATCAAGGCGCCCAAACCACGACCAAGACCCCTGCGCTTGTCAGTCATTGAGACATCCTCCGTCGAATGAACCCCAACACTGGGGTCTGATGAACTTCATTGAAAAATATAAAGTGCGCGCGGCACTGACTACTAGAATACAGACCGCTCAGCAAGCTCAGCAGCAGCCTCCAGGTATGACAACGCACCCGTCGAGGACGGGTCATAGGTCATAACCGTTTGTTGGTAGCTGGGCGCCTCCGAGATCCTCACGGACCTCGGAATCAAGGCCTGAAGCACCTGCTGCGGGAAATGTTCACGAACATCAGCAGCCACATGCGCGGCCAAGTTGGTGCGTCCGTCGTACATGGTCAACAGGATGGTTGACACAACGAGGTCGGAATTAAGGTGCTTTTGAATCATCTCGATGTTCTTCAACAGCTGGCTCAAACCTTCGAGTGCATAATACTCGCACTGGATGGGGATCATCACTTCGTTGGCTGCGCAGAAGGCGTTGACCGTCAGGAGGCCGAGGCTGGGCGGGCAGTCAATGAAGATGAAGTCGAGGCGCGGCAAGCCGTTCTTTTCGCGGTACCGCACATATTCGTCGATGGCTCGGCGGAGTCTTTGCTCACGCGCAACCAGCGAAACTAGTTCAATTTCTGCTCCAGCAAGGTGGATCGTCGCCGGTGCGCAGTACAAATTATCAATGTCAGGGCACTTGGCCACGACGTCCGCCATGGCGAAATCATTGATAAGAACGTCATAAATGCTATCGATTTCCGCGTGGTGGGGAACGCCCAATGCCGTCGACGCGTTGCCCTGGGGGTCGATGTCGATAACCATCACCTGCAGGCCGGCCGATGCGAGCGCCGCGGCGACATTCACTGTCGTCGTGGTTTTTCCCACGCCGCCCTTTTGGTTCGCAACGGTCAATATGCGCGTGCGTGTGGGTCGCGGAAGGCTGCGTCCCAGGAGGCGTGCGCGCCGTTTGGTCTCGCTGACAAGCTGGCTGGCAATGGGGCTACTGTCGTCGAAGTCATTGTCCAATGGGCTCACTGCACTCGATTCCGTTTCACGTGAAACATTCAAGTCAGTTCCTGTATTGGAATAACCAACCAATTTCGGTTGATTTGAGGCATTCGAACGTGCCGATCCCAGGGTCATGAACGGAGGGATCCGTTGCGAAGCTGCTTCGCTACTGGTCACGCTGACACTCTCTCTTTCCTGTGGCGATGGTTGCCAACCTCTAGCCTATCGGTACGAACCCACAGCAATGGGATCAGCGCCGCTTCACCTTTACGCGAACGACAGTTGTGGGCTCCTCCAAGACCTCCTGACCGGCCACCAGCACCTCGGTGAGGTAGCCACCAAGATTCCTGATGGTCTTGCCAGCGGTGGCGATTTCCTCTTCGGCACTGCGTCCCTTGATTGCCAGAAGCTCGCCCTCGCCGCCCAGAAGCGGGATCGTCAGCGGGGCCAAAGTCTTTAGGGCAGAGACCGCACGGGCGGTCACAACCGAGCACTCAACCTTGCCAATGGCCGCTTCGGCGCGTGACCGGATGATCTCCACATTGGAAAGGCCTAGGTCCATGACCACTTCTTCAAGCCACGTGACGCGGCGCTCCAGCGGCTCAATGAGGGTCAGGTAAAGGTCGGGACGCGCAATGGCCAGGCAGAGCCCCGGAAGGCCGGCGCCGCTGCCCACGTCGGCAACCTTGGCGCCGTCGTCAATCAATTCTGCAACAACGGCACAGTTCAACACGTGCCGGCTCCACAGCCGGGGAACTTCCCGGGGACCGATCAGTCCGCGTTCAATTCCCGAGGTCGCCAGGTGTTCCACGTAGCGTTTGGCCAGATCAAGCCGATCACCAAAGATACGCTCCGCCGCGACGGCTTCTTGAGCTGTAAGTTCAACCACTTGTTTTGTGTCCTCTAACCCGACGTCCCGGCCACTCCCCTCAGGCAGTGGCCGGGACAAATTGGAAACTTTCCCTGCAGCGTGCGCTATTGCGCAGCTGTCACCACGATGTGGCGTTTGGCGCCTTCACCCTCGGATTCGGATTCGAATCCGAGCTCGGCGATCGCGTCGTGCACAATCTTGCGTTCGTAGGCGCCCATGGGATCGAGCGCAACTGACTCGCTGCCTAATGTGATCTGCTCGGCTGCGTCTTTGGCGATCTTGGCCAATTCGACGTTCCTGCGATCGCGGTAGCCCGAAATATCTAGGACCAGGCGTGAACGGCTCTCGGTTGCCGAGAGCACACTCAAGCGCGTCAGTTCCTGCAGCGCATCCAAGACTTCGCCGTCTTGGCCGACCAGGTTCTGGAGTGAATCTGTTTCCTCGTCGGTGACAATGGAAATGTAGGTGCGTCCATTGCGGACCTCAATGTCAATATCTCCATCGATATCGGCAATGTCCAGCAGTTCCTCGAGGTAGTCGGCTGCGATGTCGCCTTCCTCTTCCAGACGGCTGGCACCGGTGGCCACGGGGGCTGTTGCTTCCTCAGGGACAAGCTGCATTTCTTCAGGCATTATTTCTTCTTCCTGTTCTTGCGTTGTGGCTGGTTCCGCTGGCCCTTGAGCTCAGGAATTTCTTCGACAACTTCCTCGAACTTCTTCTTTGAAGCGCCGAGCAGCGGCAGGCCCTTGGCCTCGCGGCGTTTCTGGTACTCCCTGTAAGCGGGCGAGCCGGGGGTGGGCATGCGGCGGATCACGAAGAACTGCTGGCCCATGGTCCACAGGTTGGTGGTGGTCCAGTAGATCAGGACACCGATGGGGAAGTTCACGCCACCAATACCGAAGACCAGCGGCAGCACGTACAGCATCATCTTCTGCTGCTTCATGAACGGGCCCTGCATGGCTTCTTCAGACATGTTCTTGGACATGATCTGCTTCTGCGTGATGAACTGCGAGGCGATCATGGCAATAATCATGACGATTGAGAGCGCCGCAATGGCGAAGGTCAGGTTTCCGGCTTGGAAGGACGGCAGGAGAGCATCGGAAAGCTGGGCGCCAAAGATCGTGGCGTTGTCGAACTGCATGACCTGGGCAGAGTTCATGGCCCCAATGGTGGTGCCGGTGCTGGCAGCCTTGGAAACCCCTGAAAGTACCTGGAACAGGGAGAAGAAGAACGGCATCTGGATCAGCATGGGCAGGCATGCGGAGAACGGGTTGGTGCCGTGCTCCTTGTACAGAGCCATCTGTTCCTGGCCCATGGCCTGACGGGACAGCTGGTCGGTCTTGCCCTTGTACTTGGCCTGGAGCTTCTTCATATCCGGCTGCAATGCCTGCATGCCTCGCTGTGCCTTGATCTGCTTGACAAACACAGGAATCAAGGCAGCACGGATGACCAGTACCAGGCCGATGATGGACAGTGTCCATGTGATGCCTGAGGCAGCATCCATCCCCAGGAAGGTCAGAACATCATGGAAGGCAACCATGATCCATGAGACAACCCATTTGAAGGGGAACAGAATTGTGTTGAAGAAGCCCATATTTCTTTATCTATCTCCTCAAACCGCTTTGCGGCTTTGTGATGCCTGTTGCTTGGCCAGAAATACATCCGGGTGGTTCAGCTGGACAATGAGGGGCACCGTGGAAGGGTCATCCCAATTAACATTGGCCGGTGAAGGTACCGGATCCAGCCCGCCTGCACTCCAGGGATGGCAGCGCACGACCCTGCGTGCAGCAAACCAACTGCCCTTGACGGCGCCGTGAACGGTCACAGCTTCCAGTGCATAGGCCGAACATGACGGAAAAAACCGGCACACCTGCCCATATGTGGGTGAGATGACGCGCCGGTACATTTTCAAAACGATAATAAGAATATTGCGGGGAAAATGCCACAAGAAACGCACGACGACGGCATGCCAGCCGTGTGCGCGGCGTTGCGTTTGTGATGGGATCACAAAGCATCTTCTCCTTTTGACACGTGAACCTTGTCTACTGCAGGTGCTGGTGCCACCGGCGAAGGGTTTTCCACCTTCCCGTGAAGACGGGAAGAAGCCGTGGAAAATGCCTTGCGATAGTCCGTGACAAGCTCACTGTAGGAAGCGTCGGAGGAAACGGGCAGGGCCCGCACCACCACGTTGATTCCATGAGGTCGCTGTCTGATCGTTTCGACAACTATTTCCCGCAGTCTCCTCTTAACGAGATTGCGGGTCACAGCGTTCCCAACGGTCTTCGCCACGATGAACCCAACCTGGCTGGGTTCATCCGGAGAAGTGGACACCATATATAACACTAAGTTCCGGCGTCCATTGCGGACGCCGGAACGTACAGTATGTGAGAAGTTGGCGGAAGTCCGCATTCTATTCTTGGTGGCCAGCACCTTGCGATCAACCGCTACTTCACTAAGGCTCGACGAATCGTCAAGCAGTTATTGTTTAGGCCGACAGCTCTACGCGACCCTTGGTGCGACGGGCGGCCAAAATGGCGCGGCCTGCACGGGTGCGCATACGAAGGCGGAAGCCGTGCTTCTTGGCACGACGGCGGTTGTTCGGCTGAAAAGTCCGCTTGCTCACGGTAGTTACTCCAAGACAATCAAAGATGCGCCTTGCCCGTAGCTAAGAAAGGGGTCGACGCTAAGTTTATGGATGCCCGCTTCTCGCTTCTCTATTACAAGAAGCGCACGCAAGAGCGCAAAGCAGACACATGGGACTTCACAACGTTAGGTCATTTAAGGGCGCTGAGTCAAACGAAGGATCCGAGGAGGGAACGCCTGGACCGGGATTTTGGGGGGACTTTTCCCCGTTTGGGGCAAGTCGCAGATATCCCTATGCTTCATCCACAGCTGTGCACAACCCCGTGGACAATACCTGTGGATGGACCGCATTTACCCACAGCCCTGTGATATTTATCCACAAGGGCTTTCCCTCGCTATCTTCTGGCGTTTTCATCCTCTAGGCTAAGCCCGTAGCAAGTTATCCACGTCTGTGCATAACTCTGTGGATTACTGCAATTTGACGCCTACCCGCGGGTACAAACCATGACCCTGCGTTGTGTAATGGAAGTCACGGCAGTGTGAACGCAAAAACAAACATTCCGGCACACCAGCCGGTAGTAAGGACGGAACGGTCGATGAGCACTGAGGACATCAATGACGTTGGAAGTTCCTGGCGGCGTGTCATCAGGATTCTGGAGCAGGATGAACGGGTCTCCCCCCGTCAGCGCGGTTTTGTCGTCCTTACCCAGCCTCAGGGTTTGATTGGGAACACCCTTCTGGTGGCTGTTCCCAACGAACTGACCCGCGAGGTCCTGCAAAATCAGCTCAGCACCGCGCTCAATGACGCCCTGGGCCAGGTCTTTTCCGAAGAAATCAGCTGTGCTTTCAGCGTCAATGCGGACCTAGTCCCTCCTGCCAAGGAGGACGAGCCGGCTACCGCACCGGTTGTCGTGCGCGCAGAACGTTCCGATCTCATTGAACATTCATCCCGCATCGAGCGCACCGATCGCATCGAACCGGCGGAAAACATCTCCAAGCCTTCCCCGATGCTGCCCAGCACATCCCAGGAGTTCGGCCGGCTAAACCCCAAGTACGTCTTTGACTCCTTTGTCATTGGCTCATCCAACCGGTTCGCTCATGCAGCCGCCGTCGCCGTTGCCGAAGCGCCGGCCAAGGCCTACAACCCGTTGTTCATTTACGGCGATTCCGGCCTGGGCAAAACGCACCTGCTGCACGCCATCGGCCACTATGCTCGACGCCTGTACACCGGGATTCGTGTTCGGTACGTGAATTCCGAGGAGTTCACGAACGACTTCATCAACTCCATCCGCGACGACGAAGGTGCCAGCTTCAAGCAGCTTTACCGCAATGTGGACATCCTGCTCATTGATGACATCCAGTTTTTGGCGAACAAGGATGCCACCCAGGAAGAGTTCTTCCACACCTTCAACGCACTGCACAACCACAACAAGCAGGTCGTCATCACCTCCGACCTTCCCCCCAAGCGGCTTCAGGGCTTTGAGGAGCGCATGCGTTCACGTTTTGAGTGGGGCCTGTTGACGGATGTCCAGCCGCCGGAACTTGAAACCCGCATCGCGATTTTACGCAAAAAGGCCATCGGGGAGGGCCTTTCGGCCCCCGATGACGCCCTTGAGTACATTGCATCCAAGATCTCCACGAACATTCGTGAGCTCGAAGGCGCCTTGATCCGTGTCACCGCGTTCGCCAGCCTGAACCGCCAGCCGGTGGATGTCGGCCTGGCCGAACTGGTGCTCAAGGACCTCATTACCGACGACGGCGCACAGGAGATCACCTCAACAGCGATTCTCGGGCAGACGGCGGCCTACTTCAACATTTCCCTTGAAGAACTCTGCAGCAAATCACGTACACGGACCTTGGTGACGGCCCGGCAGATCGCCATGTACCTGTGCCGGGAGCTGACTGACATGTCCCTTCCCAAAATTGGGCAGGAATTCGGTGGGCGCGATCACACAACAGTGATCCACGCAGACCGGAAGATCCGGGAGTTGATGGCAGAACGACGGGCCATCTACAACCAGGTGACGGAACTGACCAACAAGATCAAGCAGCAGCAGCGCGAAGGGTAATCCGCGCAGCGGATTAAAAAAATTGAGAAATTAACAGGTGTGGATAAGCCTGTGGATGACCGGGGTACAAACCCCTTCTTCCTGCGGATAACTCCCCGGTCACCTGTGGATCATTAAATCCACCCAAAAAGTTCTCCACTCCTCCCCACAGCCGCAAGCGGTCCGTCCCCACAGGCTGTGCACAGGCAACTTCGGCGGAACCACGTGGTCCAGGTCAGTTATCCACAGTATCCACAGGACTTATTAACACTACGAACTACAAGAATTATTCGTTTCAAAGAACATTTGTTTTCCCCCCGTCCAGCCCATCCCAAGATGCTTAGACCGATGCCCAAATGGGCAGATCAAGGGGCTAAGCTGTCTCCAAGCATGTAATTCCAACCTTGGTGCGTTCCGTCCACGACGGAGGGGCGTCCAGGAACGCAAAACCAAAATTTTTCGCACCATGAAAGGCGGCACCCTTCCGTGAAGTTCCGAGTCGAACGGGATGTTCTGACCGAAGCAGTCAGCTGGGCCGCACGATCCTTGTCACCCCGCCCTCCCGTGCCCGTGCTTTCAGGTCTTTTGTTGAAGGCCGAAGCGGGAACGGTGAGCCTGGCCAGTTTTGACTATGAGATCTCAGCGCGCCTGCAAATTCCGGCTGATATTTCCGAAGAGGGCACCATCCTGGTTTCCGGCCGACTGCTGGCCGACATTTGCCGCAGCCTGCCGGCGGCTCCCGTTGACGTTGAAACCGACGGCACCAAAGTCACCCTGACCTGCCGCAGCAGCCGGTTCCACCTGGCCACAATGCCTGTCGCTGACTATCCGGAATTGCCGGCCCTTCCAGAAATCAGCGGAACTGTCGACGGCGAAGCGTTCGCCCAGGCCGTGTCCCAGGTCATCATCGCCTCCAGCAAGGACGACACACTGCCTGTTCTCACAGGCGTGAAGATGGAAATTGAAGGCGACCTCATCACGTTGCTTGCAACTGACAGGTACCGGCTGGCCCTTCGTGAAATTCGTTGGAACCCCACCTCACCCAACATTTCCGCGGGTGCATTGGTCAAGGCCAAGACTCTCAGTGAAGTCGCCAAGACCCTTGGCAGTTCCGGAAACATCAACATTGCCCTCTCCGGCAACAGCGAACTGATTGGTTTCGAAAGCGGCGGACGGCGGACCACCTCATTGCTGGTGGATGGGGACTACCCCAAGATCCGATCGCTGTTCCCGGACACCACGCCAATCCACGCAACGGTTGAGACCAGTGTGCTGGCTGAAGCTGTTCGCCGCGTTTCCCTCGTTGCCGAACGCAACACCCCTGTCCGTTTGATTTTCACCGACGGCCAACTCACCCTTGACGCAGGTACAGGTGAAGATGCCCAGGCTTCCGAGAACCTTGAAGCCTCACTCGTTGGCGATGAGATCACGGTTGCTTTCAACCCGCACTACCTCAGTGAAGGTTTGAGCGCTTTTGACAGCAAATACGTCAGGTTCTCTTTCACATCGGCACCCAAGCCGGCCATGCTCAGTGCCCAGGACGAAATCGACGGCGAACGCCGCGATGAATATCGCTACCTGGTCATGCCGGTGAGGCTGCCCAACCAGTAGCCTTCAAGCAACAGCAGCTGCCTCCCCACAATCAGCACCCAACCCACGGAAAAGAGCTACGCACGTGCATATTGGACTCGTTGGACTTGGCAAAATGGGCTTCAACATGAGGGCCCGCCTCAGGGACGCCCGAATTGAGGTCACGGGGTTTGACCAAAACCCCGAGGTAAGCGATGTTGCGTCATTGGCTGAGTTGGTTGCCGCTGTTCCCGCACCCAGGCTCATCTGGGTCATGGTGCCTTCAGGAAACATCACATCCTCCGTCATCACCAGCCTGTCTGACCTGCTTGAACCGGGAGACCTGCTCATTGACGGCGGAAACTCACGCTTCACCGAGGACCAAAAACACGGTGAAATGCTGGCCTCAAAGAGCATTGGATTCATGGATGTTGGCGTTTCCGGCGGGGTCTGGGGCCTGAAAAACGGCTACGGACTGATGGCAGGTGGTTCGGAGGAAAACGTCGCCCGGGCACTTCCGGTCTTGGATGTGCTCCGTCCGGAGGGAGACCGCGCCGACAGTTTTGTCCATGTTGGTGATATCGGCGCAGGCCACTACGCCAAGATGGTCCACAACGGCATCGAGTATGGCCTGATGCAGGCTTATGCCGAGGGGTACGAGCTGCTGGTGAAAAAAGACATCATCCAGGACCTGCCAGGAACCTTCCGTGCATGGCAAAAGGGAACGGTTGTCCGCTCCTGGCTGCTGGACCTGATGGTCAAGGCCCTCGACGAGGATCCGGGACTTGAATCCATTGATGATTACGTTGAGGATTCCGGTGAAGGACGATGGACCGTGGAAGAGGCCATTGCCAACGCGGTTCCGGCACCTGCCATCACTGCAGCACTTTTCGCCCGCTTCTCCTCACGTGAAGATAACTCACCGGCCATGAAAATGGTCTCGGCACTGCGCCATCAATTTGGTGGTCATGCCACAAAACCTGCAGGTTCCTAGCGGTGGATAAATACCGGCCCCATGTATCTTGAACATCTTTCCCTGACGGATTTCCGCAGTTATGCCCAGGTCGATCTGACGCTGGGCCCAGGCGTCACCGTGCTCGTTGGCTCCAACGGTCTAGGCAAAACCAATCTGGTGGAATCCATTGGCTACCTGTCAACTCTTTCCTCCCACAGGGTGAGCAGTGACGGACCGTTGCTGCGTTTTGGCACCGAGCAGGCGCTGATCCGCGCCCAGCTGGTGCGCGGCGGACAAAAAGTCATGGTTGAAGTTGAAGTCAATGCGACCCGGGCCAACCGGGCGCGGATCAACCGGGCCAACCCCGTCCGCGCCCGGGATGTCCTTGGCCTGTGCCGCACGGTCCTTTTTGCACCTGAGGATCTGGCGCTGGTCAAGGGTGACCCGGGCAATCGGCGTCGTTTTCTTGATGATCTGCTGGTGGTGCTGCTTCCACGGCATGCCGGCACCCGCAGCGATTATGACCGCGTGCTCAAACAGCGCAATGCCCTACTGAAATCCGCGCGTTCTCAGCATTTTTCCCGCACCGGCGTCTCCGAAACACATCTTGCAACCCTGGATGTGTGGGATATGCACCTGGCTGTTGTGGCCGCTAATTTGCTCGCGGCAAGGCTTGATCTACTCAACAGGCTGCGCCCCCACATGGCCGAGGCCTATGCACAGCTGACCGACGGGTCAAAGCTTCTGCGCGCGATTTACCGCAGCAGCCTCGATGGTCCGGCCTCCCAGGTCCAGTCGGGAATGTACGACGCCGAATTCCCCGACACCCTCGGGGAACCGGCCAGTGGGGCTGCTTCAGACGGGCAGGACCTGCCTGATCTTTCACTGTGCACGGTTGAGGAACTCACCGAAAAATACCGGGTTGAACTGGTGCAGTCCAGGACGCGCGAGCTGGAACGCGGAATGTCGCTGGTCGGGCCGCACCGGGACGAGCTGGACCTTCTTTTGGGCCAGGCGCCCGCCCGCGGCTACGCCTCACACGGGGAATCCTGGTCCATTGCTCTTGCGCTGCGGCTTGCCTCGTTCCATGTGCTTGATGAAGACAGGCACGTGGCGGGAAACCAGCCAATCCTGATCCTCGACGATGTTTTTGCTGAACTTGATGCCCAAAGACGCCGCAAGCTTGCCCTGATGGTCGCCTCGGCGGAACAAGTCCTGGTGACGGCGGCCGTGGGCGAGGACATACCCGAGGAATTGTCGGGCTCAACCGTCCAGGTGATTCCTGGCGGAGTGATTCCCGATGAGTGAGCAGCCCCCGGGCTTTTCAAATACTGATCCAACCGGCCAAAAACACCGCAAGGAAGCGGCGGACAACGACCATACAACGGAAATTGATGCCGCGCAGGCGGCATTGAACCGCATGCGTCGGATTGCCAAAAGCCGCGGGGAGTTGCGGATCCCGCGGAACCGTCTGGGTGAGAAACCCGCAACGAAGGGGAACCGGAAACCCTTTCTCGATGCCAAATATGGCGGTGGCAGGGACCCCCAGGGACTGGGGAACGTCGTCAGCAGACTGGTGTCAGACCGCGGTTGGAGCTCCCCCCTGGCTGTTGGATCCGTCATGTCCCAATGGGACACCCTGGTGGGGGCGGACATCGCCGCCCACTGCAGACCTGAGAGTTTTGAAGCAACAACGTTGCATGTCAGGTGCGATTCAACCAGCTGGGCCACGCAATTGCGGCTTCTTTCGTCCTCGCTTCTGGCCAAATTTGATGTGGAACTTGGAAGGGGCGTCGTGACAAAAATCCAAGTCCTTGGGCCCGCTGCACCGAGTTGGCGCAAGGGCTTCAGGCATGTCAAGGGCCGTGGTCCAAGGGACACCTACGGATAGTCCACAACGCGCTGCAGGCGCTTTCAAACGCCGTCGGGCGTACAGCTCCTTAAAGATGGATCAACAATTGCGTCCTGTGCCGGTTTTCTGGCGTTTCAGGGCAGGTTGGGCACCCATATGGTGCCGCCGCAAGGTAGAATTGGTGTATAACCGTCTCTCTGCGGCGCTGTGCCAGCTTTTGCAGGTGCCTAGAGAGCGGTATTTATCTGCCTTCCCAGAGGAAATGACGCACTGGCATATGACAGCCGTGTGCCCGTTCCAATGTTGGCAATCGAGCTGAACAACAAGAGGGGTCGAACGCGCCTGTGACGACGAACAATTCGGATAGTGCCGTGAATCCAGAATCGGAAAACACGCAGCCAAGCGAGGTTGCAGTCACCGAAACACCTGCCGCGCCAGCCGACACAAGTCACTACGATGCCAGTGACATCACTGTTTTGGAGGGCTTGGAAGCTGTCCGCAAGCGCCCTGGCATGTACATCGGTTCCACTGGCCCCCGGGGCTTGCACCACCTGGTCTACGAAGTCGTTGACAACTCGGTGGATGAGGCACTGGCCGGATACTGCGACCACATTGACATCACGTTGACCGCCGATGGTGGTGTCAGGGTCATTGACAACGGCCGAGGTATTCCCGTTGACATCCACCCCACCGAGGGCAAGCCCACTGTTGAGGTCGTCATGACCATCCTGCACGCCGGTGGAAAGTTCGGCGGCGGTGGCTACGCCGTATCCGGTGGTTTGCACGGCGTTGGTATTTCGGTTGTCAACGCGCTGTCCCGCAGGGTCAATACGGAGATTCGCCGTCAGGGATACGTGTGGCGCATGACTTTTGCCGACGGCGGAAAGCCCCAGGGCACGCTTGTCAAGGGTGAAGTCACCAACGAAACGGGCACGACCCAAACGTTCTACCCGGACCCGGAGATCTTTGAATCGGTCGAGTTCGATTTCGAAACCCTGCGCGCGCGCTTCCAGCAGATGGCCTTCCTGAACAAGGGGCTGAAAATTACGCTCACCGACGAGCGTTCAGTTGATGCCGCACCTGACGAAGACCCCGATCTTGATGCGATCCCCGAGGGCAAGGATGTTCTCACCGGCAAGCGTGTGGTGGTCTACCAGTACAAGGACGGCCTGCTCGACTATGTCAAGCACCTGAACACGTCCAAGAAGTACGAGCCCGTCCACGAGGACGTCATTGCCTTCGAAACCGAGGATTCCTCACGGAGCATGGCTGTTGAAATCGCCATGCAGTGGACTACCTCGTTCTCGGAAAGCGTCCACACCTACGCGAACACCATCAACACGCACGAAGGCGGAACCCACGAAGAGGGGTTCCGTGCAGCCATGACGTCCTTGATCAACCGCTATGCGCGTGAGAAGAACATCATCAAGGAAAAGGATGACAACCTCACAGGGGATGACATTCGTGAAGGCCTCACGGCCGTCATATCGGTGAAGCTCTCCGAACCCCAATTTGAGGGCCAGACAAAAACCAAGCTGGGCAACTCGGAAGTCAAGGGCTTTGTGCAGCGTGTTGTTACCGATGGCCTCGGCGACTGGCTCGAGCGCAACCCCGGTCCCGCACGCGATGTCATCCGCAAGTCCATCCAGGCCTCCATGGCCCGTTTGGCTGCACGGAAGGCCAGGGAAAACACCCGCCGAAAGGGCCTGCTTGAATCCGGCGGCATGCCCGGAAAGCTTAAGGACTGCCAGTCCAAGGATCCGGCAATTTCGGAAATTTACATTGTGGAGGGTGACTCCGCAGGCGGCTCCGCCGTGCGAGGGCGCAACCCCCACACCCAGGCGATCCTGCCCCTGCGAGGAAAGATCCTCAACGTAGAGCGTGCCCGCCTTGACCGGGCCCTTGGCAACGCCGAAGTCCAAGCCATGATCACGGCCTTCGGTGCCGGCATTGGCGAGGACTTTGACGTAGCAAAGGCCCGCTACCACAAGATCGTCCTGATGGCCGATGCCGACGTTGACGGACAGCACATCACCACCTTGTTGCTGACGTTGCTATTCCGCTACATGCGCCCGTTGATTGAAAGCGGCTATGTGTACCTTGCCCAGCCGCCGCTGTACAGGATCAAGTGGTCCAATGCGGCGCACGATTACGTGTACAGCGACAAGGAACGCGACGCAGCATTGGCCGCAGGTGCAGCCGCAGGACGCCGCATCCCCAAGGACAACGGCATCCAGCGCTATAAGGGACTGGGTGAAATGGACTACACGGAACTGTGGGACACCACCATGGACCCGGCCCACCGCACACTTCTGCAGGTCACCATGGAAGACGCCGCCGAAGCAGACCAGATTTTCTCCATCCTCATGGGTGAGGACGTGGAATCACGCCGCAACTTCATCCAGCAAAACGCCAAGGACGTCAGGTTCCTCGATATCTAGGACCCGGGCAAATATAGCCCCCTAGTTATAGTTCGAGCCAGACATATATTGGGAATGGAATATATACGATTATGAGTGACGAAACACCCCAGAATCCTTCGGCGCCAACGCCGGACAACGCTGGAAATGAAGTTGTTGTTGGAACGGTCATGCACGACAAGGTTGAACAAATTGATCTCCAGGAGGAGATGAAACGTTCCTACCTTGACTACGCCATGGCTGTCATTGTGGGCCGTGCGCTCCCCGATGTCCGGGACGGCCTCAAGCCTGTCCACCGCCGCGTGCTTTACGCCATGTTTGACGGCGGATACCGCCCCGAGCGCTCGTTCAACAAGTGCGCCCGCGTGGTCGGCGAGGTCATGGGCCAGTACCACCCGCACGGTGACTCAGCCATTTACGACGCCCTGGTGCGCCTGATCCAGGACTGGACCATGCGCTACCCGCTGGCCCTGGGCCAGGGGAACTTTGGCTCACCCGGCAACGACGGTGCTGCGGCCCCGCGTTACACGGAAACAAAGATGGCCCCGCTAGCCATGGAAATGGTCAGGGACATCGACGAGGAAACCGTCGATTTCCAGGACAACTACGACGGCAAGAACCAAGAACCGACCATTTTGCCCTCGAGGTTCCCCAACCTGTTGGTCAATGGTTCCTCCGGCATTGCCGTGGGCATGGCCACCAACATTCCCCCGCACAACCTGCGGGAAGTCGCCGAGGGTGTGCAGTGGTACCTGGCCAACCCGAATGTTGGGCGTGAGGAGCTGCTCGAGGCACTCATCGAACGCGTCAAGGGCCCGGACTTCCCGACAGGTGCGCAGATCCTCGGCCGTAAGGGCATCGAGGACGCCTACCGCACGGGCCGTGGCTCCATCACGATGCGCGCGGTTGTCAACGTTGAGGAAATCCAGGGACGCACCTGCCTGGTTGTCACGGAGCTGCCCTACCAGGCCAACCCCGATAACCTTGCCATCAAGATCGCCGATCTGGTCAAGGACGGCAAGATCTCCGGCATTGCCGACCTTCGCGATGAAACATCGGGCCGTACGGGCCAGCGTTTGGTCATCGTGCTCAAGCGCGACGCCGTGGCAAAGGTTGTCCTGAACAACCTCTACAAGCACACGCAGTTGCAGGAAAACTTCAGCGCCAACATGCTTGCCATCGTTGACGGCGTGCCGCGCACGCTGCCGCTGGATGCATTCATCCGCCACTGGGTGACCCACCAGATGGACGTCATTGTCCGCCGCACCCGGTTCCGCCTGCGCAAGGCCGAGGAGGAGGCACATATCCAGCGTGCCCTTCTGAAGGCCCTCGACGCGCTCGACGCCGTCATTGCCCTGATCCGGGCCTCCTCCACCACCGAGGAAGCCCGCGACGGCTTGATGCGACTGCTGGACATTGATGAAATCCAGGCCAAGGCCATCCTTGACATGCAGCTGCGCCGCCTGGCCGCCCTTGAACACCAGAAGATCACCGACAGGCACGAAGTGCTGCTCGGGATGATAGCCGAGTTCAACCGCATTTTGGCCGATCCCGAAGTCCAGCGCGGCATTGTCAGCGATGAACTGGCAGAAATCACCGAACGCTTCGGTGATGATCGGCGCACCGAAATCATGATGGGCTACGACCCCAACATGAGCATGGAAGACCTCATTCCCGAAGAGGAAATGGTTGTCACCATCACCCGTGGGGGCTACGTCAAACGAACCCGCAGCGACAACTACCGCTCACAGCACCGCGGCGGCAAGGGGGTCAAGGGAGCAGCGCTTCGGGGCGACGACGTCGTCGAGCACTTCTTTGTGACAACCACGCACCACTGGCTGTTGTTCTTCACCAACCTCGGACGTGTGTACCGCGCCAAGGCTTACGAGCTGGTCGAGGCCGGCCGTGATGCCAAGGGCCAGCACGTTGCCAACCTGTTGGCGTTCCAGCCTGACGAGAAGATCGCACAGGTCATGGAGCTCAAGGACTACCAGCAGTCCCCGTATCTGGTCCTGGCCACCAAGAACGGCCTGGTCAAGAAGACCTCCCTCGAGGACTACGACACCAACAGGTCGGCCGGCGTCATTGCCATCAACCTGCGCGACGGCGATGAACTCGTCTCCGCCCAGCTGGTGTCTGACACCGACGATCTGCTGCTCGTGTCCCGCAAGGGCCAGTCAATCCGTTTCACGGCCAGCAACGAGGCCTTGCGGCCCATGGGACGTGCAACTTCGGGTGTCACGGGCATGAAATTCCGTGACTTTGATGAGCTGCTCTCGGCTAATGTCGTCACCGAGGATTCTTTTGTGTTTATTGTCACAGAAGGAGGCTATGCCAAGCGGACCGCTGTTGAGGAATATCGCCTGCAGGGACGAGGCGGCCTTGGCATCAAGGTTGCCAAGCTCGTGGAGGACCGCGGCGACCTCATCGGCGCCTTGATCGTCCAGGAGGATGACGAGGTTCTTGTGGTCATGGGAGGCGGCAAGGTTGTCCGCTCCGATGTCTCGGAGGTGCCGGCCAAGGGGCGCGACACCATGGGTGTCATCTTCGCCAAGCCTGACAAGAATGACCGCATCATCGGAATTGCCCGCAACAGTGAGCGCGGCCTGGAGGAAGACGAAGACCTGGAGGACACCGCCGCTGGTGAAGTGACGGGTGTTGAAGGGCTCGAAGGAAACCAACAGGTTGATGAAGTACCGTTAAACCGTAATGACGGAATAACTGGAGGTACCGATTGAGCACCAACAACCCCATCCCGCGGCCTGGTTCCGCACCAAGGGTAGGTGCCCCGGCCCGACCCGCACAGCGTCCTGCGCAGCGACCGGGCACCGCTCCGGCGGCGGCCGGAGCCTCTGCGGTAAAGCGGCCGGCGCCGAAATCACCGCCGACGCTCGTGAAGCCTGCGCCGAAGGCGAAGGCGCGCCGCGCACGCCTTCTGGTCAGCAAGGTTGACCCGTGGTCGGTGCTGAAAATGGCGTTCCTGCTCTCCGTGGCCCTTGGCATTGTCACGGTCGTGGCATCCATCGTGCTGTGGTCGGTGCTGGACACCATTGGACTGTTCGACAAGGTAAATTCCTTCATCAATGACATCCAGGGCAAGGAGGGCGGCAAGCCCTTCGACCTGCTGAGCGTTGCGTCATTGGGGCAGGTGGCGTCTTTCTCGACCATCGTCGCCGTTGTCAACGTCGTGTTGTTGACAACCCTTTCGGTCCTCTCGGCCTGGCTGTACAACATCTCTGCCACCCTTGTGGGCGGCATTGGTGTGACTCTGACCGACGACTAACAGCTGGTTCACCGCACAACCAGCACCAAAAATTCCTTGAATCGGCGGGTCTTTTAGACTCCGAGACCCGCCGATTTTGAACTTTGGGATTCTGTGGGGTAATGTTTTGTCTCGGCCCGGTGAGGGTCACTGAGGGCGTATAGCTCAGGCGGTTAGAGCGCTTCGCTGATAACGAAGAGGTCCCTGGTTCAAGTCCAGGTACGCCCACGGAACCGGTTGGTTCTTGTTTGAAGGATGGTGTGCAGTGAAGAAGTTGCTGATATTGGTAACGGTTTTGGCTGGTGCAATTTTCTTGAATAAGAAATGGCGGGAATCCAAAGTTGTGAAGACAGCGTGGAGCAAGGCAACGGATTCAGTAAATTGAATCTTTTACCAAGTTTCATATATACTAAATGAGCATTATGGGGGCATGGCGCAATTGGTAGCGCACCTGCTTTGCAAGCAGGGGGTTCGGGGTTCGAGTCCCCGTGCCTCCACCATAAGAAGAGAATCCCGGTCCTTTGGACCGGGATTCTTTTTGTTTGACCGCTGGGGCTTTGATGGGTGTGGGGTGGCAGCTGTTGCCGGTGCCCTAGGCTTGTACGGTGATATTTTTTCTGGCCGTAGTGGGCATTCTGGGTGTTTCGGCCTCGGGCCCCATCATGGCGGCCACGATGGCGCCCGCACTGACCATTGCGCTGTGGCGCAACGTTTTCGGGGCGCTCGTGCTTGGAACGCCGGCACTGATCAAAAGCCCCGGCTTCCTGGCGTCCCTGACCCGGCAGGAAGTGAAATTCACTGCTATTGCCGCAACGGCCCTGGCGTTCCACTTCGCCTGCTTTGTCACGTCCGTGAAATTGACAAGCGTTGCGGCCGCAACGGCCCTGGTATGCCTTCAGGCTGCCTGGATAGCCCTGTTCCAGTGGCTGCGGGGAGCCAAGCCGCCCAGGCCCGTCCTGATGGGCCTGGGAACGGCACTTGTCGGCGTCGTCGTCATCACGGGCTTCGACATCGGCGTTTCCCGCGAAGCGCTCATCGGTGATCTCCTGGCCCTGGCGGGAGGCGCCCTGGCGGCCATGTACACGCTGGCCGGGTCAATGGCACGGAAAACCCTCTCAACTAGCGTTTACTCCAGCCTTTGCTACACGCTCTGCTCGCTGATCCTGCTCGTGCTGTGCCTGGTGTTCGGCCAGCCATTGGTCAACATCCCCCCGGAGGCCTGGTGGGGCATTGTGGGCGTGACGGTGGCCGCGCAGATATTCGGGCACACCATCTTCAATTACCTGCTGGCCACCATCTCTCCGCTGGTTGTCTCAATGATGATCCTGCTGGAGATTCCCGGGGCAGCCATCCTGGCAGGAATTTTCCTGCACCAGGAGTTGCCGGCAGGCACGTATGTGGGGTTGGCCCTGATTCTCGGCGGCCTCGCCATCGTGATCCTTCGGCAGGGGCGCAGCGGCATCAGGAAGAAGACGGCGCCGCAATAAGCCAGTGAAGCAACAAGGAAGGCCGGGATCCCGCGGGATCCCGGCCTTCCTTGTGAAAAATGGAGCTGAGCTTTATTTCTTGGGCTCCGTGGGCTTCGGCTTTGGTGCTTCATCTTTGAGTTCGTCGACAACCGCATCCTTGGCGTGCTTTGCTGCCTCCTTGACATCGGTGGCTGCCTTGGAAACGGATTTATCCACAGCCTCGGCGGTTTCCTCGGCCTTCTCTTCCGCGGCGTCGGCGGTTTCCTCGGCCTTGGTGGGTGCTTCCTCGTCTACAGCGACGGTGGCCGGAACTGGAGAGGGAAGTGGAGCCTCCGCCGGGGCAACGGGTGCCGGTGTCTTCCAAGGGTCCTGGACAGGCTTGGAGGCCTTCCACGCGGCCACGCCGGCAGCCGCAGCCGCAACCAGCACGCCCACAACGATCCAGCCCTTTCCTGACTTCTTGTCCTTCTTGGCCGCCTTCTTCAACTCATCCGCGAGCTTCCGGGCTGTTTCGGCCGCGGCCTTCTCTGCCTTGGCCAGTGCCTTCTTGTTGCCAGTCAGCCTGGCTGCGGCAATTTCCATCTGGTGCGAGTTCCTTGCCCTGTCCATGGCGGTTTCGACTGCCTGGGCGGCATCCCCGAGCTTATCCGAGAACAGGGGAATGAACTCCTGCACCACCTTGTCCTTGGCGGAGGTGATGGCCGGACCCGTCCTGTCCAGGGCGTCCTGGATGTGAGGGGTTGCCTCATCAACGGCATTGGAGATGCGCGGCGCCAGCTTTTCCAGGCCGTCCTGGAGCATCGGTGCCACGGCTGCGACGCCGTCGGCCGTGTACTGTGCAGCCCTGCGCAAGCCGTCCTGAACAATCGGGGATGCGTGCTCAATGCCTTTTTCGATGCGTGGAACAGCCCAGCCCAAGGCTGCTTCCATGCGGGGCGCAGTCCAGTCCCGGGCGGTTTCCACATGGGGTGCGGCCCAATCAGCGGCAGTTTGCACGCCAGAATTCAGTGAGTCTTCCAAACCTTGGGTAAAGCGGTCAGCCTTCTTCACGTTTCCTCCAAATATCAGCAGTTTCAAGTTTCAGCCTACGTCCACAACTGGCACCACACTATCCCTTGCCAGTTCGCCCGGCGCGGAATGAACCGCCTTATCAGAAATTTCCCACCTGGGCGTGGCAGAATATCGCCATGACTGCTATCCCAACCGCAAAAGCAACTATCAACACCAGCCTTGGCGACATCGTGGTGAACCTCTTCGGTAACCACGCTCCCAAGACAGTGGCCAACTTCGTTGGTCTCGCCACCGGCGAGATCGAGTGGACCCACCCGGGCACCGGCGAGAAGACCACCGCACCGTTGTACAACGGCACCATCTTCCACCGCATCATCAAGGACTTCATGATCCAGGGCGGCGATCCCCTAGGCCGTGGAATTGGTGGCCCCGGCTTCCAATTCGACGACGAGATCAACCCTGACCTGAACTTCAACGACCCCTACAAGTTCGCCATGGCCAACGCCGGCATCCAGGGCGGTCGTGGAACCAACGGTTCACAGTTCTTCATCACCACGGTGAACACCTCCTGGCTGCAGGGCAAGCACACCATCTTCGGTGATGTCACTGATGAGGCCTCCAAGGCAGTTGTCGACGCCATTGAAGGCGTTGCGACCGGAGCGGGCGACAAGCCGCGCGAGGACGTTGTCATCAACTCCGTCACCGTCGAGCAGCTCTAACCAAAACCTGCTTTCCCAGTTTCACGGCTTCGGCCGCCGGGCCCGCATGGATCCGGCGGCTGAAGCCTTCCTTGTATTTTCTATTGAGGACCCAATCGATGAGTTCGCCTTACACGATTCCGGGATCTGCCACCGGAGCCCCCGTCTGCCCGCGCCACCCCGACCGCGTCACCTATGTGAGCTGCCAGCGGTGTGGCCGGCCAACGTGCCCTGAATGCCAGCGCAGCGCGGCCGTGGGCGTCCAGTGCGTGGATTGTGTCCAGCAGGCCAACAAGGCGGTGCCTTCCAGACGCACCATTTTCGGCGGGGTCGCCCGTGCCGGCCGCCCCATGGTCACCATCACCATGATGGTCATCTGTGTTGCGGCCTACGCCCTTGATCTGGCGATCCCAAATGGCTTCATCTTTCAAAACTTTGCCTACGCCCCGTTCCTGACGGAGTCTGAGCCGTGGCGGATGGTGACCTCGGCGTTCTTGCACTCAACGGACTTCCTGCACATCGCATTCAACATGTATGCGTTGTGGATCCTTGGAAATGCCCTTGAACCGGCTTTTGGCCGTGGCCGTTTCCTGGCCGTTTACCTCGTGAGCGCGTTCGCCGGTTCCGTGGGCGTCCTTCTGCTCTCCCCCATCGACACTGCGGTGGTTGGCGCTTCAGGCGCCGTCTTCGGCTTATTTGGCGCCCTTTTTGTGGCGCAGAAGAAGCGGGGCGGGGACGTGCGCCAGATCCTGGTGCTGCTCGCCATCAACGCCGCCCTCGGATTCATCATCCCCAACATTGCCTGGCAGGCACACCTCGGCGGCTTGATCGCAGGCGCCCTGTGCGCAGTGGCAATTGCCTACGCCCCGGCCAAAAACCGCAACTTGATCCAATGGGGCGGCATTGCGGCCGTCGTGGTCATTCTCGTTGCCCTGACCGTCTATAAGGTCTCGACCTTCCCCGCCTTCATCCTCGGATAACTTCCAGGACGCACTACTGATGCACCGGCGACACTACGGCCTGAGCCGGCGGTAGTCTCCTCCGTAATGGATCAAGGGGGACAAGTCCCTCGTCCAAGACGCGTCCTCCCCCATAGATACCACCTTGCCCACCACCAACATGTGAGTGGCGGCCTCATGGATGGCAGTGGTTTCCACCTCGAAAAAGGCCAACGCTCCTGCAATGACAGCGTTCCCTGTGGCTGGCCCGCGCCTGAAATCGATTTGGCTGAGCAGCCCCTCGATGGGGGTTCCCGGACTGGCAAGCCAGTTTGCAGCGGCCTTTTGCTCTGCCGTGAGCAGTGACAATGCCCATGACTTGGACTCGGCCACTGCCAGCGCAATCCGTGATTCCGCATAGAGGCTCACCAGCAATGTCGGGGGGTCATAGGACACTGACAGGTAGGCGCTCACAGTGGCTGCGTGGTCACGGTTGCGGAGCACAGTGCTGATGACGGCCACACCGCTGGCATGTTCTGCACTAAGACGGCGATATTCGTCAATTTGATCCCGGGTGGGCACCTGTGGGAAAACCCTGTTGACTTCAAGTGAGTCGGCTAGTTCCATGACCTCATCGTCGCACGTATGGACAGTTATCCACAGTACTGTCCACATATGGGCATAACTTACAGAGCTGTAGTTCTAGTAGTTCCATTGTCGTCGTACACGTACTTATCCCCAAGGTTGTGCACAGTGGGTATAACTTACACACATGTAATTCCACAGCTGTGGATTACTTTCTTCCGGCGGTTTTGTCGTTCATCGGTGACAATATGCGAAAGTTATCCACTTCTGTGGATAACTTTGTGAACAACTAGGGATAACTACAGTTTCGAAGATGGCTTGTGGATAGTTCGAATGGGTTGTCAACCGCAGTGGATAAGTCTGTGGGTTGTGGGAAAGGTTATCCACACTGTGGAGAACGTTGGGGATAGTGATTAATCTTGTGTTTCGGACGGGGCGGGTTGTAGGATCCCGAGCTGGATGACACTTGTCCCAGTTTCGTGTCACCAGCGTGTCACTTGTCCCAATTTCGTGACACCAGCGCCCATCACACGCGTAGGGTGTGGTGTTGGCAAGACGTGAGTTGGTGGTCGTTCCGTAAGGGGAACCTTGACCGGAACACTCAATCCAGTGTTCTCTCAAAGCAGCGAGACGCTGCAGCCGTCAACCACCAACGCCTGGCCGTCGCGAAGCGCCCAGTACTGTTTGCCATCTTGGGCGTAAGTAGCAGCCACCTGAGTCAGGATCTCGCGTTCCGGGTGATCCGAAGATCCAAGATGGGGCACAAAGGGTCGGTCCAGAATATTGAGGCCATCGAACTCGACAGCTCCGTAGAGTGACAAGGCATCGTCTGTTGGATCGCACTCTTCGAGACCCGACAAGCTCGGGGCGAGGACGCAACCCCCGGCGCTGAAACCGGCGTAGACCAGGGCATCCGCTCTGAGACGATCCACAATGAGTGCGTCGGCTCCCGATCGGGCCAGTGCGGCCCGGAGAGTGAAGACGTTGCCGCCCCGAACCCAGATGAAGTCCGGTTGGCCAAACTCCACAGAAAGGCTCTCGGCGTCGTGCGCCCGTAGGTCGAGCTCATGTGCCGTGAGTCCAATGCCCGTGAGATTCACGAGCTGGCGTTTGGTCTCTAAGCGTCGTATCTCAGGATCAACACCATCGAAAGCGTTCATGATGAGCCATCCGCGCTTTCTGCCTCGAACTAGGCCGGTGAAAACTTCGGGATGGTCACCAAGTTGGTATGAAGACAGGTAGAGGCGCATGGAGCCATTGTCCCTACTTATCCGCAGAGAGTCATTTTCCAATGAATTGTGCACGTCCGCGTCTGCCCATAGGGGAACGGCTAACGGGCACTGGGCTTGGTTGGAAGAAAGGAATTCAGGACGGATACCCAATCATCGAACGCGTCGAGATGCGCGTCGTGGCTGGCTCCGGGTAGATCGTAGTACTGGGTGTTGTGGCCACGCAGGACAAACTCGGATTTTTCGTCCGGAGTGAACATGCCGTTTTCCCCGTAAACCACCAACGTCGGCGCCTGGATGGATTCCCATTCTTCCCACCTTGGCATAGACACTTCGTTGATTGCGGAGACCATCACGTCTGGATCGAATCTGGGCCACAATCCATCGTTGCGTTCTTCCAAGTCAGCTGCCCAGGCTTTTTCGAGTGGGCCGTCACCGAGGAATTCGCGGGCCGCTGCATGGTTCGCGAAGGGGACTGGCCATGAACGGAAGAATTCGCCCATGGCGTCGTTTTGGATGTGATTGCCGCTGCCGGGCCCGGTTTCGAGCAGCACCAACCGGTGAATAAGATCGGGGCGGGCCGCGGCGACGAGCATTGCGGTGTGCCCGCCCATTGACTGGCCAACAAGTGTCACAGGCTCTCCGACGGCTGTTTCAATGACGTGAACCACGTCTTCGATAAAGGCTTTTCTGGAAAGGTCGTCGGGACGGCGGGTGCTGCGGCCGTGCCCCCGGAGGTCGATGAGGATCGTTCTGAATTCGGGGAGTGCAGCCGCAGTCTGGAAGAATTCCTTGGCGCTGCCAGCGAGTCCATGCAAGATCACGACAGCGTGGCCGTCGCCACCTGAATCAAAATAGTTGATCTGCACACTCGATCCCACGTCAATGATGAACTCGTGCAACGGTCGCGTATTGGAATCCATTCTTCAAAGGTAGCTCTCAGCGAGCTGGGTGCCGGACAACGCCTCAGAAGCGGAACCTCCTGCGGACACTTATTATGAGGTCTGCTTGAATTGCCGTTGGGTCTAACCTACGACTGGCTGTCCTGGCTGTTTGAGTCTAAAGGCGACCGTTATGTGCGGGAATCTGACAAGGCCTGTGTTAGGCGACGCTGCTTGTTCGCCCAGGCTGCGGATTTTGGTCAAGACGACGTTTCGGTCCGGTCTCTTCGCTACGTAAGACCAGGAGCTGGCGAGCTGAACGAGTTGGTCGACTGTCAGTTCGTAGTTGAGGGGGCATTCCTTGCGTTCAAAGGTGCCTCGTCCGGCCAACTCCTCGGGCACGCTGAGTGTTTGGTCGGTAGGGGTTCCGTTCGGTTCGACGATTGCAGCGAGTGCCTGGACCCACTCGTTGGTGCGGTCCCAGGTGTGCCAGGCCATGCCCATCATGCCGTTTGGCTTGAGTACACGGTCACATTCGGCTGTGGCCTGTTCGGGCTCGACCCAGTGCCAGGCTTGGAGGCAAATAATGGCGTCGACACTCTGTTCGCCCAAGGGGATTTATTCTGCTGATCCAATAAGGGCCGTGATGCCATCAGCGACTCCGGAGGGCAGTTCCTGGCAGGCGGTTCGGAGCACGGAGAGCATGTCTGCAGAGGAATCAACTGCAGTGACGGGGTGTCCGAGTGTTGCGATGGTCCGTGTTCCTAGTCCTGTGCCGGCTCCGAGATCCAGTACTGCCAGTCGCGGACCGCTCAAGGGTGATCCCAATAGCCACGAGACCACCTCCGCTGACCAGGCCGGGCGAACCTCATCATGCAGAACAGCGCCGTGAGTGGAAGCTGTTGGTGCGCTACGGGTCTGATTCATGCCTTCAGACTAACGATTATCAGGAGAGACTCTGCTTTGAACACCGAGGATCTGCTCCTGCAGGGGTGAAGAATGTGGTGCATCACAGCAACCCCTGCACGGTTGATCGGTGTCTTATCTGGATAGTGTCTGCCATCCCATGTCATTGTGAGCGCTTGTGGCAGAGTTGTCGGTGATCGAGTGGCGAAGAAAGGTTGATGTACTCGTGGATCTTGAGAGTAATCCGGAACTGGCGTCCCGATTGTGCCGTGAAGCGCAGGGGCGGTTGATGCGTCGCGTGTCCCAGCTAACGGACGAGGACGTCCAATCGTCAAGTCGGCTGCCGGGATGGACCGTGGGCCATGTACTGACCCATCTTGCTCGCAATGCGGACGCCCATGCGCGAAGACTGTCAGGTGCGCTGGGAGGCCGGGATGTTCCTAAATACCAAAGTGGTGAGCAACAGCGCAGCATCGAGATTGAAGACGGGGCAACGCGGTCGGCTAGTGAGATCATCGCCGATCTGAAAGCCAGCACGGAGTGTCTTGAAGAGATATTCACGCAATCAACTGCTGCAGGATGGCCCAATGGACATTTCCTTGGCGGAGGGCATTACGGTGTGGCTGGTTGCCCGGCACACAGACTCCGCGAGGTGGAGATGCACCACGTCGATCTCGGACTGGGCTACGGCTCGTCGGATTGGCCGGATGAGTATGTGGACTGGGAGCTTCCTGTATTGCTTGCAACCGTCCCCGACCGACTCGATTCATCTAATAGTCGGCAGTTGTTTATGGCATGGTTGGCCGGACGCGGGCCCTTGGACAGTGGGACAACGCTGAACCCCTGGTAGCCCTTAAATCCATCGAAACGCGCGGCCACAGAGAGAATAGCCGCTGGTGCCGAAAACCCTGCCGTACAAGGCCCGTATGCCGAACCCTGACTGGGACGACATTGGCGCTCGTATGTACCCACCCATAGTTGATATTTACATCTTTTTGCGGTGCCGGGACGGCAATAAGCGACATCGAAACTGAAACTACTTGCCAATTTGGAAAATAGTTGCAAGAGTAGACTTATTCAGTCGCAACTCAGCAGGGAGATCTCCATGAACGGCACCGCCACCCCAAGCCCCCCGAATGCCGAGCAGGCCAAGGCTCTACTGGACCAGGCTGGCCAGGTCGGGTCCAGCGTCAGATCCGGTGCAAGCTGGCCCGCGATTAGTTTCCTTCTCGGCCTTGGTGCTGTCTCTTCTATGGGAATCATTGCTTTCACATACGCTCGCCTGGCACCGGGTGCCCCCATAGCCCTACCCGCGGTACTCATGGGGGTTTGGGCGCTCATCCTAATGGGAACTGTCTTCTTTTTCACCCGCACCAACAAGCGTGGATTCGGCCTTCGCTGGGCCATCTACATGGGACTATGGGGAGTTCTTTGGTTCGCCGGGATGATGCTTCCCGCCTTCGGATTGTTTCAAGGGGAGGTCTGGTTTGCAGGTCTCGTGGCTGTACTTCTGACCGCATCGACGACGTCGTGTGCCTGGTACGAGGCCCGCCGATGAGCGCGCCATTAGCTGCCGATCACCCACGACACCAGCTCAACGACGCACTGGGACATCCCGTGCGATTCTCACTTATGGCGGCCCTAGCCCAGACGGAGGAGATCGACTTCGCCACACTGCGCGGCCACCTCCAGGTTTCGTACTCAGTCCTCAGTAAGCAAGCGTCCGTACTCGAAACGGCTGGATACATCGGAATCCGAAAGGGCTACCTTGGCAAGCGCCCCCGAACTTGGCTGAAACCAACCAAAGAAGGCGAGCGGGTGTGGCGAAACCACCTCGCAGCACTGCAAGAGATCGCCTTCCCATCATCGAAAGATGATCACTAATTACCGTTGAGCCCTTCATCAGGAGTCATCGACAGATTCCATCCGGGCGCTTGAACTAGGACTAAAATCCAATTGTCACCTGTGGTTTGCAACGCTAAATGTCGCATTTTTTGCTGCGGTAGATGTTGCAACACCAAACGCAATGACCCTTGGTTCACACTGTTTCGTAGGCGGAACGTTCAGCAGGATACCGTCCCTCTAAATCGAGTAAATCGAGCATGGTTGATGCTAATACGGTGTTGCTAGAACTAGCTTTGCGGCCTTTGATCCGGCGGACGCGCCAACGATAACGCCGATGAGCATGATGAGACACGATCCGAGAAGGAAGACTACTTGCAGTGCTTCCCCCGGGACAAAGGGAGTTGGAAGTAGGCAAATAATGGCGCAATAAATTCCTGTTAGAGACGGCCTTTTAGCTGCTTGGTGTCCGACGATCCATGTTTGTTCGGTTGCCATAATCGAAGGTATCCGAATGCCTGCCAGACCATTGACGCCAATCCGGCCATCCGCGCACCGCACGATGACAATGATTAGCAGAACGTAGCAGGCTAGAAGAAATACCACAGAGAAGATCATGCCCCCAGCCTAAGTCCTGCCACGGTCGGCTGGTTCACTTCACATATCGTCCTACATGCCGAACGCTGAGTGGAACAGTTCAGCCGACCAACAGACTTACGATCGAGAGGTTGCGACGATCCGGTGTGCCAATTCGTGGCAGGAGTAAACTTGTGATTCCGCTCTCCGTTGCAGCACCATCATGCGTGGAGCGATCACCCACCATCAGGGCACGACTAGGAGGTACTTCTAGCCGAGCAAGCGCTAGCTCAAAAATCTCAGCGTCGGGTTTCTGTATGCCGTGTTCAAAGGACAATACGTAGTCATCTATGAATTCACCAGCTCCTTGGTTCTCTAGAAGCGGGCGGATGTCGAAGTGAATGTCACTGAGGACTTGAATACGACATCCTTGCTCCTTCAAAGTCTGGAGCGTTGCCAGCGCATCAGGATACAGCGGCCGACTTTCAGGCCACTCGTCGGCGTGTAACAGGATCTCTGCAAGTTCCTGGTCCAGCCCCGCCCGCTGGAAGTGCAACGACTCCGCCGCGTAATATCTGCGGGCACTTGTATCGGAACCAGCCTGCGCGGCGACGACGTCAGGATCGTGTTCCCAACGGCGCAAGGATTCACAAACAGTTTGTACCCCATGGGGTTCGGCACGACCAAGCCTTGCGAATGCTAATTTAACTCGCTCCTCAGTGCTGGGATCGTGCACCAACGTGCCGCTCCAATCGAAAATCACTGCGTCAAAGTTATGCATATTGCAACCCTACGTGCAGTAAATCAGTTGGCGAACTCTACGTCACTTCCTCCGATAAAGGGTGTCACGCAAGCCGGTCGACACTCGGTTCATTTGGTCTTGGCCGCTAACAGCCGGCACAACTATGGTGCCCAGAGTGGTGATGTTCCACTTGGGAACCCCCTGCGGGACACCTGCGTCTAAAAACGCCGTGCGGCTAGGATTCAAGGACAGTGGGCTACGGCCATTCCTAAATTGGGGGAACAATACAGATGAAAATTATTGCGATAGTCGCATGGGTCCTGACTGCTCTCATCGTGATCCTTGGGTTCAATGCCGGTGCCACTATTTGGTTCTATATGGAGCCGGTGGTTGATGCCGTGCCTGACCCGGCTAGCTACTACATTGCCGTCACCGCGGGCTTTATGGCCCTGCTCATGAGTCTGGCCGTCAGTATCGGATTGACCGTCCATGCGGCTCGGTGCAATGTCAGTCGAAGTGCCCAACTCGCCTGACCGTAACTGTCAAAGGCTGTCCGACTGGGTAACCCTCAAAGGTCACCTCGATTGACAGAATCAACCCTGTGTTGGATGAACTATCTTTCCCTTACTGGCAGACTGGGCCGATGATCTCACTCACGATTGTTTTTCTGGCCACCACGACTCCACTCGCAGTGAATGGCGCAGGAGCGATCTGACGTGCTACGAATGCCACTGAAAGGATGGCTTGGACTGTCCTTCCTGTCCTTCATTGCCATCGGTGTTACGTATTTCATCGGGATATTCGCCTCCGGTAAGGACATTGACGAGACATGCGCGAAGGCCGGCCAACTGCTTGACAGAGACTATCGGGCGCAGAACTGGCTAGAACCGGGGCGGTTCTTCCCTCTCCACGACAAGTGCAACGCCGGTTATGACATGATTCCGGCCTGGATCAATCCTGCTCTGGTGATCTTCGCCGTTCTAATGGCCACATTTATCTGCGCGTTTATCGTCGCGGCAACCAAACGTTTGAAAGCACACCGACGAGAAAGCCATGTTCATGACAAGGCGTAAATTCACCCGCCGCAGTTTTCTCGGAGCTACTTGTCATTTTCAAAAGTCGACTGCACAAATTTCAGTACTCGTCTGCACAGCCTTGGTGCATCCGTAAGCGGAACCTCTCGCGGGACAGGGACATCCAGTGGACCTGTCAATCGCCCGCGCTTGGTGGCAGCTCGTCTCGATCAGCTCTCACCGACGCAGTGTCAATTCGGGGATCGTTTATCAGTTGCCGAAAGATGGGTAGCTCTGCGGCCACGATCAACGAATCTGGGTATAGACGACCACCCCATGCGAGGCGTCCGTCGGTGTCCCACGCGAACTCTGGGACCCTTCGTCCGGCCCGCACATCGTCAGGACTGAG